>CAXTVD010000001.1:0-14237 GCA_964247575.1 uncultured Lichenihabitans sp.
GAAATGACCTCGCCGATCGGCAAGCCATAGCCGCGGTAGCCCATCGCGATCTTCGCCACGAGACGAAGGTGCGACGTCACGAGTTCATGCGCAGCATCCCGATCACCATGCTCACGCCAGCGCTTGGCCAGCATGAACTCCTGTTCGGGCTGCAGCATGGGAAAACGACGGATCTCGTTGAGATAACGGGTGAGTCCGCTCTCACTTGAGATCATCGGAAGGGCTGCGGCCATCACTTGTTCCCCGCGCGCCCGGCATGGGCGCAAAGAGCACGGACCAGCCGTGGCTCCATGCTGTCACTTATATGTCGCACATGGCGACTTCATGGCTGTTTGTGCGGTGCAACCCACGCGAACCAAGGTCGTCTTATTACCTTGTCAATTCCGGCTTATCGAGTGTGGTTCGAAACAGCGACCATCTGTCCGGCCGCTGACGCCGCATCCCGATACGGCGAGGCAATCGACGCCGGGCCCCGGCCCGGGCGCCGCCCGACGTGTCAGTGCCGCAGCTTCTCGATTTCGTCTTTCAGAACCAGCTTCTTGCGCTTCAGTTCGGCCATGCGGAGCGTATCGACGCTATGGGCCGTCTTGACGAGCTGGATCTCCTTTTCGAGGGCTTGGTGGCGACGAGCGAGTTCTGCAATATGACTTTGCAAAGACATCCCTGACTCCTTGGACCGATGGTGCCGGACCGATCACCAAACGGAAGGCTGTCATGTTTGCCCGGCGACCCCAAGGGGCGATCCGGCTCAGCGTCATCAAATCTTTGCGATGGAACCACGCTTTTTGCGGGACGTTTGCGCGCCAGATGATGGGCGTCACGGGTCCAGAAGGATCAGCCGGTGACCGTCCGGATCCGCCATCGCCGTTCCGGCACGACCGTCGGCCAGCATCGTGCCCCGGGCGGCCGGGCGGACGCCTTCGCGGGGAGCTCCTTCGAAGATCATCCACGTCGCCGCGATGTCGGCTGGCCCGGACCCGAGCGGCTGGGGTCGGCGAGTTCCGATGCGGTAACCCAGCAGTTCGACGTGCGGCGTAACGCGTTCTCGCGGCCGAAGGGGGATCACGTCCACGACGTCTTCGGGCAGGTCGTCGAGCCGCTCCTGCTCGGGCCCGTGATTCACCGCTCGCTCTCCGACCGTCAAGCCGAGGACCTCCCCATAGAACTCTATCGAGGCCGCGGCGTCGCCGACAGCGATGGCGGAGTGGTCGATGCCGCGGAACAGCGGACCGGCCGGCTCGTGCCAGCAGGCGTCGCCGACGCCGCTCGGGAAATGGAGCAACTCGAGCGGATGCCCGTCGGGGTCGCGGAACTTGAAGGCGCCGACACCTCCGGTCGAGGGGGGCAGGCGCTCCGGGCCGTTCCGTGAGATGGGTGTGAAGGCGAGCGGGCCGAGCCTTGCATGCGCCGCGTCGAGGTCGGCGACGACGATGGCGATGTGCTGGAACCACAGGTCGGTCGACGTGCTGTCCGGCGGGTAAGGGGCGCCCGGCGGATCGAAGCGGACGAACTCGACCGTCTGGGCGCCAAGCCGCATGCGGAGGCACTCGGCGGCACGTCCCACCGTGCCCCGCAGCTGGTGCCAGCCGGCATCGACGATCGGTCGGCGTTCGGATGGGACGAAGCCGAGCGCCCGGTAGAAGGCCTGCGTCCGATCGAGGTCGGCGCAGATCATGCTGATGGCCGAAAGCCCCTTCACCTCGAGGGCGCTCACGGCGTCGTCACTCCCCGACGATTGGTATAGATCGCGTAGAGCCCATGCGACGCGCAGATGAACAGCCGGGACCGGTTCCGGCCGCCGAAGCGGAGGTTCGACACGGTCGAGGGCACCTTGATCTTGCCAAGCAGCGCCCCGGAGGGGTCGATGCAGTGAACGCCGTCGGCCGCACTGCTCCAGATGTTGCCGAGGTCGTCACAGCAGAAGCCGTCGGCGAAGCCCGGCTGCACCCGGTGGAAGTCTCGCCCGTCGCGCAGGCTCGCCCCGCTCGAGGCGACATCGAAGACGCGGATCGCCCGTTCGGGATGCTCGGCCAACCGGGGGCCGGTTTCCGCAATATAGAGAAGGCTCTCGTCCGGCGAAAAGCAGAGCCCGTTGGGCCCCTCGAAACCATCGGCGACCACCGTGAGCTGGCCGGTGGCGCCGTCGATCCGGTAGACGCTGGGGGGCAGCTCGGCCGTCTGCTTGCCGCCCTCGTAGTCAGTTTCGATGCCGTAATGCGGATCGCTGAACCAGATGGAGCCGTCCGACTTGACGACGACGTCATTGGGCGAATTGAGACGCCGACCGGCATAGCGTTCCGCAAGCACCGTCTGCGTGCCGTCGAGCTCGGTCCGCGTGATGCAGCGGTGCCGGTGGGAACAGGCGATCAGGCGACCCTGCCTGTCGCGGGCATGCCCGTTCTCGAAGGCGTCGTTCTGGCGGAAGACCGAGAGGCCGCCCGATTCGGTCCAGCGCATGACCCGGCTGTTGGGGAGGTCGCTGAAAAGCAGCATGTCGGCGTCGGCGAACCAGACGGGCCCCTCGACCCAGCGGAACCCGTCCCCCAGCTTCTCCAACGGCGCATTGGGGAGCACACAGGCCTTGAAGCGGTCGTCGATGACGTCGAAGCCCTCCACCGCCCTGCCCTCTAAACCCGTTCGAGATCGGGCGACTGCGCCTTGACCGGCATGGGCGAGGCACCCGGCCCGGCGCCAAGCCGCTGACGGACGATGTCGCCGACCCGCAGGGCGTTGGCGATGATCGTCAGCGTCGGGTTCACCGCGCCGATCGAGGGAAAGAAACTCGCGTCGGTCACATACAGGTTGTCGAGCTCGTGCGCCTTGCAGTCGAGGTCCAGGATGGAGGTCGTCGGATCGGTCCCGAAGCGGCAGGTGCCGGCCTGGTGCGCCGTCCCGCCGATGGGGATGTTCTTGCCGAAATAGAGGTCGCGGTTGAGCAGCACCGGCGCGGCGCCGACCTGCTTCATCAGCTTCTCCAACTGCTGCTTCAGGCGATGATGCGCCTCCATATTGGTGGGCTCGCAGTTCAGGATGACCCTATCCCCATCGTAGGAAATGCGGTTCTCGGGCGTCGGCAGGTCCTCGCTCGACAGCCAGAAATCCAGCGCGTGGTCCGCCACGGCGTCGAACGGCGTCTCGGGAAGCCAGTCGTTCAGCCAGGCCGGCACGACCTCGCCCCGGACCTGCTCGCCATGCGAGGTCGCGCACATCTGGATCAGCCCGATCGGGTACTCCCAGGCCTCCGACTCGAAGTAGAAGTCGCTGACGGCAAGCGTCTTCTGGAACACCGTCCGGTTCTTTTGCTTGAGCAGCGCCATCAGCACGGACTGGTTGTGCCGGAGGTAGTTGCGGCCGACCTGGTCCGAGCGGTTGGCAAGACCATTCGGGTGCTTGTCGTTGCCCGAGCGCAGGAGCAGCAGGGCGGAACTGAGGGCGCCGCAGGCCACCACGACGATGTCGGCTGAATAGCGCTCCTCCATCCCGTTCCGCGTGACGTGGACGGCCGAAACGGTCCGGCCGGACGGGTCGGTCTCCAAACGCGACACGTAGGCTCCCGTCAGCAACGTCACATTGTCGTGTCGGCGGAGCGTGGGGTCGATGCAGATTACCTGCGCATCCGCCTTGCCGTTCAGGAGGCAGGGAAAGCCGTCGAACGCGCTGCAGCGGATGCAGATGCTGGTCGGGGTCGCCTGACCGTTCTTCTCGTCGAGCAGGATACCGAGGGGGAGATGGAAGGGCTTGAGCCCCTGGGCGGCGAAGGCGTCGCTCAGGCCTGCGATCAGCGGTTCATGCGAGACGGCGGGAAAGGGATAGCCTTCCGTCGAGCGCGGCTCGGTCGGATCCTCGCCCCGATTGCCGTGCACGTGGAACAGCTTTTCCGCCTGCAGGTAATAGGGTTCGAAGGCGTCGTATTTCAGTGGCCAGGCAGGCGACACGCCGCCGTGATGGATCACCTCGTCGAAGTCGCGCTCCCGCAGGCGGAACAGCGCCGCACCATAGACCTTGGAGTTTCCCCCCACGACATAGTGCAGGCCCGGCTGAAACGTCGACCCGTCGCGCCCATACCACGTTTCGGCCACCTGGTACTTTCCGTCGACGAAAACGGTCTTCGAATCCCAGTTCGATGACTCCCGCGGCAGGTAGCTCCCGCGTTCCAGGATCAGGATGCGCTTGCCCGTCGAGGCGAGCCGGTGAGCCATTGCGCCACCGCCCGGTCCCGAACCGACGATGATGACGTCGTAGTGATCGCCCGGCATCGACAACGCTCCATCTCGGTCTCTGGGTTGTTCGCCCCGGCCTGCGCGCGTCGGGGCCGTCAGTTCCGCAGACGTCTGGCGATCAGGCGCAAGCCAGCAGCGAGTCCCGCAAGGCCGACCAGCGTCACCGCATCCCGGTGCCGGCTGGTGAACGTCTCCCAGCTGGTCTCGCGGGCCTTGGCATCGAAACGCCCATGCGCGGCATAGCTGCCGGGTACCGGCGCGTAGAGGTTATCGGGCGCCCCTTGGGGTTCGCGATGGTCTGCCATCTGGGCGGCATAGCCGTAGCGGGCGAGAAAACGGTCCGCGAGGCCCGGCGCGATGCGATTGGTCATGATGGCGAGCACGGTAGAAAAGCCCACCCAGATCTCCCGGCGATGGTGCAGCGCCGCAAAAACGATGGCCCGCGCCGCCACCTCCGGCTGATAGATCGGCGGCACGGGCTGCGCCTTGTATCCCATCTTGTTCAGTTCCCAGTCGAACTGCGGGGTGTTGACGGCCGGCAGGTGCACCATCGTGAGCTTGATGCGCGATCCGTCGTGGATCAGTTCGGAGCGAAGCGCGTCCGTGAAGCCGCGAATGGCCGCTTTCGCCCCGCAATACACGGCCTGGAGGGGAACGGACCGGTAGACCAGCGCCGATCCGACATTGATGATGGTGCCCCGGTCCCGCTTACGCATTCGCTTGAGGGCTGCCATGACGCCATGGACCGTTCCGAGATAGGTGACTTCTGTTCCGCGCCTGACCTCGTCCGGCGTGGTCCTCGAAACCGACGAGAAGACCGTCGCCATCGCGTTGTTGACCCAGACGTCGATCGGCCCGAGCTCGTTCTCGATCGTCTCGGCGGCTGCCTCGACCGCGTTGGCGTCTGCGACGTCCGCCACGACGGAACAGGCGCGTCCCCCCATGTCGCGGACCTCCCTGGCCGCCGCGTCCAGACGCTCCTGGCTACGCGAGATCAGACCCACGTCGTAGCCCTGCCGCGCGAACTCCCGGGCCGTGGCCCGACCGACCCCCGCGCCAGCTCCAGTGACTACGACGACAGGCACATCGCTCTCCTCGCGTACAAGGGCCTCTGGCCCATTCCGAACGGCGGGCAGGCCGTGCAGCGTGGCGTAAACCCCCGATGCTTCCTTTCGGTTCAAGGCGCCGGCGCTTGTCCGGCCCGGCGTTCGCGCCGGCGTCGCCGATGCGGGCCAGCGACTTGCAGGCGTCACGCCCCCGTGGCTATCCTTGCTCGCGACGCCGCCGAGGGGTCACGGCGAGAGCCTCGGCCGCGTCGCCTTCGGCGATGGATCGACGAGCACGCGTGTGGGGGCGCCGGCGCCGGTGGATGAGTTCAACACGGACGAGCGGAAGACCGCCCTGGTGGAGATCGAGCGTTTGCGCGAGGAACATCGCGACCTCGATGCCGCCATCGTCGCCTTGACGGCCCTGAAGATCGGTGACCAGATCCAGCTTCAGCGGCTCAAGAAGCGCAAGCTGATCCTGCGCGACCGGATCGGCCATCTCGAAGACCGGCTGACACCCGATATCATCGCCTGACCGGCCGGGAGCCTCCGAGGCGCGCGCGTCGCCGCCGCGCCGAACGCAAGGACGGACACGATGCAGCTGACCGGGCTTCACCACGTTACGGCGATCACAGCCCGGGCGGCGGACAACCACCGCTTCTACACCGATGTCCTCGGCCTGCGGCTGGTCAAGAAGACGGTCAACCAGGACGACACCTCCGCCTACCATCTGTTCTACGCGGACGGCCTCGCCAGTCCCGGTTCGGACCTCACCTTCTTCGATTGGCCGGCGGCGCCGGAGAGTCGCGGCACCAATGCCATCGTCCGGACCGGCCTGCGGGTGGCCGGCGCCGCCGCACTCGACTGGTGGCGGGCGCGGCTGGAGCACCATGGGGTGCGGCAGGCGACCCTGGCCGAGCGGGACGGCCGGGCCGTGCTCGATTTCGAGGATCCGGAGGGGCAGCGCCTCACGCTCGTCGACGACGGCGGCCGCGGCGAGTCCAACCCCTGGGCGCGAAGCCCGGTCCCGGCAGCGCACCAGATCCGGGGCCTTGGACATGTCGTGCTGAGCGTTCCCTCGCTCGCGCCCACCGAGAACGTGCTCCGCGCGGTGCTCGACATGCGTGCCGCCCGAACCTACCCCGATGCTGACGGAGCGGCGGTTCACGTCTACGAGATGGGCGAGGGCGGCCGCCCCGACCACGAAGTCCACGTCAAGGTCGAACCTCACCTGCCGACCGCCCACCAGGGCGCCGGGGCCGTCCACCATCTTGCGTTCCGGACCCCGGACGACGAGCAGTACCGCGCCTGGGCGGCCCGTCTCCGGGCCGCGCGGCTACCCTCCAGCGGGCCGGTGGACCGCTACTATTTCCAGAGCCTCTATTTCCGGGAACCGAACGGCATTCTCATCGAGATCGCGACGGATGGACCGGGGTTCGCCACAGACGAGCCGCTCGACCGCCTGGGCGAGCGGCTGTCGCTGCCGCCGTTCCTCGAGGGCCGGCGCGCCGCGATCGAGCGGGGCCTGAAGCCGCTCTAGATGGAAGCACAAGCAGGACGCGCGCCGCGCGGACTTCGAGGGCGCGGGCGAGCGTCCTGCCGCAGCAGGCGCTACTTCGGCATCAGCACGCTGTCGATCACGTGGACGACGCCGTTCGACTGCATGACATCGGCCGTCTCGACGGTGGCCGTGCCGCCCATCTCGTCCACGAGGACGAGCTTGTCACCGTCCATCTTGGCGGTCAGGGTGCCGCCCTCGACGGTCTTCAGCGCGTCCATGCCGCCCATCGACTTGACCTGCTTGACGAGGTCGGCGGCCGTCAGCGTGCCCGCGACCACGTGATAGGTCAGGATCTTCTGCAGCGTGGGCTTCATGTCGGGCTGCAGCAGCTTCGCCAGAGTCTCCTTGGGCACCTTGTCGAAGGCTGCGTCGGTCGGGGCGAAGACCGTGAAGGGACCGGGGCCCATCAGCGTCTCGACCAGACCGGCCGCTTTGACGGCTGCCACGAGCGTGGTCAGGTTGCTGGCCTTGGAGGCATTCTCGACGATGGTTTTCTGCGGCGACATCGGCGCACCGCCGACCATGGGATCAGCGGCATAGGCTCCCGTCTCCAGGCTCACACTGGCCGTCGCCAGCAGACCCGCCACGGCCGCCGTCCGCATCAAGGCGTGAAAAAACGTCATGTCCATCTCCACTGTCCGTATCGGACGCTGAAGATACGGCTGGATGGGGCTGGGTTTCGCTCCTCCGAAAAGGTTTGACCCCAAGGGCAGGAAGAAGACTGCAAGTCTCTTTGGTGCGACCTGCGTCGTGTGGTCCCATCGGCCGGGCAGATCGGCCGTCGTGACCGATCATGACTGCACGCCGACGGAATTGTTACCGGTCGATGCGGAATTCGGACGATGTTGTTCGGCTTCAGACCATTTCGCGAATTGCGACAAAGAGCGCGTAGAGAAAGCTTGCGCTGAGCGCGGCGCCGATAGCGCCCGATATTATCGCCGAGAGCACGAAGAGCCCGTCGCCCTCCGAGCGCCCGAGGCCGATGAGGCACACCGCAATGCCGTAAGGAACCTGACCGATCAGCGGGGCGGCCGTGAGCATGCCGAAGGCCATGATCAGGAGCAGCAACCCGCTGAGCAGCGCGCCCGTCCTTGCATCGAAGACATGCAGACGGGGGCGGGACAACGCTTCGAGGCGGCTCACCAGCGGCAGGGCGCGGCGGATGGCGCGGCCAAGGTCGGCCTGCTTGATCGACTTGCGCATCAGCGTGCGCGGGAGCCAGGGGACGGAGCGCCGGATCGCGACCTGCACCGCGACCAGGATCAGGAGGAGCGCACTCACCGCGGGGATGGGCGGCGGCATCGGCAGGCAGTTCGGCAGGCCCAGCAGCACGATCAGGATCGCGAAGGACCGGTCGCTCAGCGCGCCGAAGATGGTGCTGACCGAGATGCGCTCGCCGGGCTCGTCGGCGAGCCTCCTCAGCACCTGGGACATTCGCATGGAGACGGGTCAGCCTTTCTCGGACATCTTCTACCGGTCGGCGCGTGCCAAGGGAAGCGCGACGGGCCGCTCAGCCCTCGGCAGACGGTCCGGCGGTGCGCCGGCGAACGAACTCCATCACGGCGGGATCGCTGAAGTCGCGGGCAAGGAGGGTGGCGCCGGCCTGGGTCAGCATCGTTCCCGGAACGGAGGTCAGAAGACCAACGACGGCGAGCCCGGCGGCATAGGCCGACATCGCGCCGGACGGAGAGTCCTCGAAGCCGACCGAGAGCGCGGCCTCCCCGCCCAGCGCCTGCAATCCCGCGAGATAGGGTCGTGGATGGGGCTTGGCGTCGTCGAGCTCCGGCCCGATCACGAGCACCTTGAAGCGCGACGCGAGGCCGAGCGCCTTCAGCACCAGTTCGGCATTGAGACGCGGCGCGTTGGTGACGACACCGCACGGAATTTCGGCCGCGTCCGCCCAGTCGAGCAGCGCGACGAGCCCCGGCACCGGGTCCAGCGTGTCGACGAGGTTCCGGTAGACGGCTTCCTTGGAGTCCATGACTCCCGCATGCTGCTCGAGGGGCACATGCGGCAGAAACTCGAGCGCGATCGCGCTGTTGGCCTTGCCGATGATGCGCGTCCGGTAGGTCTCCCAGTCGACCGTCACCCCATGCGGCCCGAAGGTGCGCTGGAACGCCTGGAAGTGCAGGGGATCGCTTTCCACAAGCGTGCCGTCGAGGTCGAAAAGGAGTGTTGCGGTCATGGGGTCGATCGAATGTCCTGAGGGGCGCTCGCGGATCGCGGCCGTGTCCTACACGCTTCGAGTTGCGGCGGGAACGGCGCGCAATGCGTGGCGATCACGTTGGACGAGCGGCTCGGGGAGACCATGGCCGGGGACGAGGCCCCGCCCACCTGGGCGTGGCCGTCCCGTCGCGACGGGGGCGTCAGACCGGCGAGGGATTGCGTTCGGCGAAGCCGGCCTGGTGCCAGTAGGGATAGGCGAGCGGCGTCGCGCTGGCCTCGTCGAGCCGTTTGATCTGGTCGGGCGTGAGCGTCCAGCCGATCGCCCCGAGGTTCTGCTTGAGCTGCTCCTCGTTCCGCGCGCCGATGATCACGGTCGACACCGTCGGCCGCTGCAGGACCCAGTTCAGGGCGATCTGCGGGACGCTCTTGCCGGTCTCGGCGGCGACGGCGTCCAGGGCGTCGACGACCCTATAGACATAGCCGTCCTCGAGCGGCGGCCCCTGCTCGGCGGTCTTGTGCAGCCGGCTGCCCTCAGGCAGGGGCTGACCGCGCCGGATCTTGCCGGTGAGGCGTCCCCACCCCAGAGGGCTCCACACCACGGCGCCGAGCCCCTGGTCGAGCCCCAGCGGCATCAGCTCCCATTCGTAGTCGCGACCGACCAGCGAATAGTAGGTCTGGTTGGCGACGTAGCGGGGATACCCGTACTTGTCGGCCACTGCCAACGACTTCATCAGGTGCCAGCCGGAGAAGTTCGAGACGCCGACATAGCGGATCTTCCCCTCGCGGACGAGCTGGTCGAGGGTCGACAGCACCTCGTCGACAGGCGTCTTGGCGTCGAAGCCATGCAGCTGGAAGAGGTCGATGTAGTCGGTCCCGAGGCGCTTGAGCTGTTTGTGGACGGTATCGACCAGGTGGTAGCGCGAGGAGCCGACCTGGTTTGCCCCGTTGCCCAGCCGGAAGGTCGCCTTCGTGGAGATCAGGACCGAATCGCGTGGCCGCCCCTTGATCGCCTCGCCGAGGATCTCCTCCGCTGCGCCGGCCGAATAGACATCGGCGCTGTCGAACATGTTCAGCCCGGCGTCGAGGCAGACATCCAGCAGGCGGCGCGCCTCGGTTACGTCCGTCGAGCCCCAGGCCCCGAAGAACTCGCCGCGTCCTCCGAACGTGCCCGTTCCGAAGCTCAGGGCCGGCACATTGAACCCCGAGGCGCCCAGGCGTCGATATTCCATTGTCATCTCCGTTCTTGGGGCGCGGCCCCGATCGAGAGCCTTCGCGCCCGGCTGCATGTCCAACTAGCGTGCGCGCGCCCGCTGCCAACGCCGGCGCCCGAAAGCCGGTTTGGCCCCGGCGGCATGGACCGCTAGGATCGCGCACCTTCCCGCAAGCCGCGAGAGATCGGTGCCCTTCACTCCCCCGCCCGCCCAGCCGCCTGCCGTCTCCGCCTTGCTCCGGCGCATCCAGGATCGCTCGTGCGTGATCGGCATCGTCGGCCTCGGCTATGTCGGCCTGCCGCTGGCGCTCGCCGCCGCCAAGGCGTGCTTCCGGGTGCTCGGCTTTGACATCAACGAGGCTCGGGTCGCCGACCTCAATATCGGCAAGAGCTTCGTCAGGCACATCCCGACCGAGGCCATCCACGACGCCGCCCGGGCGGGCCGCTTCACCGCGACCCACGATTTCGCGCGCCTCGACGAGCCCGACGCCATCCTGATCTGCGTGCCCACCCCGCTGACCCGCCAGCGCGAGCCGGACATGTCCTTCATCGAGCGCACGGCGCGGGCAATCGCGGCGCGGCTGCGGCCGGGGCAGCTGATCGTGCTGGAATCGACGACGTGGCCGGGCACGACGGCCGAACTCGTGAGACCCATCCTGGAAGCCGGCGGCCTGCGCTGCGGCACCGACTTCTTCCTCGCCTTCTCCCCGGAACGCGAGGACCCCGGCAACGCCACCTACCAGACGTCGACGATCCCCAAGGTGGTGGGCGGCGAGGGGCCGGACGCGCTGGCACTGGCCACCGCCCTCTACGACCGCCTCGTGGTCCGCACCGTGCCGGTCTCCTCCACGGCGACGGCCGAGGCCGTCAAGCTCACGGAGAACATCTTCCGCTCCGTCAACATCGCGCTCGTCAACGAGTTGAAGGTCGTCTACGAGCCGATGGGCATCGACATCTGGGAGGTGATCGAGGCCGCCAAGACCAAGCCGTTCGGCTTCATGCCCTTCTATCCCGGCCCCGGGCTCGGAGGCCACTGCGTGCCGATCGACCCCTTCTATCTCGCCTGGAAGGCCCGCGAGTTCGACACCCCGACCCGCTTCATCGAGCTCGCCGGCGAGATCAACACGGCCATGCCGCACTACGTCGTCGACCGCGTGGCCCGCGCCCTCGATGACCGGGCGGGCCGAGGCCTGCGGGACGCGCGCATCCTCGTGCTCGGCGTCGCGTACAAGAAGAACATCGAGGACACACGCGAGAGCCCCTCGTTCCGGCTGATGGAGCTGCTCGAAGCGCGCGGCGCCACGGTGACGTATCACGACCCGCACGTGCCGCAGATCCCGCCGACCCGCGAGCACCCCGGGCTGGCCGGGCGTCGCTCCTCGCCCCTCGACGCGGCCTCGCTCGCCGCGAGCGATGCGGTGCTGATCGCGACCGATCACGACGACGTCGACTACGGCGCGGTCGCCGCACACGCCCCGATCGTGGTCGACACCCGCAATGCCTGCGCCCGGGCCGGGCTGACCGGGGCGCACATCGTCAAGGCCTGAGCGTTCACCACGCTGTCCCCAGGCCGGACGAAAGACTTGTGAGGGACCTTTGGATCGGCGATACGCGCTGGAGTGCCGGTCGCTCCGACGTCGCCATCGACGGCGGCCCGGACAGCCCGGCCGGCTGCAAGCCAGAGCGTGGAGCGGACGATGCGCGGAATCATTCTAGCCGGCGGCAGCGGGACACGGCTGCATCCGATGACCACGGTGATCTCCAAGCAGCTGTTGCCGATCTACGACAAGCCGATGATCTACTACCCTCTGTCGACGCTGATGCTGGCGGGGATCAAGGACGTCCTGATCATCTCGACCCCGAGCGATCTGCCCCATTTCGAGCGCATGCTGGGCGACGGATCGCAGTGGGGCATGCACCTCCGCTACGCCGTGCAGCCCTCCCCCGACGGGCTCGCCCAGGCCTTTATTCTCGGGGCCGATTTCATCGGCGGCGAGCACTCGGTGCTGATCCTGGGTGACAACGTCTTCTACGGGCATGGCCTGCCCGAGCTCATGCGCCCGGCTATGGAGCGTGCCATCGGAGCCACAGTCTTCGCCTATCACGTCAACGATCCCGAACGGTACGGCGTGGTCGATTTCGACGAGGCAGGCACGGCGCTCTCCATCGAGGAGAAGCCGCTGGCTCCCAAGTCGAACTGGGCGGTGACGGGGCTCTACTTCTACGATGCGGAGGTGGTGGAGCTCGCCGCGAAGCTGAAGCCCTCCCCGCGCGGCGAACTCGAGATCACCGACCTCAACCGGATCTACCTCGAGCGCGGCACCCTGAAGGTGCAGCGCATGGGCCGCGGCTTTGCCTGGCTCGACACGGGCACGCCCGACTCGCTGCTCGAGGCGGCGGAGTTCGTGCGCGTCTACGAGCGGCGACAGGGCTTCCGTATCGCCTGCCCCGAGGAGATCGCCTTCACACAAGGGTGGATCGACGCCGCCCATCTCGAAGGCCTCGCCCGCACGCTCGCCAAGAGCACCTACGGCCAATACCTCCTCAAGATCCTGGCCGAGGGGCGAGCCCCGCAAGGCTGAGATCTCCGCTCAGGCGGCGACGTCGGCGGGCGCCCCCACGAGGCGGCGCGCCTCGGCGGCGCTGACGGGCTTGCCGAAGGCGAAGCCCTGGGCGTATTCGCAGCCCATCTGCGACAGCTCCACGACGTCGCTTTCCGATTCCGCGCCTTCGGCCACGACCTCCATGCCGAGATCATGCGCCATCGTCACGATCGAGCGCAGGATCACCGGCCGGTTGCCCATGCCGTTCTGCCGGACGAAACTCTGGTCGATCTTGATCGTGTCGAAGGGAAAGCGCTGGAGGTAGGACAGCGAGGAGTAGCCCGTGCCGAAGTCGTCGAGCGACAGGCCGGCGCCGAGGTCCCGGATCCGATGCAGCATCTGCGCCGCATATTCCGGGTTCTCCATCATGAGGCTTTCGGTCAGCTCCAGCTTGAGCGAGTGGCGCAGCACGCCCGACCGCTTGAGCACGGTCTTCACGTCGGCGAGGAGGTCGTGGCGCAGCAGCTGGCGGGACGACACGTTCACGCTCGCATAGATCGGCGGCGAGACGTCGAGGGCCTGCTGCCAGCAGGCAAGTTCGCGGGCGGTCCGGTCGAGGGCGAACAGTCCGAGTTCGAGGATCAGGCCGGTCTGTTCGGCCAGGGGGATGAACTCGGAGGGAGCGAGGAGGCCAAGGCGGGGATGCTCCCAGCGCAGCAGCGCCTCGAAGCCCGCGATCGTCCGGTCTTCCAGCCGGACGATCGGCTGGAACAGGATCCGCATCTCGTTGCGTTCCACCGCCCGGCGCAGGTCGCTTTCAAGGGCGAGATGATCGGCGCGCAGGGCCCGCATGCCGGTCCGGTAGTGCTCGACCCGGTCCCCACCCTCGCGCTTAGCGTGGGTCATCGCGATCTCGGCGTCCTTGAGGACGTCGTCCCGCTTGGCGTGGATGTGCGGGTCGTAGAGCGCGACGCCCACCGAGGCGGTCAGGGCGACCTCGTAGGTGGAGAAGGTCACGGGCGTGTTGAGGGCCCGGCGGACGGTATCAGCCAATTGGCTGAGCCCCTCGGGTTGCTGTTCCGACACGATGATGAAGGCGAACTGGTCGCCGCCGATGCGGGCGAGCGTGTCGGACGCGCGCAGCAGGCGCTTGAGGCGGCGAGTCAGCGTGAGCATGATCGAGTCGCCGACGGACAGGCCGACCTGATCGTTGATCTGCTTGAACCGATCGATGTCGAGGCAGATGACCGAAGGGGTGCTCCGCTCGTCCTCGCGGGCAAGCGTCATGGCCGTCTCCAGCCGGTCGAAGAACAGTTCGCGATTGGGCAGGCCGGTCAGGCTGTCATGCACCGCGTCGTGCAGCAGCCGTTCCTCCGACACCTTGGCATCCGTGACGTCGGCCAGGGTCCCGATGACGGGGACCACCTCGCCAGCGGCGCCCACGACCGGCGGGGCCGTGAGCATGAAGGAGTAGTATTCCCCGTCCGCCGC
>CAXTVD010000001.1:14247-40070 GCA_964247575.1 uncultured Lichenihabitans sp.
GCAGGCCTGGTAGCGGTCCCGGTCGGCGTTGTGCAGCCGATCGAACCAGCTCGAAGCCGGCCCTTCGAGGTCGCCTCGCCGAAGCCCGAGCTGGTGCTCCACGTCCGGACTGACATAGACGCGGTCGGCGTTGACGTCCCAGTCGAAGATGATGTCGCCCGAGCCCGTCAGCGCGAGCGCCTTGCGTTCGGCATCCGAGACCACGCCATGGGCCAGGGTGCCGCCGGCGAAGGCGTTCTGCATGATGGTGAAGCCGATCAGCATCACGATCAGCACGAGGCCGCCCATCAGCGCGGGCGAGACCAGATCGTTGGTGAGCGAGCCCGTCACCGCGAAACCGGCGGCCGTGACCCAGACCAGCAGCAGCAGCCAGGTCGGCGTCAGCATGACGGCGCGATCGTAGCCGTGCGTGGCGAGATACACGACCAGCGTGAAGCCGACGACCGCCACGGTGGCGAGCATGATGCGGGCGATCCCCGCGGCCACCGGCGCATCGTAGAGCGCGAAGCCGATGAGGGCGCCCAGGAAGATCAGCCAGCCGATCGCGATGTGGGCGTAGCGGACATGCCAGCGGCTGAGGTTCAGATAGGCGAAAAGGAAGACCAGCAGGGTGGCCGCCAGGCCCGCCTCCGCCACCGCACGCGCGACCCGGTCGGCGTCTCCGCCGACGGTGAACATGCGCTGCCAGAAACCGAACTCGATGCAGACGTAGCAGAGCACCGCCCAGGCGAGCGCGGCCGAGGCGGGGAAGATGAGGGCGCCCCGCACGACGAATATGATGGTCAGGAACAGCGCCATCAGGCCCGCAATGCCGATCACGATGCCCTTGTAGAGCGTGAGGCTCGTCAGCTTGTCCTTGTAGGCGTCCGGGTCCCACAGCGTGATCTGCGGCAGGGTCGCGGATCGAAGCTCGGCGACATAGGTCACCGTGGCCCCCGGATCGAGCGTCAGGCGAAAGATGTCGGCGTCCGCACTCTCCGCGGCCTCCGGCGCGAAGCCCTGGCTCGCCGTGATGGCCGAGATGCGGGTCGTGCCGAGGTCGGGCCAGATGACCCCGGACCCCGAAAGGCGGAAATGCGGGACCACGACCAGCCGCTCGAGCTGCTCGTCCGAGTCGTTGGTCAGCGCGAAGACGATCCAGTTCGGCTGGGTCCCCGCCACCTTGGCGCCGACCTCGATGCGACGGACGATGCCGTCCGCCCCGGGAGCGGTGGAGACCTGGATGCGGTCCCCCTGGCCATTATAGCGCTGGACGGAGCGGGTGAGGTCGATCGCGCGGGTGTCGACCGGCACACGCACCGATTCGACCGCGACCGCCGTTCGTGCGCCAAGACCGATGAGGACCAGGGCGATCAGGGCAGTCACGAGCAGAAGCGAGGAGTGACGCACGATCGATGGAGCTTGGCTGACGCTTGGGCGGGAGCGAGGGACCGACGCATCGAAACCGAGATCGCATGCACCAGCTTGAAGTCTCCACTATCCGCCTGCGTCGGAGAGCGCAAGGCAGAGGTGAAGCCGGCGGCTCCGCAGGCTTGGCGGCCCTGCCGCGGACCCGCCTCCGGGCGGAACGGCGGCTCCACGCCGGTCCGTCGCCGCGGGAGGCCCTAGCCTATCGGCCGGGGCTGGCCCGGAACGCCGAGCGGGCAGTCCAGGCTCGCACGGTCCCAGCCGGCGGCGGTTGCCGCGGCGACATAGGTGGCCTGGAGGAAGTCGAGCAGCAGCCCGTCCGGGTCCGGCGCCCGGCGCACCGTCGAGTAGGGAAGGATGAACTCGCCCACCGAGGTGTCGAAGCGCGCGCCCGGCGGCAGACCCGCCTCGCGAAAGCCCGGCGGCTCGGGATAGGCGTAGGAGTAGAAGACCGGTTCGGGAGCGGTCATGCTGCCCGGCCAGAACCCCGCACTGCTGACCTCGTGCGAGTAGGCCTCGCGCGTCACCCGATCGGTCAGGCCGGGGACGCCGCCGGGGTGGAGCGGCGCGGGACGTCCGGAAAAGCGCGTCACCGCGAGATCGAAACTGCCCCAGAAGAAGTGCACGGGGCTGGCCTTGCCCAGGAACCCCGTGCGGAACAGCTTGAACACACGGTCGGCCTGGACCAGCGCGCGCCAGAAACGGTGCGCGGCGGTGCCGTCATAGGCGACGTGAACCACGTCGTCGGGAAAGCGGATCGGATCGGCGAACTCGTTCGGCAGCGTGTCGATCGCGACCGCGACCCCCAGGCCGGCGAGATCCGAGAGGAGACGGGTATAGAACGCTGCCACCGTCCGCGGCTCCAGCGGAAAGCCGCGATGCCCGCCGGTGCTGGTGCGGCATGAGAGCCGCTGCTCGACAAGATCGAACTCGATCTCGAGAAGCTCGGTGCCGACGGGAATCGGCGAGGTGCCGAGCCCCCGCGCCGTGACGTAGAGCGGCACGTGCCACCCGTGGTTCAGCCAGGGGGTGAGCTTCAGACGAACCTTCCCGACGATCTGGGTCCAGAGCTGCAGCGTGACGAGGGTCTCCCGCCATCCCGGCCCCTCGAGCTCTGGCCAGACCGTCGCCATCCAAGGCTCCTAGGCCGCATCCGCTCGCCGCGGCAGCTTCCAGCCGGGCCGGACGAAATGGCAGGTGTAGCCGTTCGGAATCCGCTCGAGGTAGTCCTGGTGCTCGGACTCAGCCTCCCAGAAATCGCCGACCGGCGACACCTCGGTCACGACCTTGCCGGGCCACAGGCCGGAAGCCTCGATATCGGCGATCGTGTCCTGCGCAACCGTTTTCTGCTCGGCACTCGTATAGAAGATCGCCGACCGGTAACTCACGCCGACATCGTTCCCCTGCCGGTTCTTGGTGGTGGGATCGTGGCTCTGGAAGAAGAACTCCAGCAGGCTGCGGAAGCTGATCCGCTCGGGATCGAAGGTGATCTCGATCGCCTCCGCATGGGTGCCGTGGTTGCGATAGGTCGCGTTCGGCACCTGACCGCCGGAATAACCGACCCGGGTCGACACGACCCCCGGCAGCCTGCGGATCAGGGCCTGCATGCCCCAGAAACAGCCTCCGGCCAGAACGGCGCGCTCCATGCTCATGGGATGACCTTCAGTTGAGGGACTCTCGGCGGCATGGCTCCGGCCTCCCAGGAGGGCGGTTGAGCGTTGCGTGCCTTGCTCCTTAGGTAGCGCAGTCCGATCGTCCCGCTAGGTGGTCCGCGATCGACGCGCCCTCGGCATCGAGCGTGCGGGACACGCGGCCATGCGACGCGCTCGCCTTCTGCCTTGCCGATCAGCCCCGGATGAAGGCGAGCAGATCGGCGTTGATCTGCGATGCGTGGGTGGTCGGCATGCCATGCGGAAAGCCGGGGTAGGACTTGAGGACCGAGCCCTTGACGAGCGCGTGCGACAGCGGCGCGGAATCGGCGAAGGGCACGATCTGGTCGTCCTCGCCGTGCATCACCAGCGTCGGCACGTCGATCGCCTTCAGGTCCTCGGTGAAGTCGGTTTCCGAGAAGGCCTTGACGCACTCGTAGTGCGCCAGCGCGCTGCCCATCATGCCCTGACGCCACCAGTTCCGCCGCACGCCTTCCGACACCGTCGCACCCGGACGGTTGTAGCCGTAGAAGGGAAGCGTGATGTCGATGTAGAACTGCGCGCGGTCGAAGGCCGTGCTCTGGCGGATCCCGTCGAACACCGCGATCGGCGTGCCGCCCGGGTTCTTGTCGCTCTTCACCATCACCGGCGGCACCGCGCTGATCAGGACGGCCTTGGCGACCCGACCGGCCCCGTGACGCGCCACGTAGCGGGCCACCTCGCCACCACCGGTCGAATGGCCGATATGGACGGCGTCTCTCAGATCGAGGGCGGAGGCGAGCGCGGCCACGTCGGCCGCATAGGTGTCCATCTCGTGGCCGGTCGGGGTCTGCGACGAGCGGCCGTGACCACGCCTGTCGTGCGCGATGACGCGATAGCCCTGCTGGTGGAAGAACATCATCTGCGTGTCCCAGTCGTCCGCGCTGAGCGGCCAGCCGTGGTGGAACACGAGGGGCTGTCCGGAGCCCCAGTCCTTGTAGAAGATTTCGGTGCCATCCTTCAGGGTGACGATCGGCATGGGCGTTCTCTCCTTGCATGTCGGCGGATTGCTGCAGCGCTCGAGCGCGGCATCCGCTCAGGGGGGATCGGCCGGCTCCCCGCCAGGCGGCCGTACCCAGACCATAACGCTAGCCTTCCCCGATGACACGGCTTGTCGCCACCGGCCTCGCCTTTGATGGTTTCAGCACTTTCGGTCGCCGAGGCCGCAACGGGGCAGACTCGCAAGGCCGGGACACCGCCCCTTCTGGCCGAGTGCCGCCCTTCACTCCGAGCAGCGGATCGTGCGGTAGAACGAGATCATCGAACTCGCGGCCGGCGAAACGCCCAGCCGGCCGGGTCCCTGATGAAGCACCCCGCCGCGTGGGCCCTGCGGCTCAGCGGTAATCCTGGAAGCTGGGCGCGATGTCGGCCTGGATGATCTGATCCTTGAAGGCGTAGACCAGCGGGTGGAAGATTTCGCCGAGCATCTCGGTCCAGCGCAGCGGATAGTGCGACGTGCTGCCGTCAGGCAGGACGATGCCGTTCTGGTCCATCGGATGGCGGGCCGGGTGGGTCGCCAGCGCGTCCAGCGCGGCATCGAGAACGCGATGCGTCTGCTCCATCCAAAGCGTCGTCAGCGCGCTCCGGCGGCGGAAAATGTAGGCGCAGTTGCCGATGAGCTGCCCGTAGTTCCGACGCAGCTCGCTTTCCAGGGGCTCGCCGCACGGGGCCACCCCATGCGGCCCGATCTCGCGATAGCCCAGCCCGACGGCCTCGGGGTTGGCGCGCAGGCGCTCGAAGAGCGGCATCCAGGACCGGCTGGTGCGCTTGAGGTCGGTATAGCCGCCTCCGAAATGGTGCATCAGGTAGACGCGGAGATAGTCGGCACGATGGGTCTCGCTGAGATGCGGATAGGCCGGGTGGAACGGACTGTGGGGCAGCTCCCATTCGTGAATGTTGTGGGGTGTCAGAAACAACACCGGACAGCAGATCTCGCGGTAGATCGAGAGCAGCGCCTCGGCGCGGTGCGGCGTGAGCGGGTTGGCCCCGGTCCAGGCGCAGAAAACGACGTTGCCGCGCAGCCCATCCAGTGCCGCGCCGTCGACATTCACGCTGCCGCCTCGTCTGGCCGGACGCTCCGGCTCGGCCAGGATCGCCAGCGTGTCGTCGCCTTGCGGGGTGCAGCCATAGCCGAACCCCGCCAGAAGCCGCTCCGCGTCTCGTCGTTCGGCCGGGCTAAGGTGGACATGCTTGTAGTGGACGACGGCGGGCCGGAAACGCGCGAAGTCGAACGTCTCCAGGACGACGAGATCGTAGCCCTGCACGTCGATCTGAAGCAGGTCGACCTGGGTGATCGCATGCTCGTCCAGCAGCGGGCGCCACGTCCGGCAGGTTATGCCGACCCGCCCGCCGAGACTGCGCAGCCGCGCCCGCTCCTGCGTCGCGAAGCGGCTGCCCAAGCTGCCCTCGTCGGCCAGCAACGCCTCCATCCTGAACGAGCTCGTGCCGGCGAATTGCGGGTCCAGGAGCCCTTGCTCAATGGCGTCGGACTTGAACCGCCACAGCGCCTGCTCGCCCTCGCGATCGGCGACGGCGCAGGCGGCGAGGGCAATCGCGGTCGATCCGCCGTAGAGCGCCTGGAGCTTGGCGAAGGGCTGCGGCAGCGGTTCGACGATGAGCCCGGTGAGCCGGCCGCCGGCGACGAAGGGGCGGAGCGGGTCGAAGCTGACCCCGTCAAACCCACCGACCTGGACGAAATGCAGCGTGTCGTGACGCTCGAGAAAGCGGGTGAGGACCTTGTGCAGCGTGGGTCGGAGGCCGATCGGGCCCAGACGCCTCGGGGCTGGCCGGGCCAGGGTGGCGGCGGATCCACGCCGTGTTGTCGGACGCTTCTTGGACGACGCCACGCCGGGACATCCTTGTCGACTGTCGGCGCAGGGCTGCGCGCTCGCCAGCCTTAGCCGCACCGACTGTCGCGAAGCTGGCGAGGCGTCGTCCCGTCCCGACGGGGACGGCCGGCGAGGGTTAGTGGCCGGGCGCGATGAAGGCGGACAGGTCCTTGAAGGCCAGGTACTGGCCGTTCTGGAAGTGCACGCTCTCCGTGGATTTGTCGATGAAGAGATTGCCGCTGCCGTTCCGGGCCAGGAGTTCGTCTCCCGCAACCGCCGGATGCGAGGAGGTCGCGGCGAGATCGACGGCTTTGATCGTGTAGTCGGCCGTATTCCCGTGCAGGTAGAGCGCGTCGGTGCCGCCGTTGCCGACGATATACTGGTCGCCGCGGAGCGGGACGGTCAGGAGATCGTCGCCGCCGCCGCCGACGGTGTAGGACGGCGTGTCCGACGCGGTGCTGGCGATATAGGCTGACAGGTCCTTCAGCGACAGGTACTGCCCGTTCTGGAACTGCACCGCCCCGGTCGACTGCGAGACGGCGATATCGCCGCTGCCGTTCCTCGACTCGAGAACGAAGGCGCCCTGCTCGTCGGACGGGTCACCGCTCGGCGCGCTCTGCAGCCGGTCGAGCGTGTAATCGCCGGTGTTGCCGTTCACCACCGCCCTTCCCCCGCTTTGTCCATCCAGGAAGGCATCGCCGCCGACGGGAGCCGTCACCGCGCCGCCGCTTGCGCCGGCGATGACGAGTTGCGAGGGGATGAAAGCGGACAAATCGTGCAGCGCGAGATACTGCCCGTCCTGGAAGTGCACGGTCGGCACTTCGCTGGCGATGCTGATCGTGCCGCTCCCGTTCAGGGGCACGAGCGTGTAGCCGCCCGACCCGTCGCCGGCCTGGCGCAGCGTGTAGTCCCACACGTTGCCGCCGACGGTCTCGTCATCCACGTTGGTCCCGCTGGCCAGCGACTGGAGGCCGGGAAAGGCCGCCGTCTGGGTGCCGCCGCCGCCCGCCGTGGCGAGCGGGCCGGCCGAACCGGCCCCGTACAGGGCCTGGATCCCGTCGATGTCGGACCGGGTCAGGTCGGTGACGGCGCGGTCGAGTTCGGCGTTCATCACGGCCGGCGCGGCGTTGTAGTGATCCAGGCCGAGGGCGTGGCCGATCTCGTGCAGCGCCACGACGAAGAAGTTCACGCCGTCCGCGCTGACCACCGTGCTGCCGGAGCCGTGCCAGCCCTCGCCGCTATCGAACTCGACATCGGCCGATTGCATGCTGCTGCCGGAGTAGCTGTAGTTCGTCTGGCCGAGCACGTCGTCGAGCCCGTCGATCGCGCCGAAGCTGAAGTCGATCTTCGCCGCGGCCGTCGAGGCGACCTGCTGGAACTGGATGTTGGCCGATTTCGCCCAGTCGGCGAAGGCCGCGCTCAGGTCCGCCACCACGCTCGAGGGAACCGTCGCGGCCGTGGCCCAGGTGACCAGTCCGCCTGCCGATCCCAGGGCGGACGACCCCCATTTGGGCCCTTCGAGAACGTAGTCTGTCACGGTCGGCGCTCCTTTGCGGTGACCGTGACGCGCAACCCTTAACGCAGCCCTGATGCGGTCAGGACAGGTTGTGGCTCAGGCCGGAGGGTCGGCGGCATGGTTACGCCGCGATTGCGCGCGGGACCAAGGCAGAACGTGACGGACGAGCTGCGCGCCCAACCCGCTACCGTACCCGACTCGCCAATGACGGGTGCTGCGCGTTCACGCGTGCGACGAGCGTTGCAGAAGCGCGCGGTAGATCTCGTCATCGCCGCACAGGCCCGCCATTCGGCCAAGCTGGTCCACCAGCACGATCGGGTTGCCCGAGGCGCGGCGCAACGCGATGGCCGAACGCATCCTGAGGTCCACCGGGGCGACGATCACATCGGCGGAACGCATGGCCTGCACATCCTCCTGTCGGATGGAGACCGCCTCGCCCGTATGGTGCGCGATCGTTCCGGTGCGGCCATCGAGCGTCACGTCGCAGGGCCGCCCCTCGGCGTCGAGACCGACGCGCAGGCGGCCCGCTTTGTCGAGCAGGATCGCCGATCCCTCGCGCCGGAGCTGCGCTTCGGGCGTCATCAACGAATGGCCGCGCAGCACGTTGAGCGGGTTCATGTGGCGGACGAATTCGGCGACGTAGTCGTCGGCCGGCGTCAGCAGGATGTCCTCCGCCGTGCCGCACTGGACGATACGACCGCCCTCCAGCATGGCGATACGATTGCCGAGCTTCAGTGCCTCGTCGAGGTCGTGGCTGACGAAGATGATGGTCTTCTTCAGATCCTTCTGCAGCTGCAGCAACTCGTCCTGCAGCTTGCTGCGGATCAGCGGATCGAGGGCTGAGAAGGGCTCGTCCATCAGCAGGATGTCGGCGTCGGTCGCAAAAGCCCGCGCGAGACCGACGCGCTGCTGCATGCCGCCCGAGAGCTCGTGTCCGAACTTTCCCGCCCATTGCCGCAGGCCGACGAGGTCGAGCTTGCTGTCGACCATGCGGACGATCTCAGCCCGTGGCACGCCGCGGAGCCCGAGGCCCAGGCCGACATTCTCGCGCACCGTCCGCCAGGGCAGCAGCCCGAACTGCTGAAACACCATCGCGATGCGGCGCATGCGCAGCATGCGAAGTTCGGCGCGGCTGCAGCTCGCGACGTCGATCGTTCGCCCCTCGTGATCGATGAGGACCTGGCCCCGCGCCACCTTGTTGAGACCGTTCACCGCGCGCAGCACGGTCGATTTGCCCGAGCCCGAAAGGCCCATCAGGACGCAGATCTCGCCCGGCTCGATGGCAAGATTGACCCCTGCGGCGCCGAGCACGCACCCCGTGGCGGCGAGGATCTCGTCGCGGGTCTTTCCCTGGTCGATCAGCGCCAGGGCCTTCTTCTCCTGCTTGCCGAAGACGATGTCGAGGTTCTTGAATTCGACGGCCGGCATCAGCGCACTCCCGTCGCGGCCCGGCGAGCAGGGCAGGTCATGCCCGCACCTTGCGCGCCGCCGGGCTGCGGCAGACACGATCGAGCACGATGGCGAGCAGCACGATGGCGGTGCCGGCTTCGAAGCCCATCGGGATGTTCACCTGGCCCAAGGCCCGGACCACCGGGGTCCCGAGCCCCTCCGCGCCGACGAGAGCGGCGATCACCACCATCGAGAGGCTAAGCATGATGCATTGCGTGACGCCGGCCATGATCGTGGGGAGAGCGTGCGGCACCTCGACCTTCCAGAGCAGTTGCCGCTTGGTGGCGCCGAACGCTTCGGCGGCCTCCCGAAGCTGCGGCGGCACGGAGGTGATGCCGAGCTGGGTGAGCCGGATCGGCGCCGCGATGGCGAAGATGACGGTCGAGATCAGGCCCGGCGCCGCACCCAGCCCGAACAGCACCAGCGTGGGGATGAGACAGACGAAGGTCGGCAGCGTCTGCATGAGGTCGAGCACGGGGCGCATGACCGCACTGAGCCATGGTCGGTGGGCCGCCGCGATGCCGAGCGGCACCCCGATCACCACGCTCGTGAGGGTGGCGAAGCCGACCAGCGAGATGGTCTGCACCGTGCCGGTCCAGTAGCCCAGATTGATGATCAGCAGGAAGGCGAGCACCACGAAGATCGCGAGGCGGAGCGAGCGCTGCAGCCACCAGGCCAAAGCGGCGACCAGTGCCACGACGACCAGGGGCGGAATGAGCAGGAGGACGTGCGTGAGGCCGTCCACCATGAAGGCGATCGTGTCAGTGATGCGGTCGAAAAAGCCGGCGGCGTTGTCCTGCAGGAAGTTGATGAAAACTTTGACCGTGTTGCCAAGTGGCAGCTTGTGGTCCGTCAGCCAGCTTTCCACGATCGTTCCTCCTCAGACAATGGAGGGCGCGGCGGACGGGCCAGGACAACGCCGGGAGCGCCTGCCGTTCCGCCGTGCGGTCTTGTCAGAGCCCGAGGCTCGCCTTGACGGCGGCGGCACCCGGTTTGCCGTCGAAGCTGGTGACGCCGGCCGTCCAGCCGTCGATCGCCGAGGCGTTTGCCTTCAGCCATTCCTCGGCGGCCTTGGGAGCGTCCTCGCCGTCGTTCAGGATCTTGTCCATCACGACGTTTTCCTGGTCGACCGTGAATTTCATGTTGTCGACCAGCTTGGCTGCGTTCGGGCACTGCTGCGCCCAGCCGGCCCGCTCGTTCGTGTAGACGACCGCCCCGCCGAAATTGGGACCGAAGACGTCGTCCCCGCCGGACAGGTAGTCCATCTTGTACTTGACGTTCATGGGATGCGGCGCCCACCCAAGAAACACCACGTCCTTGTGGCGGCGGGCTGCGCGGTCGACCTCCGCCAGCATGCCTTGCTCGCTCGATTCCACCACCTGGAAATCCTTGAGACCGAACTTGTCGGACTTGATCATGTCCATGACGAGCCGGTTTCCGTCGTTGCCGGGCTCGATGCCGTAGATCTTGCCGTCCAGTTTGTCCTTGAACTTGGCGATGTCGCCGAATGTCTTCAGACCGGCCTGGTAGGTCTCTTCGGGAACGGCAAGCGTGTACTTCGCGCCGGTCGGGAGGTTCGCCTCGCCGACGACGACGGACTTGTCCTCCACATACGGCTTGCGGTCGTTCTCCTGTGTCGGCATCCAGTTGCCCAGGAACACATCGATGTCCTTGTTCTTCATCGACGCATAGGTCACCGGCACGGACAGGACCTTGATGTCGGGCGTGTAGCCGAGCCCCTTGAACAGGCGTGCGGTGAGCGCCGTCGTCGAGGTCACGTCCGTCCAGCCGACGTCCGACAGCCGGACCGTCTTGCAGCTGTCGGGATCGCCTGCAAAAGCGGTCCCGCCGAAGAGGCTGGCGAGGATGGCAGCGGCCGCCAGGGATCGAGTGACCATCATCGAATGCGCTCCAAACCGTGGACATCGAGCTGTGCCCGCGGATTTGGATTTCATACCAAGGCTGAACGGCCCGCAAGCCCGCTGTTCGATCGGAGGGACGGAGTGCCTGGCGGAACCGCGGCTTTCGCCTCCGGCTCTTGGACCGAAACGCACGCGGGCGGACCGGCTGAACACAAGCGAACTCAACTGTTGAAAAGTCCGGCTTAGCGTCGGTCGGGAGCGAGCTGGGCAAGCGGCCGCCGTCCAGTCCGGCCCAGTCCCGGACCACCTTTGCCGACCGTTACGCCGAGCGGCGCCTTCGGCTGACGACCGCCGCCAGGCCGAGCGCGAGAGCGAGCCCGCCCGCAAGGGCGAGGCCCGCGCTGATCTGGCCTGCGGGCGGGAGAGCCTTGCGCTCGAGCCAGCCGCCGCTCGGCTCGCGGCCGGCCTCGACCGGCTGCAGCAGGGAGCCCTGCGTCCGCTCGGCGGGGCGCGCGCGCGCCAGAAGGCGGCGGAACACGGCGCCCATGACGAGTTCGGTCAACCGCGGGGCGAGGTTGTAGGCGATCTGCCCCGCGCGCGCCGGCCAGCCCACCGCCACCTCGCCGCGGGGATGGCCGACCAGCCGGACGACGGTCTCCGCCACGTCCTCGGGCCGGTACAGAAACGGCCCCGGATCGAGGCGCCGCCCCGACATGTTGGCACCATGGACGAAGCCGGGCGTGTCGACCATGGCGGGGAAGACGCCGCAGACATGGATGTCCTCGTCGGCCGCGAGCTCCTGGCGCAGGCTGGCCGTGAAGCCTCGCAGGCCGAACTTGCTGGCCGTATAGGCGGCCGCGAAGGGCGTCGGCGCCCAGCCGCCGAGCGAGACCATGTTGATCAGCACGCCTTGGCCCTGGCGCTTGAACACCGGCAGCGCCGCCGCGGCCCCGTGCAGGGCGCCGATCAGGTTGACCTCGATCACCTTGCGATGCAGCGCCACATCCGCGTCCGCATAGGGACCGAACACGCCCGTCCCGGCCACGTTCACCCACACATCGAGCCCGCCGAACACCCGCTCGGCCTCGTCGGCCAGATGCTGGACGGCGTCCGCATCGGTCACATCCGTCGTGACCGCGAGGGCTCGCCCGCCCAGGGCTTCGCAGGCCCGGGCCACGTCGGCCAGGACGTCGGCCCGGCGCGCAGCCAGCACGACACGCGCGCCGCGGCGGGCGAAGGCCAGGGCCGTCGCCTGCCCGATGCCGCTGGATGCGCCCGTGACGACGACGATCGAGCCTTGGACGGGACGTGGCATGGGCCTCTCCACCAGCGGGACCGGCCTCTTCAGGCGGTCGCAGATGGTTCACCAACGGGCAAGCAGGTCGTCCGTTCACCGGGGCGGCGGCATGTCCTACCCCGACACCGTCGCGAACCACGCGATGTCGCTCGCGGACGGGCCTGTCAGGACGGCGACACCTCCTCCAGCGGACGACCGCGCGTGCGGGGGCCGAAAAGGCCGATCGCGACGACGATGACACCCATCGCACCGGCGATGAAGGCGAAGACGCCGAGCACGCCGCCATGCTGGAGCAGGACGGCGATCAGGAGCCCCGCAAAGGCCGCCGACAACCGGCTCCAGGCGTAGACGAAGCCGACCGCCCGCGCCCGGATCCGCGTGGGGAACAGCTCGGCCTGGTAGCCGTGGAAGGTGAAGGACATCCAGTTGGTCGCCAGGGTGACGAGCACGCCGAGACCGATCAGGACGGCGGCGCTGGTCCCCTGCGCGAACAGCAGGCCGAAGACGCCGACGCCCAGGGCGGACGCCACAATCTGCCATTTGCGCTCGAACCGGTCGGCGACGAAGATCCCGATCAAGGGTCCGAGCGGGTTCGAGATCGCGATGATGAACGCGTATTCGAGGCTCGCCGTCACGCGGATACCCTTGGCGATCAGAAGGCTCGGAACCCAGGCGGCGAAGCCGTAGAAGCCGATCGTCTGGCAGATCTGGAAGAAGGTCAGCAGGATCGTGCGGCCCCGGTACGGCGGCCGCCAGATCTCCGCAAAGCCGCTGGAGCGAGGGGCCTCGACGGCGGCAGGCCGCGGGGACGCCAGCGCAGCGCCCGTGTCCCGTTCGGCCGCGGCCTCGAGCCGGGCGATGATGAGTTCGGCCTCGGCCAGGCGTCCGACGCGCGCCAGCCACCGCGCCGATTCGGGGATGGACCGCCGGATGAACCAGACCGCCAGGGCTCCGGCCGAGCCGACCAGGACGACCCATCGCCAGCCGGACACGCCGAAGGGCGCCGCGGGTACCAGCAGCCAGGCGAGCAGCGCCACGAGCGGGACGGCGAGGAAGGAAACGACCTGGTTGACCGCGAAGGCGCGGCCCCGCTCGGCGGCGGGGACCAGTTCGGCGAGATAGGTGTCGACGGTGACGAGTTCGACGCCGAGGCCGATCCCCGCGACGAAGCGCGACAGGTCGATGGCGAGGCCGCTCTGCCCGAAAGCCATCACCAGGGTGAAGCCCGAATACCAGATCAGCGACCACGTGAAAACCGCCCGGCGTCCGAACCGGTCCGCCAGCGAGCCGAACAGGAGGGCGCCCACGAACAGGCCCGCAAAGGTCATGAAGATGAAGGTCCCCGCGCCGGTTGCGCCGGCGCTCGACAGGGCAGCCAGCGGGCCCAGCGATTGGGGGGTGAACAGGCCGTCCTTGACGAGACCCGGCACGACATAGCCGGTGAAGAACAGGTCGTAATACTCGAAGGCGCCCCCTAGCGAGAGCGCCAGAACGAGTCGCCATATCGTGCGGCATGCCGGCAGGCGGTCGAGCCGCGCCGCCAGCAGCGCCGACCGCAAGGGCGCCCCCTCGGCATCCGATGGGCGTGCGGCGTCGCTGGCACCCTGCATCCTGGCCTCCCCTCTTCCTGTCAGGCCCTCGCTTTAGATCAGCCGAGCCGAGAAGGGTACGGTCAGCCAATTCGGCAGAGGCGCCGCCCTGCGCTCGCGCACCAGGCCGAGCCCGGCCAGCACGCTTCAACCCGGGGCCGGGCCGGCGTAAACTGGTGGGACCCGTCCTGGCGGGCGGCGAACGGGTTGGTTGGAGGAACCATGGGAAGAGTCGGTCTGGCCTTGGGCCTCGTTCTCATCAGCGCGTCTCCGGGCTACGCGCAGGCGGATGGCGGGCCGGCCGACGATCAGCCCTTCACCCCGACGGTCGTCACGCACGCCAAGCGGGGCGCCCACGCGAAGGGCGAGCCCGCCTCGCCGCCCCTCTCGGACGCCGAACGAGCGGCCCGCCTTGCCGAGGGAAAGCGCAAGTTCTTCGAGCAGGAGCAGGGGTTCGAGACGAACAGCCCCCCGCCCAGCCCCATCACGAGCGTGTTCCCCAAGGACGCCAACGGCTTCCCGAACGACATCCAGCTCCCCCTGCGGAAGCGGTGAGCGGAAGGGAGCCTGGCGAAGACGACCCTGCAGGACGAAGAACACGTCCGTGCCGCCCTGCCCGAATTCGAGCAGCCATTGACCACCGTCGATCCGGCGCCAGCGGCACTGCGCATCGAACCGGGTCAGGTCGGGCGCGTCGAGGCCCGCAAAGAGCGGTTGTCGCGCCAGGAATTCCGATTGCGCCAAGTCCGGTCTGCTCGTTGCGAACGATGCTGCCCGACGATCCGCTGGAGACAGGGCCTGGTCAACGGCACGCCCCCGGCCGGCTCCTAAAGGGCATACATCCTGTTCATCGTCGGGCTGATCGTCACCTCGTTGAGACACACCGAGGCCGGTCGCGTGGCGATGAACAGCACGAGGGCGGCCAGATCGTCCGGCTGGAGCATGGCGGCCCGCTCCGCGGCGCCTGGCGGCGTCGGACGCTTGTCGAGGATGGGGGTCGCGACCTCGGCCGGCAGGATGGCGGTGGAGCGGATGCCGTTGCGGTATTCCTCGATGTTGATGCTCTGGCTCATGGCGACGACGGCGTGCTTGGCGGCCGTATAGGCCGGACCGCTCACCGGATGGATGTACTTGCCCGCCCAGGACGCGGTGTGGACCAGCACGCCGTCCTGCGCCCGTCGCATCGGCTTCAAGGCGGCGGCCGCGCAATAGAACGCGGCGGAGAGATTGCCCTCGATGACGGCGGCGATGCCCGCCGGCACGAGATCGCGCCAAGCGCGCGCCGCGATGTTGGAGCCGGCATTATTGACCAGCAGGTCGAGCCGGCCAAAGCGCCGCTCGATCTCAGTGACGGCCGCATCGGCCGCCTCCGGCCGGGTGAGGTCGCTCGGGAGGGACAGGGCCGTTCCGCCTGCCGCCGTGATGCGCCCGGTGACCCGGTCCAGGAGCTCGGACCGTCGCCCGGACACCACCACGATCGCGCCGGCACCGGCGAGAGCCGCCGCGACGGCCTCGCCGATGCCACTGCCGCCCCCGGTCACCCAGGCCACCTTGCCGGCCAGATCCGCCATGCCACCCTCGCCGTTGAGACAGCCCTGTCCCCAAGCCCGTCCAGGAGCAGCACAGTTGTCCCACGGGACGCGCCCCGGCGGCTAGCGGCCATCTGCGCGAAACACGTCATCCTGAATGCGCCTTGACCCGTGATGCGTTCCGGGCCCTGAGCTGCGTCGCTGTCTTGAGAGCCTTCAACGACCGAAAAGCAACGGCCTTCGATCGATCGGCGAGCGGGCTCTGCCCGGGTCCGCGAGGCTTCAAACCGAAACGACGCAGCATCGCGTTGACGGCATAGACATGGGCGTCGCCATTGTGCATCGGCGCGAAGTTGACGCTCACGGCGACTGAGATCTCCGCGCCGTTCTTAGCCCAATGGGGATAGGTCATCGGCACATGCACGCCGAGACCCGGCCCGAGTTCGTAAACCGTCGCTCGCCGGCGGCGGTCCTCGGTCAGGATGGCGGCATTTCGGTCGCCCCGCCAGAAGGCTTCCAGCTCGAGCGGGGTGACGATCCCGGGATCCGAGCCGTCGAAGACATGGAACTGCTTGGCCCCATGGACCTGCATCAGCAGGTTGTGGGAGTTGTCCATGTGGTAGGGCGTGATCCGGTGGGGCGAGGCGATGATCACCGTGCAGATCGGCGCACGGTATTTACGGGCCATGTCGACATCGAGGACCGAGCCGAGATCGGAGATGAAGGCGTCGAGCAGCGCTGCATAATCGAGATGAGCGTGGGCGCTGTTCAGGATGATCAGCGTCTCCCCGTCAGCCAGCCGGTCGAAGGCGTCGAGCAGCGACAGACCGCTGGGGCGCTCGCCCCACCCCTGCGCAAGACCCTTCTTCCCGCACTCGTAATGAGCGGGAATGCCGCGGCTCTCAAAGAAGGCCGCCAGCGTCCGTAGCGCATCGAGCTCTAGGAGAGGCGAGCGTCCGAGATGATGATGAAAGCCGAAGGGGACCCGCTCGATCTCCCCGAATGCGCTGCGATCGCCTTGCTCGATGGTCGACATGCCGGCCCGTCCCTGGCTCTGGAGATCCCGACTGGGACGCAGGGACCATGGCACGGGGTACAGGTCGACCCCGCCCTTCGTGCAAGGGCCTCCTTCTTCCGGTCAGGTCACGCGGCACGCACCGCGCTGCCGAAGCCCAGCTCCTTGCGATACCGCTCGAAGCAGCGCCGGCCGCTTTCCAGCCGCATGAGGGCGCCCTCGGCGATGGCGACCGCGACGCGGGGCTCGCCCTCGACCAGCGGATAGATCGCCTCCGCATTCCAGGCGAGCGAGTGCTTGACGTCCAGGATGGAATGGAGATCGAAGTAGTGGCGATCGCCCGTCGGCACGCCCAGGCGCTTCAGCCCCGCCGCAACCGCCGCTGCCCGGTCGGGCGCCGTCATCTCGATCACGCCGAGCGCCCCGACGGAATGGTAGGCGTAGCGGCGGTTTGCGGCCAGACCCGCCATGGTGTTGGCGAGCGCGAGCGATTCCCAGACGGTCGTCTCGGGGTCGGGCCGCAGGCCCAGGCTATGCGCCAGGCTTTCGAGAAGCGGGCCATGCATGCCCTTGGGCTTGCCGCGCCCCATCTCGTCCCAGTAGTTGCGCGCGAGTTCCAGCTTCGGGCGGGTCGGCAGCTTGACCTGTGTCAGCGCGGTGAGGTCCTCGAAGCCGGCCTCGCCAGCCACCTCCTGAGTCAGGAACCACTTCATCGCCGCCATGTCGGCGGTTTCCGCGAGCCAGGGAAACAAGGGATCGTGCTGCCCGGGCCCCGAGGTTTTAAGCTCCTCGAACCAGGCGCCGAAGGCCCGCGCCTCGGTCGGCGCCTCGGCGGCGCGCTGCCGGACCGCCTCACGCTCCCGCTCGAGATAGTCGCCCTCGACCCGAGCCATCTCGACGAAGTCGGCCAGTTCGGCCCGCCAGTCCCCCTCCGGCAGGGCCGGGTTGAACCGCTTGGCATTGAAGGCCGTCAGGGTCCTCTGCAACTCCGTGTCTGTGAGGGCATGTGCCTTGCTCGTGCGGCTGTCCATGTCAGTCTTCTCTGGTTAGCGTCAGGACCACGGCCGCGATCCGGTCGGCTCCGGCATAGGCCCCTGTGTCCAGTTCTTCGCCGAAAACGTCCGGGTCCACCTCAACATATGACCAATGGTGTCCGGTTCCTCCGAGGCGCCTTTCTGCCGCGGCTTTGAAGCCATCGATGCCGCAGACGATCGCGGATCCCGTGTAGAGGAGCAGCGTTCCGCCGGGCGCCAGTCGCTCAACGGCCGCCTCCAGGATGGCCAGAGACAGTCCTTCTCCCAAGTCACCGCCGCCGTGCCGGTAGGCCCGCTCGGCCGGATCGACGAGATAGGGAGGATTGGACACGATGAGGTCAAAACGCCCGTCCACGTCCTGCAGGATGTCGCTCCGGCGCGCCTCGGCCCGGCGCGTTCCATTGAGTGCCGCATTGATCCGCGCAAGGCGTAGCGCCCGCTCGTTGATGTCCGTCATCAGCACCGCGGCGTCCGGTACGGTGTCGGCGACCACGAGGCCGCCCGGCCCCGCGCCGCACCCGATGTCGACGGCTCGTCGGACCGGAGCCGGCCGCAAGGCCAGATGGGTCCGGATCGCCCGGGCGAAGCGGTAGGTGTCCGGGCCGAAGAAGACAGCATCGGACGACAAAGTCGGGTAGGCCGAGTGAAAGAAAAGCTGGTCGTCGAGGGACGACAGGCGCACCGCGCTCCGCCACTCTCCCTCTCCGCCCGCCAGGACTCCCGCGTCACGCATCAGATCCATCATGGCGGATGGAAGAAGGCCGGTCTCGAACGGCCGACTCCAGCCGAACACGCCGGCCAGATCCTGGGCCCAGGCATTTCCCGGGCGGGCATTGACCCGGCCGATGGTGAGCGGCGTGGGCGTGACGAAGCCATACCCGGTCGCCGCGAGCGCCCGTCCCAAAGCGAGCAGCGCGTCATCCTCGCGTTGCAGAACCTGACCGCTTTGGATCGACACGCTAGGCTCCCACCGTGGCCAGCAGTTCGGCCCTCACCTCGGACTAGATAGGGCGAAAGAGCGCCAAGGCGACGGCAGCCGGGGTGCGAGACCAGCATGCCACTCCCGCCTGCGCGCCACGGACAACGTGCGCCGCCGTCGCCTCCCCTGCGACTTGCGGACGCAAGCTGAGATCGACAGCCGCGAATGCGGTCCGTCCTTTGCCGCCAATAAGCGGACTTCCGATGCGGCTCGGAGTTCCGCGTGAGGCAACCCGGTCTTGTCCTGACCGTCTGCGCACTGCTCGACTGGCTAGCTTTTCATAGCAATGCGGAATCCAAGCAGGAAAAGAGGCTGCGGTCCGTCTTTGCCAATGCCACCTCGTCGAAACCTCATTAACGTATTAACTCTCTGTCAGCATTAACAACATACCTCCGATTTCCCGCCCGTATCCTGATTTCCTCCCGCCGGCTCAGGTATATTGGCATGTCGTTGTATCTCATCATCTTCAGCGACCGAGACCTTCAGGAAACCTGGACAGACGTGGCCGCCGCGGCTTCACCACACGACGCCTACGCGATCTGGAAGCGCGATGTCCGGGAGAGCTGGAGCCGCGATGCCCCCGGGTTCAAGCAACACGGCGCGCAGTCGGTCGGGATCTACCTGGTCGACTGGCGCGGCGAACAAAACTGCATCGTGAGCCTGACGCCGGGACTTCTCGTGACCTTCGTTGACCAGGGGAATGGTCACATCGTCGAGGCGATCACCAACGACAGCTCGCTGCACACCACGCAGCCGGGTTGACCGGGCCGCAGTCAAGCCTTCGTCAAGGCTTTGTTGTCATCCGGTGCGACGCCAGCGCAACACGGCCGGACTCGGACAGGGCATAGGCGTCCGCGCGATCGTCGCGCAGGCTTCCGGGCCGATCGAGCGCGATAAGCCCCGCGATCCGAAGCCGCTCGAGTTCCACGTCATCGAGCGGATCGAAGGGGTCATGCTGAAAGATCCATAGCCGCTCACCGTGCAGCGACTGGACCAGCTTTTCGCCAGCTTCCACACGCTGCAACACGCCAGCCTGGGCGGCGGTCAGACGCGAGGGTGGTCGTCCAAAGCTCATCGCAGCCCTCAGCAATGCGTGCCGTTCTCGATCCCCAGGATGTAGTGCAACTCCCGCTCGTTGAGGGCGCGATACTGCCAGCGGCCCATCACCCGCCGGCGCATGAGGCGAAGCTCGAAGGATTGCGTGCCATCGGTCAGCGCGATCGGCCTGTTCCAGCGCAGGAACATCGTGAAGAAGTCGCGATAGAAGAACTGCCACTCGCTCGCGCTCCGTCCAAAAGGCAAGGCGAACTGGATTGAGCCATCGAACCTGTTGAAGTGCCGCTGCATCGATGTCCCCGGTGAGACGACGGACTGCGCTCCGGTCTAGCCGCAACGGCTCACCCCGGCCCTGCGACTTGAGATCACTGCGCCACAGATGCGTGCGGGGCCGTGCCTCCGCTCACTTCGTGATGGATGGCGTGCCTGCCGGGACCGGAAGCGTCGGGAACAGGATGTGGTCGAGGGCGAATCCCAGCACGATGAGAAGGCAGAGGATCAGCAGCAGTCCCACGATGCGTCGGTCCAAAGCAGGAGCCTCCCCGAAGCCGAACGGCCGGATTGTCACGCCGCCGGCTTCCGCACCGGTCGCGCGCGTGTTGCCTTTCCGTTGTGTCGCCGTTCACCTAAGATAGGCAAGACTGAAATGCGGTTTGAGCCGCTTAGAGGAGGAATGGATTTGATGGGCGCGACGAAATTCCTGTTTGGTGCCGTGCTTGTCGGCGTGGTGACCACGGTTGCCTCGGCCAATGAAAAGGGGCCCAGGCTGCAGGACCGGCAACAGGCCGCTTGCTACGACGACGTCCAACGCCTCTGCGGCAGCGCCATGCCGGACGTGAACAAGGTGACCGACTGCATGAAGGACAAGAAGCCGTCCGTCAGTGCCAAATGCGCCGCCATGTGGGACATCAAGAACTGAATCGGCCGCTCGGCGCGACGAGGTCGTCGCCGAGCCCCTGCCGGCGTTTCAACTCCCTCAGATCGCCTGTGCCGGTCCACCCCCGACGAAGCGTATCGAGAGGGGCCGGCCCGCAATCGCGCTGCCAAGACCCGGGGTCACGTGGACGGGTGTACAGTGCGCCAAGGCATCGAGCGCCGCCGCCACGAAGGTCTGCTTCTGCTCGGCAGTCCCGACAAGGACCGAGAAGGTCACTCGCGGCTTGCCGAGCACGGCGCCGTTCCGGTCGAGGCTGAAGCGGACCGTGATCTGGGAGCCTGCCGACCCGCTCGGGGCCTGGAAACAACGCGTCAGGGCTGGACCGATTTCGCGCAAGGTGGCGATGCCGTCGCCTCCGTCCGCAGCCACCATCGACAACGACAGAAAGGCGGGCAGCGCCAGAGCGGGGATCGCCATCGATCCTGTCTCCTCTGCTAGCGAGCGAGCCGATCGGGCTCCCCGATGAGACCTCGACGGTAGTCTGGCCCGTGTCGGCGTCCGGCTCAAGGCTGCCGCGGCGTTCTGGCCTGAGCGCCTGCTGTTTATTCGTGCCCGGCCGATCCCACCTAAGCGGGACGGGGACCCACCACGCCTTGGTCCGCCTTCTCCCATTGAGAGCCGCTCAAGGATGTCGAAGTCACTCCGCTTGCTCGTTGCGGAAAGCGAAACAGCCGAGGCCCGGGAACGGCGCCGTCAAAGCACCGGCCGGAGCAGCGGCGAGAGCTATGTCGACACGCTGAGGTCCATCGAGCCCGAAGCGACCTGCGATCTCGTGAGGCCGGTGGAGGAAGGCGCGCAGAGCCCGGCGGACGGCCTCGCTGCCTACGATGCCGTGTTCCTGACAGGCTCGCCGCTGCACGTCTACAAGGAAAGCCCCGTCGTGCGGCGGCAACTCGCCTTCATGCGGGCGGTGTTCGAATCGGGCACGCCGAGCTTCGGGTCGTGCGCCGGCCTGCAAGTCGCCGCCGCGGCCGCCGGCGGTACCGTGCGCGAGAATCTACGGGGTCACGAGGTCGCCTTCGCCCGCCGCATCACGCCGAGCGAGGCGGGGCGAGCCCACCCGCTGCTGCGTGGCCGCCCAGCCGTCTACGACGCCCTCTGCATTCATACGGACGAGGTCGAAACCTTGCCCGACGGTTGCAGCACGCTGCTCGCCAGCAACCGGGTCACCCACGTCCAGGCCGCCGAGATCCGGTGCGGGCCCGGAACCTTCTGGGGGGTCCAATACCATCCCGAACTGCCCCTGTCCGAGATCGCCGATGCCCTGCGTCGGCAGGCCGGCGACATCGTCGACCAGGAATTGGCGCGCGACACCGACGATGTGGCGTCCTATGCCGCCCTGATCGAGGCGCTCGCCCATGCGCCGGGCCGGCGTGATCTGGCCTGGCGGCTCGGCCTCGACGAGCAGGTCACCGATGTCGCGCTCCGCCAGACGGAGCTGCGCAATTTCCTGAGCGGGCTCGTGCGCCCGACACGCGCCCGACGCGGGCGGGATTGAGAGCGCGAGGGCTTGGCCCAAAGGGTGGCGATCGACGACCTCGCCGCAAGCCTGCTAACGCTGACACTCGCCGCAGAAGAAGGTCGACCGCCCGCTCTGCACTATGCGCCGGATCGTGCCGCGACACCGCGGGGTCGTGCAGGCCGCATGTTCGCGGTCGTAGGCGCGAAAGCCATGCTGGAAGGTTCCAAGCGCGCCGTCGGTATGGCGGTAGTCCCGCAGCGACGATCCGCCCGCCGCGACCGCCTCTTCCAGCACCGTCCTGATCGTCCCGGCCAGCCGCGTCGCGCGCGCGCTCGCGCCGCCATCCTTGCGGGCGAGGGTGCCGGCGATGCGACGCGGGGACAGTCCCGCCCGGTGCAGCGCCTCGCAGACATAGATGTTGCCGAGGCCCGCGATCAGGCGCTGATCGAGGAGAGCCGCCTTGAGCGGCGTCTGCCGACCGATGAGAAGACGGCTCAGAACCAACCCGTCGAAGCCCTCGCTCAGGGGCTCGACCCCGATCTCCTTGAACAAGGGGTGGGCCGCCAGGTCCCGCCGGGCCACCAGGGTCATGAAGCCGAAGCGGCGCGGATCGTTGTAGGTGATCGCGATGCCGCTATCGAGCTCGAAGCGGACATGGTCGTGCCGGTCGTCGGTGCTTCGCTCGTGGTAGTAGCGCCCAGGCGTCGTCGCGCCGGCGGTCGGCACCTCCACCCGAAAGGAGCCGGTCATGCCCAAATGCATGGCGAGGACCTCGCCATCATCCAGATCGAGCAGAAGGTACTTGGCCCGGCGACCGACGGTCTCGACCCGCCGTCCGGTGAGCCGCGCCGCGAACGCCTCGGGGAAGGCAAAGCGAAGAGCGGCACGGTTCACGGTCACGCCAGCCAGCACCGCGCCGGTCATAGGGCCCGCGAGCCCCCGCCGCACGGTTTCGACTTCTGGCAGTTCGGGCATGGAACGGGGATGCAATTCCGGTGGCAGGAGACCCTCAGGTGAGCACGCGGCCAAGCGGGTTCAAGCGTTTCCAGCCGATCTCGTTCACCAATCCCCGATCTTAATGGCAAACATTCAGCCCGGACCCTACAAGACCGCCGGCAGCGCGCTACCCTGATGAAAACACGGCTCTTCTGCCGTCTCGATCGGCAGGGCATTGTCATGAAGTTCTTCATCGCGGCGCTGATCAGCGCCAGCTCGGTCGCTCCGGCCTTTGCGGTCGCCGACAAGTACAACATCACACCGGCTGAGCACGCGGCTTGCGATGGCGACGCCGAACGACTTTGCGTTGCGGCCTTTCCCGATCCGGATCGGCTGATCGCCTGTATGAAGTCGAACCGCGACCAGTTGACGCCGGTCTGCCAGTCGGCGCTGGTGTCGGGGATGAGGCTCCGTCATCTCGCGATGTAGAGCCCGCAAAGGGGTTTCCGTCTGCTGCGCGGCAGTTTGGGATTAACCCCGTGCCGCGTCGCGGCCAGCTTCGGGCAAGGCGCGCCGTTCCATGATCGTGGGAGAGACTGCCTCCTCATAAACGGTCAAGCCCCCGATGCAAGCTGCGCTCAGAGCCGACCGGGCCATACCTCGGATCCATAGCGACGAGGATCATTCCGCGGTCGAGGTGATCAGGGCGGCCCTGGCCCACCTCGACGCCGGCCGCGCCGTCGAGGCCATGGCCAAGCTCGACAGGCTGAAGCCGATCGAGGTCACGAGCCAACCCGCCTGCACGCTGGCCGGCCTGATCTGCGTCAGCCTTTCCGCACATCGCAAGGCGCTCGCCTGGCTGGACCGGGCCGCCGTGCTCGGACCGGTGGATCCGACCGTCACCGGCCATCGCGCCAACGCGCTGGCCGCCATCGGCGACCATGCCCAGGCGCTCGCGGCCTTCGACATCGCCTGCGAGGGCGGTTCGATCGACCCCGTCCTTCACTTCAACCGCGCCAACCTGCTGCGGGCGACCGGCCGACTGGGCGAGGCGATCGCGTCCTACGACGTGGCCCTGCGCCTGCGGCCCGCCTTTCCGGAGGCGCTGCGCGCCGGGGGCACCGTCCTGCGCGACCTCGGGCACCCCGACGGGGCGCTCCGCTTTTTGGGCGAAGCCCTTCGACTGAAGCCGGACGACGTCGACGTCTGGATCGAGCGGACCGCTCTTCTGCACGGCCTGCATCGCTACGACGAGGCGCTTCTCGACTATGAGCGGGCCCTGACCCACCTGCCGCACAATGCGCTGCTCCTCACCAATCGCGGTATCGCGCTGATCGAACTGGGCCGGCTCGACGAGGCCTGCGGCAGCTTGGAGGCGGCGATCGCGCGCGACCCCACCCTGCCCCAGGCCCATATGAACCTGGGCAATGCGCTGGTCTGGCTCGGTCGCCCCGACGAGGCACTGATCCGCTTCGAGGCGGCGCTAAGCCTCGACGAGCACTACCCCGAGGCGGCCTGCGGGCGCGGGCTCGCCCTGAAGCTGCTCGGCCGCTACGACGAGGCGCTCGCCTCCTTCGAGGCTGCCCTCGCCGACGACCCGGACTTTCCCCATGCGCGGGCCAATCGCGGCGAGATCCACCTGATCCAGGGCGATCTCGCACGAGGCTGGCCCGACTACGAGTTCCGCTTCCTCGCCGGACGGCAGGACCGCCCGACCCTGAAGGGCGCGGTCCCGTTCTGGACCGGAGAGCCCTGCCGTGGCGCCCGGCTGGCCGTGCTGGCCGACCAGGGCAACGGCGACAAGATCCAGTTCGCCCGCTATCTGCCGCTGCTCGCCGCGACCGGGGCCGTCGTCACCTTCGTCTGTCCCGCCCGCCTGCAGCGGCTGCTGCGGGACGTCACGGCGGGGCTGCGCGTGGTGGACGCCGTGGGCGAGGACGAGACCTTCGATCTGCAGGTCTCGCTGTCCAGCCTGCCCGCCTGTTTCCGCACGACGCTCGACACGATTCCGGGAGCGGGCGGCTATCTGACGCCCGACCCCGCTTTGGTCGCGCGGTGGGCCGACAGGCTCGGGCGGCAGGGTCTCAAGATCGGGCTGTGCTGGCGCGGCCACCAGGGCTGGCAGGTCGATCCGCGCCGCTCGGTGCCCCTCGGCGCGCTCGCCCCGCTCGCCGCCTTGCCGGACGTGCGGCTCGTGTCGCTGCAGCTGCCGGACGCCGGCGAAGGCCTCGCCGACGCGCTCAGCCTCGAGGAGATCGGCGGAGACCTCGACGCCGGGCCGGACGGCTTCGTCGACACCGCCGCCGTGATGGCCAACCTCGACCTGATCGTCACCTGCGACACCTCGATCGCGCATCTCGCCGGGGCGCTGGGACGGCCAGTCTGGGTGCTGCTGCAGTCGAGTCCGGAATGGCGCTGGCTGCTCGAAACCGACCAGAGCCCCTGGTACGGCAGCATGCGGCTGTTCCGCCAGCGGGAGCGCGGCGCCTGGGCCGAGCCGGTCGACGTCCTCGTCCGCGCCGTCGCCCAATGGGCGGAGGCCTGGCGCAGCCATCGCGACGCCCAGGTCACGGCCAGGACGCTCCGCGTGCCCGTCCCGATCGGCGACGTGGTGGACAAGATGACCATCCTGCGCATCAAGCGCGAGCACATGCGCGACGCGGGCAAGCGCGAGAACGTCCGGCGGGAACTCGATCTGCTCGAAGAGGTCGTCCGGAGCGCGCTTTCCGGCACCGACCCCCGCCTGGACGATCTTGCGAACGAGCTGGGGCACGTGAACCAGGCGCTCTGGACGATCGAGGACGAAATCCGGGACTGCGAGCGGCGGCGTGACTTCGGCCCCGGCTTCGTGGCCCTCGCCCGCTCGGTCTACATCACCAACGACCGGCGGGCCGCGCTCAAGCGCGAGATCAATCTCGCCTCTGGCTCTCCGTTGCTCGAAGAGAAGGAATACCGGGCGGGGTGAACCACCGGTAAAGACGACCGCGCTCCTGGCCCAGGTGGCGTGCACACGGATGCAAGGCGGCCCTGCTAGACCTCACGGGTCCGGTCGCGATAAGGCGCGGCCGCCCTGCGGGCTCCACATGTCGATCCGATCTGGGCTGGTTGCTCTCGCTGCCCTGGTGCTGCTCGCGCCCTCGCCCCAGGCCTCGGCCGTCGACCGGCCTGTATCAGGCCTCCGCGATCCCGTCCTGGACGGGGTTTTGCCGCTGCCGCCGGATGGCCAGGCCGTCCCGGGT
>CAXTVD010000002.1:0-38791 GCA_964247575.1 uncultured Lichenihabitans sp.
CGATCTTGCCGGGGTGCACGTTCTTCTTGGTCCACGACATTTCCGAGACGTGGATCAGGCCTTCGATGCCGGGTTCGAGTTCGACGAACGCACCGTAATCGGTGATGTTCGTGACGCGGCCGTTGAAGCGCGCCTCGATCGGGTACTTGGCTTCGATGCCCTGCCACGGATCGTCCAGCAGCTGCTTCATGCCGAGCGAGATGCGGTGCGTCTCGTGATTGATCTTGATGATCTTCACTTTCACCGTCTGGCCGATGGTGAGAACCTCGGTCGGATGGTTGACGCGGCGCCAGGCGATGTCGGTGACATGCAGCAGGCCGTCGATGCCGCCGAGGTCCACGAAGGCGCCGTAATCCGTGATGTTCTTCACGGTGCCGTCGATGATCTGGCCCTCTTCGAGGTTGGCCACGATCTCGTGACGCTGCTCGGCGCGGGACTCTTCCAGCACGGTGCGGCGCGACACGACGATGTTGCCGCGGCGACGGTCCATCTTGAGGATCTGGAACGGCTGCGGCACGCCCATCAGCGGGGTCACGTCGCGCACGGGACGGATATCGACCTGGGAGCGGGGCAGGAAGGCCACCGCGCCGTCGAGGTCGACGGTGAAGCCGCCCTTCACCTGGTTGAAGATGACGCCCTCGACCTTCTCCTGCTTCTCGAAGGCCTTTTCGAGCTTGACCCAGCTCTCCTCGCGGCGCGCCTTGTCACGCGAGATCACGGCCTCGCCGAGCGCGTTCTCGACCCGCTCGAGATAGACCTCGACCTCGTCGCCGACGACGGGGGCGGCCTCGCGGTTGGGGCCGGTAAACTCCTTGAGGGCGACACGCCCCTCGGTCTTCAGGCCGATATCGATGACGGCCACATCCTTTTCGATGGCGACGATGATCCCTTTGACCACGGTCCCTTCGAAGGCATCATTGCCGTAGCTCTCGTCGAGAAGTGCGGCGAAGTCTTCGCGCGTCGGAGCGCGCGAGGTGGAAACGACTGCGGACATTCAAGCTCCTGGAAGCTCCCCGGGAGGGAGCGACGCCGGCGGGTTGGTGCTTCGGGTGCTTGTCCAGCGCCGACGATCACCCGGACGGGCGATCCACCGCTCGTACGAAGAGCGGGCCGGCGGAAGGCCGGCGTGGTCAAGCAGGTTTTTGGCCCCGAGGGTCGCGCTCGTTCACGACGAGGCGCTCCGTGGAGCCACGCCAGCGCCATAGCAGAACGAGCCCCGAAGGGAAAGAGCGAAGAGCGATCGTAGTGGCGCAGCAACCACATGCGGTCGTCCTGGGCCGCCGGATGTCTGCAATTCCTGGCGCCTCACCCGTTTGGGTGATGACCGGCCCCCCGGGGCGTCTCTAATGTCCTGGCGGGCCGGACAAGAATATTCACGTGAGCCTGGATTTTAAGCTCAGGAAGGGGATTGTGACCGGCCCGCACCATGCCGGCTCGAACAGGCCGGGTGTACACCGCTTTCCGCGATCGCAGGCCTCGGCTGTGCTAAGCCGTTGCGACGGGTTGAGTCTGATGGCCGGGATGAGCAGCGACGGACTGATTGGCAGGGGACGCGGTGCTCTCGTACTGGCCGCGGTGGTTGCGCTCGGCCTGCCCGCGCCGCTGCGTGCGGCGGAGTCGTCCCTCGCTTCGGTCAAGCCCGTCGTCGGCCTGCGCGATTGCGGAAACGGCGGCATGGCCTTGCCGGGCTCCTCGACCTGCCTGCGCGTTGGCGGCTCGATCCGGTCGGACGCGACCGCCACGATCGGCGCGCGGAGCGGGACCGTGCATGACGGGCTGCGGTCGGTCACGCGTCTCACCTCGACGGCTCGCGTCGACCTTGACGTTCGCACGCCCACCGAATGGGGGCCGCTCCGGGCCTTCACGTCCGTGCGGCTTCGCTCCCCCGGCTCGAACCTGCGCTGAGGGCGCCGTCCTTCGCCTGGAAAGGGACGGAGCCGATTCTCTCAAGCCATCGGCCCCGCGGGCGTGGCGTAACCGGGCTGTTAAGGCCGAAGGGGCATAACGGAGTCGTTTCCAGCTATCGTCCGGCTGCCCATGCACAATCCGACCATCGAGCCGACCTTCATGCGGCGTTTCCACCTCGACGCCGTGGAGCGGGTGCTGGGCGGATTGTCCGCCACCCTGGTCCTGTGGCTGGCGATGGGTTCGCTGACGGCAATCTTCGCGATCTTCGCCTGCAATCTCTACCAGGCCCGGCTCGACGTCGCCGAGTCCGCCCGCACCGCGTCCAGCAACCTAGCCGGCGCGGTCGGCCAGCAGATTGCACGCGACCTCGCCGTACTCGATACATCCCTGCAGGACCTGCGCGACGGCGCGCAGAACCCGACCCTGATGGCGCTTCCCTCGCAGCTCCGTCAATTGACGCTGTTCGACAAGGCCGCCACGGCAAACGGTCTGGGGACCTTGCTGCTGCTCGATGCCAACGGGCGGGTCGTGGAGCAGGCCGGCTCCGAACAGCCGCCGCCGGTCGATTTCTCCCAGCAGAGCCTGTTCCAGGAGCAGGCGCGCGGCGGTGTCGGGCTCTTCGTGAGCCGGCCCTTCGTGTCACTGCTCGACGGCGAGCCCAGCATCGCGCTCACCCGTCGCGTCGAGCGGGATGGCCAGTTCCTCGGCGTGGCGGTCGCCACGATCAGGACGTCCTACTTCAAGGACAGGCTGAGCCATCTCGACCTCGGGTCGAAGGGCACGATCTCGCTGTTTGCGACCGATGGCGCGCTGATCATGCGGCAGCCTTTCGCAGCATCGGCGGTCGGCTACGTCGCAGGCTCCGCCTCCTTTCTCCGGCGGATCGCGTCCGGCAAGGCGGGGATGACCGAAGACGTTTCGCCGATCGATGGAATCCGGCGACGGTTCTTCTACTGCCCGGTGGGGGCGCTGCCTCTGACCATCGTGCTCGGCCGCAGCGTGGACGAGATCTATGCGGCGTGGTGGCGACGGGCGGCGGCGACGGGCGTCGCCCTGCTGCTGCTGGGCAATCTGATCCTGGTGCTGATCGGGGCGCTGCAGATCGCCCTTCGTCACCGGGCGGTGGCCGAGGCCGAGCTGGCCGCCCTTGCGCGGACGGACAAGCTCACCGGGCTGGCCAATCGACGGCACTTCGATGAGACGCTGGACATCGAGTGGCGCCGCGCCGGTCGCAGCCGGCACAGCCTCGCCTTGCTGCTGCTCGACATCGACTACTTCAAGGATTTCAACGACATTTTCGGCCATCAGGGGGGCGACGCGGTTCTGGCGGCCATGGGCGCCTGCCTCTCCCGCGTCCCGAAGCGTGCGGCCGACCTCGCGGCCCGCTATGGCGGCGAGGAGTTCGCCATCCTGCTTCCCCAGACGAGCGAAGCGGACTCCATGCGGATTGCCGAAACGATCGCGGCGCTGGTGCGCGATCTTCGGCAGCCGCATCCGCGCTCGCCCTCGGCCATGCTGACGGTCAGCATCGGGGTCGCCGTCCTGTCGCCCGGCGAGACGCTCCGGCCGGCCGACCTCGTGCACCACGCCGATGCTGCGCTTTACGAGGCCAAGCGCGCCGGGCGCAACCGGGTGATCCTCTGGCAGCCGCCGCTGGCCGCCTGAGATCGTCCCGCCGCCATTCCCTCGTTCTTCGCCCCGGCGCCCGCTTCAGCGCAGCCCGGCGATGAGGCGCCGCATAAAGCCGATGCCTTCCTCGATCTGCCCGACGGCGACATACTCGTCAGGCTGGTGAGCCTGGTCGATGCTTCCCGGCCCGCAGATCACCGTGGGAATACCCGCCTGCTGAAAGCGGCCCCCCTCGGTCGCGAAGGAGACGCTCACGGTCTGGTTGCTGCGCGCGGCATGCTGGGCCAGCACGGCGGCCACCGAGCCGGGGTCGGCGATCAGACCGGGAACCTCGACTTCGACATCCATGACGATGCGGCCCTTGTCGGTGAACCGATTGAGCACGGGAAGGGCCTTTTCCGCGATGTAGCGCTCGATGTGACGATGGGCGGTGTCCAGCGGCACGGAAGGCAGACCCCGGAACTCCCAGAGGAGATCGCAGCGCTTGGCCAGGATGTTGCGGGCCGTGCCGCCGTTGATCAGACCGACATGGACGGTCGAGAAGGGCGGGTCGAAGCGGCCGCTCGGATCGCCTTCGGCCTCGAACTGCAGATTCAGCCGGTTCATCTCGCTCGCGATGTCGCAGGCCGCCGCGATGGCATGCGCCCCCAGCATGGGCTTGGCCGAGTGGGCCTCGTGCCCCTCGACCCGGACCGAATAGGTGCAGACGCTCTTGTGCGAGTCGGCGACCTGCCACTCGGTCGGCTCTCCCACGATCGCGGCGCGCGGCCGGGGCAGGCTTTTGCCGAACTCGGCGATGATGTCCATCGAGCCGAGACAGGTGATCTCTTCATCGTAGCTCAGGACGATGTGGATCGGCACCGGCAGGCGCGCGGCTGTAAATTCCGGGATCATCGCCAGGATGAGGGCGTCGAAGCCCTTCATGTCGCAGGTGCCGCGTCCGTAGAGCCGATCCCCGTCCCGGCGCAATGTGAAGGGATCGCTGCTCCACGCCTGGTCGGTGACGGGCACGACGTCCGTGTGGCCGGACAGCACCACGCCCCCATCCACCATCGGGCCGATGGTCGCGACCAGCGCCGCCTTGTTCGCGCCCGGACTCGGCGCGAGCGAGAAGGAGACATCGTGGCTGCGGCAATGCTGAATGACCGTGTCGATCAAGGCAAGGTTGGACTTCGAGCTCTCCGTCTCGAAGGAGACCAGCTTCTCCATTAAGCCCATGACCGACTCGATCACGACAGGCTCGCCAACATCAGATCCGCTCCCCGGCGCCTCGCGGCCAGCAAAGCCCGATCACGCCGCTTCAGACCGGATCGGACCAGCTCCGCCGGCGCGTGACGCAGGCTGCTGGCTGCATCGGTCCGTTGCCGCTTCGCCTGGATCGGGCCGCAGCCCACCGCAGCCCATTCTATCATGTCGTCCCTCTCAGGGAAAAGCAAAAGCGGCATCGCCGGCCGCACCGCGACGGGGTGGGACATGAGGTCGAGTGCTGGAACTGGCCCCCCGCGGCAGCGTTCCTAAAGCAAGGGGCTTGCGAACAGGTCGGATACCGATGACGACGCCAAACCAGAGATCGACATCCACGCGAGGCTTCGCATCGATGGACGTCGAGAAACGACGGGCCATCGCACGCAAGGGCGGCGAAAGCGTGCCGAACGAGAAGCGCAGCTTTTCCCAGAACCCCGGTTTGGCATCGGAGGCCGGACGCAAAGGCGGGCGCAGCGTGACGCCGGAGAAGCGGAGCTTCTCCCAGGATCATGGCCTTGCGGCTCAGGCCGGCCGTAAGGGCGGTCACGCGTCCCACGTGGGCCTGCCCAAGCGCGAGGTCGAGACCGCTTAGTCAGCCTAGGGGCCAAGCCGGGCAGCCCGGAGCACAGGCGTCGCAGCGGCCCAGTCCCGCGATTTCGGCGATGAAAGGTCCCAGGGGGCGGGCGAGGGCAGCCCGCTTCTGCCAAACCATGCAGAGGTCCGGGTCGCCCTTGTCCAGCCAGACCACCCGCCGTCCCGGGGCGAGGTGGCGGCTGAGGAGGTCGACCAGAGTGTCGTCGTCCGCGCCGGCCGGCCAACTCGCCTTCACCGACTCGCGGCGCGCGAAGCCGACCAGCAAGGGGGAGAGATCGGGGGCGCTCAAGACCACGTCGGCCGACTGCAGCGCCCGGATCGCGTGCAGCGTCAGACTGTCGGGATCGCCCGGGCCGGAGCCGACCAGGACGAGTTCGGCCCGGCTTTCGGCCGTGACCGGCGTTTCGATTGCCCTGCGGCACTGGTCGAGGTCGCCCCCGTCCGGCGGGCGGTCCGGCGCGGCAAGGGCCAGATCGGTGAAGGCCTCCCAGAAGCGGCGGCGGCGCTTGAAGTCGAGCCCGAGGGCCTGCACCGCCGGCCGCCAGTCGCGTGCAGCCTCGGCCCAGGCCTTCAGCCCTTGCGGCAGCAGGGCCTCGATCCTCGCGCGCAGCGCCTGTCCGAACACCGGGGCCGCCCCGTCGGTCGAGATGCCGATGACCAGGGGCGAGCGACTGACGATTGTTCCGAACTGGAAGTCGCAGAAGGGCGGGTTGTCGATCACATTGACCGGCACGCCGCAACCGTGGGCCGCCTCCCTGAAGCGCGTGGCCTCGCCTGCATCCTCGATCGCGCCGATGGCGATCGCGGCGCCGACGAGATCGTCGGGCTCCCAGTCGCGCGCGACGAGGGTGATGGGACCGTCGGGCGGAGCCGCCGCGAGCGCGACGAGTTCGGCGCAGGGCTCCGCGGCATAGACGTCGACGCGAGCGCCGGCTGCCGACAGGAGTTCCGCCTTCCAGACCGCCGGCGCCGTTCCCCCCGCCAGGACCGCTCGCTTGCCGCCGAGCTTAAAGAAGACGGGGAGCGACGCGATCGGCTCCATGCGGACGGTCGTCACGGGCTTGTCCTGCTCGAGCGGGGAGGCTTCATCTCAGAATCCGATGGCTGCTCCGGTTCGACTGCGCACGTCCATCGCGCCGTAGAGGGCGTGGTGGGCCGTGGCGTCGCCCGGCAATGCGAGGGCATGGCTCGCGGCGTCCGGCTCGCCCAGGCCGGGCTCGCCCGTCAGGATGGCGGCCGCCATGCTCCACGGCTGGGTGACGGCCAGCCGGTAGCCCGATCGGACGAGGCTGGCCGCGGTATCGGCCGACAGCGCGTAGGGCTCGGCCTCGACGACGTCGGGCAGGCCTTGCATGTGAATGCGCGGGGCGTCGATTGCCTCGGAGAGCGACATGCGGTGGTCGACCAGATTGACGATCGTCTCCAGGACGGTGGTGATGATGCGCGATCCGCCCGGACTGCCGATGACGAGGACGAGCCGGCCGTCCTTGGAGACCACCGTCGGGCTCATCGAACTGAGCGGCGTCTTGCCGGGCTGGACCAGGTTGCCGGCTCCCTGCACCAGTCCATAGAGATTGCCCGAGCCGCGCCGGATGGTGAAGTCGTCCATCTCGTTGTTCATGAGGACGCCGCTCTCGCCCGCGACGCGATGCGCGCCGAACCAGCCGTTCAGCGTCGTCGTCACCGAGACGGCGTTGCCGGCGGCGTCGGCGACGGCGTAATGCGTGGTCTGCGGCTTCTCGTCCGGAGCGGCGTCGAGATCCGCGTTCCGGCCGGCCCGCTCCGGCGCGATCCGGCCGCGGAGGTCGGCCGCATAGGCCTTGTCAACGAGGTGAAGAACCGGGTTGGCCACGAAGGCCGGATCGCCCAGCGAGGCGTTGCGGTCGTGGTAGGCCTCGCGCATCGCCTCGGCCAGGACGTGGATCTCGGCCGCCGAGTGGAACCCCATCCGGCCGAGGTCGTAGCCTTCGAGGATGTTCAACATCTCGCAGAGGGCGATGCCTCCGGAGCTCGGCGGCGGCGCGGACTGCACGGTGTAGCCGCGATAGGAGCAGTCCACCGTCGGCAACTCCCTGGTCCGATAGCCGGCTAGATCGGACTTGGTGATCAGCCCGCCCCCGGCGGCGCTGGCAGCCGTGATCGCGTCAGCGACAGGGCCGTCGTAGAACCCGGCGGAGCCCGCGATCCGGATCGCGTCCAGCGTATGGGCCAGATGGGGTTGGACCAGCCGGTCGCCTGCCTGCGGCGCATGGCCGTCGTGCAGGTAGGTCGCGGCCGCCGCCGGGTCGCGCGCGAGGTCCTTTTCAGCGAAGTGGAAGAAATAGGCATCGCCTTCCGTCAGGACGAAGCCGTCGCGGGCCAGCGCGATCGCCGGGGCCATCAGCACATCGCGGGACAGGCTGCCGTAGCGCTCGCGGACCGTCTCGAGCCCCGCCACCGAACCGGGCACGCCCATGGCAAGCCAGCTGTCGGTCGACCGTCCCGGGACGACGGCGCCCTGCTCGTCGACAAACATCGAGGGGGTCGCGGCGAGGGGGGCCTTTTCCCGGAAATCCAGGAACGTCGTCCGCCCGTCCGCGAAGCGCAGCGTCATGAAGCCGCCGCCGCCGAGATTGCCCGCCGCCGGGTAGACCACGGCAAGGGCATAGCCCATGGCCACAGCCGCATCGACGACGTTGCCGCCCCGCTTGAGAATGTCGCTCCCGACCTGGCTGGCCAGCGCCTGTGCCGAGACGACCATCGCGTGATCCGCGGCGACCGGAGCCGGCGCGGCGGCCCGCGCCGTCTGCGGGGCAAAGGCCAGCAGGAGGGCAAGCAGCCCGAAGCGCAAACTCTGCCCGGCCGCCCCGCTCATTCCGATGATCCGCGCGGGTCATGCCGCGACGCCGCGCCCGGCGCCGGGAAAGGATCACGGCTGTGTCCAGCTAGGCTCTGCGGCCGAGCAGGGCCTGTCGAGGGAGATAAGGCGATCGCCGGGCCAGCGTGACGCGCCGCCCGCATCAGGTCAAAGACCCCGACGGCCCGAGGACCGGATCGGTCTCCAGCAGCGCGTAGAGCACGTGATCCTGCCAGCGCCCGTTGATCCGGAGATAGGAGCGCGCGAAGCCCTCGCGCTGGAAGCCCACGCGCTCCAACACCCGCATGGAGGACGCATTATGCTCGAGGCAGGCCGCCTCCAGGCGATGCAGGCGGAGAGAGCCGAAGGCGAAATGGGCGGCCGCCCGGACCGCACGTCCCATATAGCCGCGGCCCGCGTAGCGTTCACCCATCCAATAACCGAGCGTCCCGGTCTGGGAGACGCCGCGCCTGATCTGCCCGATGGTGAGGCCTCCGACCAGAACCTCGTCGTCGCGAAAAACGAGCATGGGATAGGCTTCGTCGCTCTCGATCTCCTCGGCCTGGGCGCGCAGGCGTCGCCGGAAGGAGGCGCGGGTCAGGTCGTCGGCCGGCCAGATCGGCTCCCACGGCGTGAGGAACGTCCGGCTGCGCTCGCGAAGGATGCTCCACTGGTCGAAGTCCCGCATCTCGGCGGGACGCAGCACGACGCCGTCGCCGCGCACCAGGGTCGTCGCCTCGTTGGGAAAACCGAGCCGGAACAGCGCCACCGTCAAGACCCTCCGGAAAGACCGAGGCGTGCCGAAACCTGATCGGGCGTGGAGACGTTGCGGGTCGGCCCCACGCTGGCCACGGTCGCGGGGCTGCGGAGCATCGCGGCCCCGGCGGCCTTCGCATCGTCAACGCTGATCGCGTCGATCTTGGCGATCACCTCTTCGCGACCGATCGTCCGGCCGAAGGCGAGGTGCTGGCGCGCGATCTGCTCGGCGCGTGCGCCGGAGGATTCGAGCGCCACGAGGACCGAGACCTTGAGTTGCGCCTTCGCCCGCTCGACCTCGGCCTCGGTCATGGTGGCCGTGGCGGTGGCCAGCGTGTCGAGGGACACGCGCATGAGTTCGCCGACATGCTTGCCCGCCGTGGCGGCGTAGAAGCCGAACAGGCCCGTATCCGCATAGGCCCAATCGAAGCTGTAGATGGAATAGGCCAGCCCGCGCGCTTCGCGCACGTCCTGGAACAAGCGGGACGACATGCCCCCGCCGACCGCATGCGAGAAGACATGGGCCGCGTAATGGCCGGCATCATGGAACGAGGGCCCCTCGAAGGCGACCGTGACATGGGCCTGTTCGAGCTTGCGCGCGAGCCGCGCTTCGCCGCCCTTGTAGGCCGCCGACGGCGCGGGACGGCTCGCCGCGTCAGGCCACGCGCCGAAGCGGCGCAGCGCCTCCTCGACGATACGGTCGTGCTCCAGCGCGCCCGCCGCGCCGACGATCATCGCCGGTGGCGTATAGGAGTGCTTCAGGAACCGCGCCAAAGCGGGCTGGTCGAACCGGGAGACGCCGTCGGGAGTCCCCAGGATGGCACGGCCGATCGGCTGGTCGGGGTAGGCGCACGCCGTCAGGAGTTCGAAGACGAGATCGTCGGGCGTGTCGTCCACGGCCCCGATCTCCTGCAGGACGACGTCCTTCTCCCGCTCGACCTCGTCGGGATCGAAGGTGCTGTCCGTCAGGATGTCGGACAGGATGTCCAGCGCGAGGCCGGTGTCGGCGGCGAGCACCCGGGCGTAGTAGGCGGTCTGCTCGGTCGAGGTGGCGGCGTTGAGGTCGCCGCCGGCCGACTCGATCTCCTCCGCGATGCGTCGCGCGGACCGGCGGCGCGTACCCTTGAAGGCCATGTGCTCGAGAAAGTGCGACAGCCCGTGCTCGGCCTCGGTCTCGTGCCGCGACCCGACGCCGATCCAGATCCCGAGAGAGGTGGTCTCGAGGTGCGGCATCGCGTCGGTGACGACCCGTAGGCCGTTGGGAAGAGTGGTGACGGCGACGGTCATCAGGCGGCGGCAACCCGTCCGCGCGAACGCTCCCGAATGAAGCGCTCGACGGCGCTGCGATCGTTGGGCACGCGATTGATCCGCTCGCGCCGGTGCATCAGGTCCTCCATATGCGGGGGCAGGGGCGGATGCCGGCCCGTCGCCTGCATCACGGCACCGGGGAACTTGGCGGGATGAGCCGTCCCGAGCGCGACGACCGGGGTCGCCGGATCGCGGTCGAGCGCACGGCGGGCCGCCGCCACCCCGATCGCGGTATGCGGGTCGAGGATATGGCCACTCTCCCGGTAGGTGCGCGTCATCTCGGCCTGCGTTCCCGCCTCGTCGACGCGGTCGGCATCGTAGTGCGACCGAAGCCGCCGCAGCGCGTCCGGCGCGAGCGTGAACCGGCCGGACTGGGCGAGGCTGCTCATCAGCCCGCGCACCGCCGCGCTGTCGCCCTCGTAGGACTCGAACAGCTGGCGCTCGAAATTGGAGGATACCTGGATGTCCATGGACGGCGACTGGGTCGGCCGGACCCCCTGCACCTCGTACACGCCGGTCCGCAGGCAGCGATCGAGGATGTCGTTCTCGTTCGTCGCGATGATCAGCCGGTCGATGGGCAGGCCCATCGCCTTGGCGGTCCGTCCGGCCAGCACGTCACCGAAATTGCCGGTCGGGACCGCAAAGGACAGGCTCCGGTGCGGGGCCCCAAGCGCCGCCCCCGCCACGAAGTAATAGGTGATCTGCGCGACGATGCGCGCCCAGTTGATCGAATTGACGCCGGACAGGCCGACCTCGTCGCGGAACGCGTGGTGGTTGAACAGCGCTTTGACGATCGCCTGGCAGTCGTCGAAGGTGCCGTCGAGCGCGATCGTGTCGACGTTGCCGTCGTCCACCGTCGTCATCTGGCGGCGTTGCACGTCGGAGACACGACCATGGGGATAGAGGATCACGACGTCCACCGAGGGGAGGCCCCGGAAGGCGTCGATGGCCGCCGCTCCCGTGTCGCCGGACGTCGCCCCCACGATCGTCGCGCGTCGGCCGCGGTCCCGGAGCGCCTGATCCATCATGCGGCCGAGCAATTGCATCGCCACATCCTTGAACGCCAGCGTCCGCCCATGAAACAGTTCGAGAACGAACAAGTTTGGACCGAGTTGCACGAGCGGGGTCACGGCGGGATGACGAAAGGTCGAATAGGCCTCATCGATCATCCGACCGAGGACGGCCGGCGGGAAAGCCCCGTCGGCGAACGGCGCGATCACCTGTTCGGCCACGTCACGATACGGCCGGCCGGCCAAGGCTGCCATCGCGCCGGCCTCGACTCGCGGCATGGCAGCCGGCACGTAAAGGCCGCCGTCGCGGGCGAGGCCGGCGAGCAGCGCCTCGGTGAAGCCGACGGTCGGCGCCTCGCCGCGCGTGGACTGGTAAAGCAAGACTCCCTCCCGCACCCGCTCAGGGGCGTGATGGCGACGATGGATTCCGTTGCTGTAGCACATGGCCCCGTGCCCCGACATCGTGGAGGACCGGGGCGGTCCGATGTGAAAACACGGAGCGCCAGACAGAAACGGCATAGACGGTCAGTAGCCCGAGCGCGAGGCCGAACCAGGTCAGCGCGTAGGACAGATGCGAGTTGGGGATGGACAGGACGGTCTCGCCGGCCTGCGGCAGTCCGCCCGGTACCGGCGTGGCGTCCTCGTCGACCGTGAAGGGGGCGACCCTGTCAAGGCCTGTGGCGGCGGCGATCGAGGCGGGATCGCGCGTGTACCAGAGGCGCTCCTCCGGCCGGTCGGCGGGGGTGAAGGGATTGCGGGCCTCCGGCTCGCGCATCAGGCCCGTGATCCGCACCGGCCCGACGATCTGGCCGGCCCGGCGCGTGGCCGGGTCGACCCGGTCCTCCGGGACGAAGCCCCGATTGACGATCACCACGGCGCCCGAAGCGAGGCGAAGCGGGGTGAGCACGAGGTCGCCGATCCCCCGGAAAGGCCCGCCCTTCGGCTCGTCGAGAGGGCGGAACACCCGGGCCTCCTTGTCGTGCTCGAAGGTGCCCTCCAGGACGACGTGCCGGTAGCCGTAGTCGCTCGGCTCGAGAGCCGGCCACTCGCTTTCGGGCGGCAGCGGCACGGTGGCAGCCGTGGTCCGCGCTTCGATCGTCGCGATGAGGGCGGTCTTCCAGGCCAGGCGCTGCAACTGCCACACGCCGAGCCCGACGAGCAGCGCGCAGGCCAGCAGCGTGCCGACCGTGGGCCAGAGCAGCCCGCCCCGGCCGGCAAGGGCTCGCGGCGCTGCGGCCGTCACGGCTCCAGCCGGGCTTGTTCCGCCTTGTTGCGGTACTGCAGGGCGATCAGCACGCCCTTGAGAGGCCGGAGCGGCCCGACGCACAGCAGGAGGGCCAGGGGAAAAAAGACCGGGACGTAACCCAAGATCGGTGGGTCGTAGGCGACATCGACCAGCAGAGCCAGGCCGGCGATGATCGTCCCTGCGATGAGCGACACGAAGAAGGCCGGCCCGTCGCCCGCATCGGCAAACGCGAAATCGAGGCCACAGACGTCGCAGGACGGCGCCACTTTGAGAAAGCCTCGAAACAGCCTGCCGCTTCCACAGCGCGGGCACCGGCCCGTCAGGCCAGCGGTCACGGGCGGGACGGGCGGATAGTCCTGGTTCAATGCCATTGGTGCCTCGATGGGTGACACCGTTCGGCCCGCCTCCGATGGGGCGGGCCGGCCGCACGGCGGGACGTCGGCTCGGCTACTTGGCGATGCCCTCGGCCGCTGCACCCCAGGAGCCCCACACATAGATGCAGGCGAAGAGGAACAGCCAGACGACGTCGACGAAGTGCCAGTACCAGGCGGCGAATTCGAAGCCGAGATGCTGGCGCGGCGTGAACTGGCCCGCGAAGGTCCGGATTAGGCAGACCAGCAGGAAGATCGTACCGATCAGGACGTGAAAGCCGTGGAAGCCGGTGGCCATGAAGAAAGTCGCGCCGAAGATGTTGCCGGAGAAGGCGAAATCGGCGTGGGAATACTCATAGGCCTGGACGCAGGTGAACAGTGCGCCGAGCACCACGGTGAAGATCAGCGCCAGCTTGGTCGACCGACGGTCGTTGTGGAGCATGGCGTGATGGGCCCAGGTCACGGTCGTGCCCGAGGTCAGCAGGATCAGCGTGTTGAACAGGGGCAGGTGCCAGGGATCGAACGGCTCGATGCCCTTCGGGGGCCAGTGGCCGCCGGTAAACGAGGCCCGCAGATATTCAATGGCCGCGCCCGGAAAGAGGCTCACGTCGAAATAGGCCCAGAACCAGGCCACGAAGAACATCACCTCGGAGGCGATGAACAGAATCATGCCATAGCGGTGACTGAGCTGAACGACCCGCGTGTGGTCGCCATGCAGCGCCTCGTTCACGACATCGTTCCACCAGGCGATCATGGTGTAGACGACGCCGAGCATGCCCAGAGCAAACACATAGGGCGCGAAGCTGCCCATGTGCTTCATCCAGCTGATGGCGCCGACGGCCGACAGAAACGCGCTGAACGAGCCGAGCAGGGGCCAGGGACTCGGGGGCAGAATGTGGTAGTCGTGGTTCGGCTTGGCATGGACGTCTGCCATGTCGCATTCCCCGTTCGATGTTGCGCGTGCCACCAGGGTCAACGCGTGGTCGGTCGTTCCGGTCGCACTTGCCTCGTTCCAAAGCGACGGTCAAGGTCGCCTGCCGCGCAGAGCGAAGCTCGCCCTGTCACGATTTCGGCTTGTCCGGCTTGGTCGCATCGGCGACCGGACGGCCCCCGTTGGGAGGAGCGAAGAAGGTATAGGACAGGGTCAGGGTGTCGACCGCCGCCATGCTCTCGTCCTTCTCCAGCGCCGGATCGAGGAAGAACACGACGGGCATGTCCATCGACTCGTGCGGCTGGAGCTTCTGTTCGGAGAAGCAGAAGCAGGCGATCTTGTTGAAGTACAGGCCCGAGACGTCCGGGGTCACGTTGTAGCGCGCGTCGGCCACCGTCGGCTGGTCCGACAGGTTGGTCACCCGGAAGAACACCGTTGCCGTGGTCCCCGTCCGGAGCGCGATCGAGGGCGTGTCGGGCTCGAAGCGCCAAGCCAGGCCCGGCGCCACGTTGGCATCGAAACGGACGTTCAGGGTCCGCTTGCCCGTCACCGCCGCAGGGCCGGCAGCGACCTGCGTCGTGCCGGCGAAGCCGGTGGCCTGGCAGAACTTGCGGTAGAGCGGGACAGCGGCGAAGGACATGCCGAGCGAGAGAAGGACGCCGGCCACGACGCTGCAGGCGATCAGGTGTCCCTGTCGGCGGCTCCGAGCATAAGCGGCGTCATCCATGTCGTGCCTGCCTCAGATCGGGCGGGTGATGAACCCGGCCCCCAGCTTGGCGATCGTCATCACGTAGAACAGGACGCACAAGCCACCGACCAGGAGCGCGATCGCGATGTTGCGCAGCCGGCGGCTCCGGATCTGCGCCTCGGTGAGCACATAGGGGACGATGATCTCTGGGTCGCCCTGCGGCTTGCTGCTCGTCACCATGCCAACCGCCCCGCGAGGCCCAGGCCGTTCTCGGCAAGCAACACCGCGAAGAGCAGGAAAAGGTAGAGGATCGAGAAGCCGAAGAGGTGCTTGGCGGCCTGATCGGCGGCCGCGCCGACCCGGCGACGAAACACCTGGACAGCGAGGTAGACCATGGCAGCGCCGGTGACGATCGACAGCGTTCCGTAGGCTGCACCGCCCACCCCGAGCACCCAGGGCAGGAAACCGACCGGCGCCAGAACCAACGTGTAGATCAGGATCTCGAGGCGGGTTCGATCCGGCCCTTTCACGTTGGGCATCATGGGGATGCCGGCGCGGGCATAGTCGTCCGTGCGCAGCAGGGCCAGCGCCCAGAAGTGCGGCGGCGTCCAGATGAAGATGATGGCGAAGAGCGTCAGGCTGACCACGCTGATCCCGCCGGTCACGACGGCATAGCCGATCATGGGCGGCAGGGCGCCCGCCGCGCCCCCGATCACGATGTTCTGCGGCGTCCAGCGCTTCAGCCACATCGTGTAGACGACGGCGTAGAAGGCGATCGTCCCCGCCAGCAGCGCCGCGGAAAGGAAGTTCGAGGCCACCGCGAGGAGCATGACCGACAGGACGGACAGGACGAGCCCGAAGGCCATGGCCTGGCCGGGACTGACCCGCCCCTGCGGCACCGGCCGGCCCTTGGTGCGGACCATGACGCTGTCGATGTCGGCGTCGTAGGCCATGTTCAGGGCGCCGGAGGCGCCGGCGCCGACGGCGATGGCGAGCAGCGACACCATCGCGGTCACAAGGTCAACGTGACCCGGGGCGACCATCAGGCCGCACAGCGCCGTAAAGACGACAAGCGACATGACCCGTGGCTTGAGCAGTTCCAGGTAGTCACCAGGTGTCGCCGTCGATCCGCCCGCCAGCAGAGGGGCGTCGAGGGCGGCGGGATCGAGAACCAGACTCATGACATTCCTTCGACGGGCCCCCTGCGGGAGCCTGACATCCCGCGCCGGATGCGCGCGGGATGCCGGAGGGGCGGGGCGGACGGCAGGTCCGGACTAGTGGTCGCTGCCCGAAATGTGCGGCAGCGTCTCGAACTGGTGGTAGGGAGGCGGCGAGGAGAGCGTCCATTCCAGCGTGGTCGCCCCGGCGCCCCACGGATTGTCCCCAGCCACCCGCTTGGCCGCGAAGGCCTCGTAGATGATGTAGAGGAACAGGAACACCGTCGCGCCCGACAGCAGCGCGCCGACCGACGACACACGGTTCCACAGCGCATAGGCGTCGGGATAGTCGACGTAGCGGCGGGGCATTCCGGCGAGGCCGAGGAAGTGCTGCGGGAAGAAGGTGATGTTGACCCCGATGAACATCAGCCAGAAGTGCGTCTTGGCCATTCCCTCATGGTACATGTACCCGGACATCTTGGGGAACCAGTAGTAGAACCCCGCGAACAGCGCGAAGACGGCGCCGAGTGACAGCACGTAGTGGAAATGCGCGACGACGTAGTAGGTCTCGTGCAGGGCCCGGTCGACGCCGGCATTGGCCAGCACCACGCCGGTCACGCCGCCGACCGTGAAGAGGAACACGAAGCCCATCGCCCACAGCATGGGCGTGCGGAACGAGATCGAGCCGCCCCACATCGTGGCGATCCAGGAGAAGATCTTGATGCCGGTCGGCACCGCGATCACCATGGTCGCGAACACGAAGTAGCGCTGCACGTTCAGCGACATGCCGACCGTGTACATGTGGTGCGCCCACACGACGAAGCCGACCACGCCGATCGCCACCATGGCGTAGGCCATGCCGAGATAGCCGAACACCGGCTTCTTCGAGAAGGTCGAGATGATGTGGCTGATGATGCCGAAGCCGGGCAGGATGAGGATGTAGACCTCGGGGTGGCCGAAGAACCAGAACAGGTGCTGGAACAGCAGCGGGTCGCCGCCACCGGCCGGGTCGAAGAAGGTCGTCCCGAAATTGCGGTCGGTGAGCAGCATGGTGATAGCGCCGGCCAGGACCGGAAGCGACAACACCAGCAGGAAGGCGGTGACGAGCACGGACCAGGCGAACAGCGGCATCTTGTGCAGCGTCATGCCGGGCGCGCGCATGTTGAAGATGGTGGTGATGAAGTTGATCGCGCCCAGAATGGATGAGGCGCCAGCCAAGTGGAGGGACAGGATCACGAAGTCCATTGCCGGGCCGGGATGGCCGGTGTTGGATGAGAGCGGCGGATACATCACCCAGCCACCGCCGAAGCCCTTCATCCCGGGCGCACCCTCGACATGCAGCGAGATCATCAGCAGCAGGAACGAGAAAGGCAGCAGCCAGAACGAGATATTGTTCATGCGCGGGAACGCCATGTCCGGCGCACCGATCATGATCGGCACGAACCAGTTGCCGAACCCGCCGATGAGCGCCGGCATGACCATGAAGAAGATCATGATCAGGCCGTGGGCTGTGATCTGGGTGTTGTAGAGGTTCTTGCCCGCGTCGATCGCGTTGTCGGCCGAGGCGCCGTCCACCAGCATCGCGAGCTTGGCCATGAAGTGCCAGCTCGGATCCATGAGCTGGATGCGGATCAGCATCGAGATCGCCGCACCGATGCAGCCCGCCGCGATCGCGAAGATCAGGTAGAGGGTGCCGATGTCCTTGTGGTTCGTCGAATAGAGATAGCGACGCCATCCCGTCGGATGGTCGTGCCCGTCATGCGTCGCGGTTGCGGTGGCCATTACGTCCTCGGTGTTCCGGCGTCACGGTCGAAAGTTAGCGGCGGATGTCGTTGGCTGCGACGCGCACAGGCCCGTCGCCGGCATTGTCGGCGTACTTCTTCTTGGCGTCCTGCAGCCAGGCCTCGTACTGGGGCTGGCTGACCACGCGAACGGCGATCGGCATATAGGCGTGGTCCTTGCCGCAGAGCTTGGAGCACTGCCCGTAGTAGATGCCTTCGCGGGTCGCCTTGAACCAGGTCTCGTTCATGCGGCCGGGGACCGCATCCATGCGGATGCCAAGCGACTGCACGACGAAGGAGTGGATGACGTCGGCGCCCGTGACCTGGACGGCAACGACCTTGTCGACCGGCACCACGGCCACGTTGTCCACGGACAGAAGGTGGATATCGCCGGGCTTGAGCTGGTCGTCGGGCAGCAGCGCGGAGTCGTACTCGAAGCCGCCCGCCTGGTCCTTGGGATAGGTGTAGGACCAGTACCACTGCTTGCCCGTCGCCTTGATGGTGATGTCGGGCTTGGGAATGACGAGCTGGTCGGTGAGCAGGCGGAACGACGGGATCGCGATGATCACCAGCAGCAGCACCGGGACCACCGTCCAGGCCACTTCGAGAAGCGCATTGTGCGTCGTCTTTGACGGCACCGGATGCGCCTTCTCGTTGAACTTGACCACGACGATCGCCAGCAGCGCCAGGACGAAGAGGCTGATGCCGATGGTGATCGGCAGGAGGATGGCGTTGTGGAACCAGTGGATCTCGTCGGCGATCGGGGTCACGCCCTCCTGGAAGCCGATCTGTCCCGGTTCGGCATAGCCGATGCCGTTCGCCGACGCGGTCACGACGCTGCCAAGCAGCGCCGCAGCGCCCGACAAGATCGAGCCGATGGTGGTCCGTCGCATCAACTTCCCCGCTGTAAGCTCGCTGGAACGGGAGCCGCCGCCGGCGCCTGCGCCACGGCCCTGCTCCCTCTCGAAGCTGTGGAAATCATAAAGCCGAACCGAGCGCAATGTCACCCGGATCACAATCGTGCGTCATTAGAACGCTCGGCCGGGCTGCCCCCGTGCCCCACACGGCACGTTCTCCCCGTGGGCTCAGTCCACGGTTGTCCTTGACAGGCCTCGCTCTTTTGCTACGCCACGAGCCGCCGTGACCTGACGGTTCGGACCGTGGTGGTCGTGGATGTCGCGTCCCTGGGGGATGTCGAGAGACGGGAAGTCGCGATGAGGGACAGGATGGGAGGCGCAAGCCGACGGGCAGGGCGGAGCTTGCGGCTGGCGTCCGTCCTGGGCCTGACGGTCGCCGGACTGGCGGGGCTGTCCAGCGCCTCCGCGCAGGGTGTCGTCAAATCCAAGCATGGCGATTGGGAGACCCGGTGCGAGACGCCGCCGGGGGCAGCCAAGGAGCAGTGCGCGCTCATCCAGAGCGTCGCGGCGGAGGACCGGCCGAACGTGAGCCTGGTCGTGATCGTCCTCAAGACGGCGGACGGCAAGAGCCGGCTGCTCCGTGTTGTCGCCCCGCTCGGCGTCCTGCTGCCCTCCGGCCTCGGCCTGAAGGTCGATCAAGTCGATATTGGCCGGGCCGGCTTCGTGCGCTGCCTGCCGACGGGCTGCATCGCCGAGGTCACGATGGACGACAAGCTCGTCGATCAGCTGCGGACGGGAACGACCGCGACCTTCATTATCTTCCAGACGCCGGAGGAGGGGATCGGCATTCCCCTGACCCTCAGCGGGTTTAAGGACGGATTCGAACAGCTGCCCTGACGGGATCAGCCTTGCGGCGCGGTCCTGACGGCAGCGGCCCGGGCCGGCTTGCGCACGTTTCGCCACAGATCGGACTGGTCGATCATGGTCCGGATGGAGGCGACGCTGGCGGCGGCGTCGTCAGCCGACAGGTCCGAGCGGGCGACCTGTTCGGCCTCGGGGTATTTGCCCTGTAGCGCGAGAACGAGCGCGAGGTTCTGGCGCACCCGCATCGTGGCGCCCCGTTCGGCCGCGGCGCGACGCAGCGTCTGCTCGGCGAGCGGCAGCTGCTTGTCGAGGGCGTAGGACAGGCCGAGATTGGACAGGGTGTTCGGGCTGTCCGGCTCGATCTTCAGGGCCGCCTGATAGTAGCTCTGGGCTCCCGCATGGTCGCCGAGCTGGTCGGCGACCGAGCCCTGTGCGGACAGCACGCTCCAATCGGGCTTGTCGGGGGTGTGGGCCCGGGGCAGCACGTCGGCCGCCTCCTTCAGCCGGCCGACGTCGGCGAGCGCTTTGCCGTAGGCGGCGAGCACCTGCTTGTCCAGCGGATACTTGATGGCTGCCGTTTCCAGCACCGCGACGGCCTGCTGGTGGCGGTCGAGACCGCGGAGAGCGGCGGCGTAGTTGAGAGCCGCGGGCTTGTCGGCCGGGTCGGCGTCGTATTTGCGGCCCCATTCGGCGGCGTAGGCCTGCAGGGCGGCCTGCGTGCCGGGCAGGGGAGCGATCGAGGTGATCGACCCCGTAGCGGTCCGGTCCGTCATGCAGCCCGCAAGCGACAGCGCCAGCAGGCCGGCTGCGGCCAGAGGGGCGAGGCGCGCCCGCCGGACAGGGCGTCGGGCGGCGGCGGGGAACAGGCGCATGGACGGCTCCGCTCGGGGTGATGACCCCCATCCTTCGGAGCAGTAGATTGTTAACCCTAACCGAGTGTTAACTCGGCTCTCGTCACAAGGGATGGACGCCCTGGCGCGTCGGCCCCCTATCGAAGGAGATCGCATGCCGGCCAGCCTTGTCGCCGCCTCGCCCGACGCGGTGCCCATCCACGCGGTCGATGCCGGCACGCTGGGCGACGTGCTCGCCCGGCTGCCGCCGGAGGCGCGGGCCTTCGCGGTCGCGAGCGGCTACGACGCCAAGCCCGGCCGCCACATCGTCCTGCCCGGGGCGGACGGCAGCCTGACCGCGGTCCTGTTCGGGGTGGGTCATCCGGCGGAGCGCGGCTTCGATCCCTTCGCGCCGGGTCGGCTCGCCACGGCCCTGCCCAGCGGCGTGTTCCATCTTGCCGGCTCCTGGCCGGAGCCGACCCTGGCCACCCTGGGCTGGGCGCTCTCGGCCTATCGCTTCGGGCGCTACAAACAGGCCGGGACGGACGGCGCCGTCCTATCCGTGTCGCCCGCTCTCGACCGTGCCCGGCTCGACCGCATCGTCGCGGGCGTGACGCTGGCGCGCGACCTCGTCAACACGCCGGCCAACGATCTCGGGCCCGACGCGCTCGAAGCGGCGGTGCTCGGCTTCGCGGCCCGGCACGGCGCGGAAGCCCGCACCATCCGCGGCGCGGCCCTGCGGGACGGCTTCCCGCTGATCCATGCCGTCGGGCAGGCGGCGGCCCAAGCGCCGCGCCTCCTCGACGTCACCTGGGGCGCGCCGGACGCCCCCAAGGTCACGCTGGTGGGCAAGGGCGTGACCTTCGACACGGGCGGCCTCGACATCAAGCCTGAAAGCGCGATGGGCCTGATGAAGAAGGACATGGCGGGTTCGGCCACCGCCCTCGCCCTCGCCTCCATGATTGTGGAGGCCGGACTGCGCCTCCGTCTCCGCCTCCTGGTGCCGATCGTCGAGAACGCCATCTCGGCCACCGCCTTCAGGCCGGGCGACGTCTACCGGAGCCGCAAGGGGCTCAGCGTCGAGATCGGCAATACGGATGCGGAGGGGCGGCTGATCCTTGCGGACGCGCTGGCCCTTGCCTGTGAAGACAAGCCCGCGCTCCTGTTCGACTTCGCGACCCTGACGGGAGCGGCGCGCGTGGCGCTCGGCCCGGACCTGCCCCCCTTCTACACGGACGACGAGTACCTCGCGGCCGCGATCGCCGGCGCGAGCCGGGCGGTGCACGACCCGGTCTGGCGCATGCCCCTGTGGAACCCGTACGACGCGTTGCTGGACGGCAAGATCGCCGATCTCAACAACATCTCGGGCGGCCCCTTTGCCGGGTCGGTGACGGCCGCGCTGTTCTTGCGACGCTTCGTCGAGCCCGGTGTCGCCTGGGCCCATTTCGACATCTACGGCTGGAACCCGACGACCAAGCCCGGCCGGCCGGAAGGCGGCGAGACGCAGGCCTCCCGGCTGCTGTTCGACCTGCTGAGCGCCCGGTACCCGGCATGACTGTGCCCGGCTTCGACCGCCGCATCACCCCGGCCCGGCCCGATCTTGCCGCAGACGTCCTGGAGGGGCGCGTTCCGGCGTCCCGCTATGTCGCGGGGCAGCGCCGGACGGTCGTGGCGTCCACCACGCCTCTGCGTCCAAGCCCCAGTCCCGAGCAGGGGATCGACACCGAACTGCTCCGGGGCGAGGCCTTCATCGTCTACGACGAGGATGCGGAGGGATGGTCCTGGGGGCAGGCCGAGGCGGACAGCTATGTCGGCTGGCTGCCGACCGAGGCGCTCGGTCCGGCCGAACGCCCCACCCTGAAGGTCGCCGCCCTGCGAAGTTTCGTCTATCCAGGCCCGAGCATCAAGCTGCCGGTCGTCGGCGCGCTCCCGTTCGGCGCGCGGCTCGATGCGCTTGGGATCGAAGGCGCCTTCACCCGCATCGGCGAGGGCTGCGTGTGGACGGGCCATCTCCAGCCACTCCAGGCGCTGGCCGCGGACCCCGTCGCGGTCGCTGAGCGCTTCGTCGGGGTGCCCTATCTGTGGGGCGGCCGCAGCAGCCTCGGCCTGGACTGCTCCGGGCTGGTCCAGACGGCCCTGGCCGCCTGCGGTGTCCCTGCACCGCGCGACAGCGACATGCAGGAGCGCGACCTCGGCGCGCCGATCGATCCGGACGGACCGCTCCGCCGCGGCGACCTCGTCTTCTGGCGCGGCCATGTCGGCCTGATGCAGGACGGCGCGATGCTGCTGCACGCCAATGGCCACGCGATGATGGTGGCCAGCGAGGCCCTGGCGGTTGTGCGCGCGCGCGTCCGGCTGGCCGGTGGCGGGGAGGTGTCGAGCGCCCGCAGGCTCTGAGCCACCCCTCCCGCGTCAGTCGCCGGCCGCTCGATGCTGTGCCGGCTCGGTCCGGGACCGCGCCTGGCTGACGTGGGCGTTCATGATCGCCGGGATCAGCCCGGGGAAGCGGGTCTCGATCTCCGCGCAGCGCGACGTGTTGAGCATCTCCACGCCCCGGCGCTCGCTGCGGATCAGCCCCGCCTCGCGCAACGCCCTGAAATGCTGCGACAGCGTCGATTTCGGCACCGCCTTGTCGCTCACCGTGGCGAAAACCGAGCAGCGCTGGGAGCACTCCGAACCGGCGATGCCGGCGAAGATGGCCACGCGCACATGGTCCGAGAGGGCGTGCAGGATGCCTTCCAGGGTGATGTCGTCGAGCGAGGGGTGAGGAAGCGGCCGCATGCGGGCATAGATAACGCCTCTTGACACGTTGTCCAATAGTTCTAGATTTCCGAACTATTGGATAAGGCTGGCGATGCCGATGGTTCGGTTCACCAGCCGCAATCGCAGGAGCTTTCCATGAGCAAGCTTTCGGGCAAGGTCGCCCTTGTCACCGGCGCCTCGAAGGGGATCGGTGCCGCCATCGCCAAGTCACTCGCCGCCGAAGGGGCGTCGGTGGTCGTCAACTACGCCTCCAGCGAGGCCGATGCGGCCAAGGTGGTCGCGGCGATCGTGGCGGACGGGGGGAAAGCGGTCGCCGTCCACGGCGATGTCTCGAAGACGGCCGAGGCGAAAGGGATCGTCGCCGAGGCCGTCAGCGCGTTCGGTCGGCTCGACATCCTCGTTAACAATTCGGGGGTCTACGCCTTCTCGCCGATCGAGGAGATCTCCGAGGACCAGTTCCACAAGATGTTCGATGTGAACGTGCTCGGCCTGCTGCTCGTGACGCAGGCGGCGGTTCCCCATCTGGGCGAGGGCGCCAGCATCATCAATATCGGGTCCGGCGTCACGAGCCTCACCCCGCCGAACTCGGCCATCTACACCGCGACCAAGGGGGCCGTCGATGCGATCACCGGCGTGCTGGCGCGTGAACTCGGGCCGCGGAAGATCCGCGTCAACTCGATCAATCCGGGCATCGTGGAGACCGAGGGCACCCAGAGCGCCGGCTTCATCGGGTCGGATTTCGAAAAGGGTCTCATCCAGCAGACGCCGCTCGGACGGTCCGGCCAGCCCCGGGACATCGCCCGCGTCGCCCTCTTTCTCGCGTCGGAGGATTCGGGCTGGCTCACCGGTGAAAAGCTGGTCGCGGGCGGAGGCCTTCGCTAGAGCGCCAGAAGCGGGATGACGGGCAGGGCGGTCCCGTCCTGTTGTCCCCAGCCGATCGGCCGAGCCGAGGCCGCGATGCGGTCGCGAGATGCCGACCTCGCGGCGCGCAGTGTCGGCCGCGACCGTCTCGCCCGGGGAGGGCCCCGGCTTCACGATCCCCCGCCGTCGTCTATCGCAGCGCGCGGTCGAGGCTACCGATCAGCCGGTCGACCTCGTCCAGCGTGTTGTAATGGACCATCGACACGCGAACGACTCCGCCGTCCCGCTCGAGGCCGAGATGCTCGATCAGACGACGTGAGTGGAAGTCACCGAAACGGATGCCCACCGCGTCCTCGTCGGTGTGCCGCACGATGGCTCCCGCCTCGTGGCCCTCGACCTTGAAGGCGATGGTCGGGACGCGCCGGCTGGCGTCGCTGCTGCGATCGCCGACGATGCGGACGTCGTTGCGGCTGCGCAGGTAGCCCAGGAGCCGTTCGGCGAGCCTCGCCTCGTGGGCGGCGATGTCGGTGAAGGCCCGGTCGAGCGCGGCGCGGTCGCCGGTGCCGCCGCCGAGCGCGTCGAGGTAGTCGACGATGCCGGCCGAGCCCCAGGCGAGCTCGTAGTTGGTGTTGCCCGGCTCCAGCTTCATGGGCACGTTCTCGCGGCCGTAGAAGTAATGGTAGAGGCCGTCGAGCTCCAGCAGCTTGTCGTACTTGCCGTAGAGCACGGCGAAGTGGGGCCCGTAGGTCTTGTAGAAGCTGAAGACGTAGTAGTCGACGTCGGTGGCGAGGACGTCCACGGCGCGGTGCGGCGCGTAGGCGACCCCGTCGACGGCGATCTCGGCGCCGCGCTCGTGGACGAAGCGGGCGATGGCCGCCACCGGGTTGATGGTGCCCAGGATGTTGGAGGCGTGGGTGACCGCGACGAGGCGCGTGCGCGCGGTCATCACGGCGCCAAGGGCGTCGAGGTCGACCTCCAGCGTCTCGGGGTCGAGGCTCCAGGTTTTGATGACGACCCCGCGCTTTTCCAGTGCGCGCCAGGGACCGATATTCGACTCGTGGTCGAAGTCGGTCACCACGATCTCGTCGCCCGGCTTGAGCCGCCCTTCCATGGCGCGGGCGAGGAACTGGCAGAGCACCGTCGTCGATGGGCCCAGCACGATCTCCTCGGGTCGGGCCGCATTCACGAGGAGCGCGATGCGGCGGCGCGCCTCGCGCAGCCGATCCACGGCCCGGACCGAGGCGCCGTAGCTCGCCCCGGTCTGCACGCTTGTCGTCAGCAGGTAGTCGCGCACCCGGTCCGCCACCGTGCCGAGCACGAGCGACCCGCCGGCATTGTCGAAATAGGCGAAGCCGTCGGCCAGCGCGGGGAAGCGGCTGCGGGCGTAGTCGACATCAAGCGGCATCTGTCCTGTTCTCCGAATGCGGGCCGGCCGCGGTGCTGCCGCTCAGGGCGACAGGATCGCCTTGAGAAAGCTCTTCAGCCGCCCATCCCGCGGCGCGTCGAACAAGGCGGCCGGCGGCCCCTGTTCCACGATGCGCCCGGCGTCCATGAAGACGATGCGGTCGGCGACGCTCCGCGCAAAGCCCATTTCGTGAGTGACGACGATCATCGTGACGCCCGTCCGGGCGAGGCCCCGCATCACGTCAAGCACCTCGCCCACCATCTCCGGGTCGAGCGCGGAGGTGGGCTCGTCGAAGAGAAGCACCTTGGGCTCCATGGCGAGCGCCCGGGCGATGCCGACGCGCTGCTGCTGGCCGCCCGAGAGCTGCGCGGGGTATTTCTCGATCTGCGCCTCCAGGCCCACCCGCACGAGCAGCTTGCGCGCCCGCTCCTCCGCCTCCCGCCAGCCCAGACCCCGCACGCGGACCGGGGCGAGGGCGACGTTCCGAAGCACGCTCATATGCGGGAACAGGTTGAAGCTCTGGAAGACCATGCCGGTCTCGGCCCGGATGAGCCGCAGTTGCCGGTTATCTCCCACCGTGTGGCCGTCGACGACGATGTCGCCTGCATCGTGGCGCTCCAGGCGGTTGATGCAGCGGATGAGCGTCGATTTGCCGGACCCGGACGGACCGATCACGACCAGGGTCTCCCCCGGGGCCACGTCCAGCGTCACGCCGTCGAGCGCCCGGAAGCGGCCGAAGCTCTTGCGTACGCCGCGCAGGCTGATGATCGTCGCCGTCATCGGCTGCGCCGCCGCAGGCGGATCTCGAGATAGCCGACCGCGCGGACGAAGGGCAGCAGCATGATGATGTAGATCACGGCGGCGCCGATCAGGGGCGTCGGGTTGGCGGCGAGCGCCTGGGCCTGGGTGGCCTGCTTCAGGAGGTCCGGCATGGCGACGACCGAAGCCAAGGCCGTGTCCTTCATGACGTTGATCGCATTGGAGGTGAGCGGCGGGATGACGAGCTTGACCGCCTGCGGCAGCACCACGTCCGTCATCTGGCGGAGCCCGCCGAGGCCGAGGGCGCGGGCCGCCTCGAACTGGCCTACCGGGACCGCCTCGATCCCGGCCCGCAGGATCTCGGCGGAGTAGGCGGCGGAGACGAGGCTCAGGGCGCTGCTCGCGGCCCAGAACGGCGAGAGCCGCACCCCGACGAAGGGTAGCGCATAATAGATCACGATCAGCAGGACGAGGACCGGCACCGAGCGGAACACGTCGATATAGGCGACCGACACCGCCGAGACCGGGCCGGGCGCGTAGAGGCGCAGCAGCACGAGGAGAAGGCCACCCGCCAGCCCGAGCAGGATCGCGGTGAGCCCCAGCCCGACGGTGATCCACAGACCCCGCAGCAGCATGGGCAGGGCTTCCACGAAGACCGGCCAGTTGAGGAAGGTGTCAAAGATCGACATGGCGGACGGTTGCGGTGCGCCAGCCTTCGCCGGCGACCTGGTTCCTCGGCACGGCCGTCCATGGGCTGAGCCGACCGCAGCGGCGGCTTGGCCGCCGGCTCAGCATGGGCGGTCCGTCACGCAGGACCCGTCAGAGCTTGGGGATGTCGGCCGTCTTGACCGTGCTCGGGGTGGCCGCGGGCTTGGCGCCGAACCACTTCTCGTGCAGGCCTGCGATATAGCCCTCCTGCTTGAGCTGGGTGATCACGCCGTTGACCTTGGCGACGAGCGGGCTGTCCTTGGCGAACATGATGGAATACTGCTCGCCGGTGGGGATGCGCTGGACGACTTTGTAGACCGGCTTGTCCTTCACGTAATACTGCAGCGCCGGGATGTCGCTGATGTAGCCGTCGATCCGGCCGGCCGCGAGATCCAGCATGGCGGGCGACAGACCCTCGTAGCGGCGGATGTCGGAGAACTTGTTCTCGGCCGCGTGGGCCTGGGTGTACATGTCCCCGGTCGATCCGGTGTCGACGCCGACGGGCTTGCCGGCCATGCCCTTGAGGTCGGTGATCCCCGAATCCGCCTTGACGGTCAGCGACTGGTCGCTGTCGTAGTAGGGTTGCGCGAAGCTCACGCTGGCCAGACGCTTCGGGGTGATGGTGATGGACGACACCGCCGCGTCGATCTGCCCGGACTGCACCGCCGCGAACAGGCCGGTGAAGGGAATGTTGACGAAGCTGACGTCCATCCCGAGCCGCTTGCCGATCTCCTTGGCGAGATCAACCTCGAAGCCGACCGTGTCGCCCTTGGCGTCCTGGAACTCCCAGGGCACGTTGCCGATGTTGGCGCCGACCTTCATCTCCGCTGCGCCTGCGGCTGCCCCACCTAAAATGGTGGCCAGGACGGCCCCAGCCAACGCCCCTCGCTTCGACCAGACCGATAGGAGCGCAGGATGCAGCATGTCCATCTCCGAAGAAGTTAAGGGCGCCCGGCACCGGGCCGCCGTCCAACAATTGGTCAGACCGGTTTGACCGATGCGAGCCTGCATGATGACATGTCGGTCCGTCAACGGGGGGCCGACGTCCGGCATGCCGAAGTTTCAGCGGAACGGTCCGAAAGTTTCGGCAAGCCGGTCATTGCATGAGCAATCCGGCGATGCGGCCCGGTCCGCCGGCCTTGCCGCGCCCCGGTGGCCGATCGCCGACATCCGGCCGCTCGTCCCGCGCTCCGTGTCGGAGCATCTGCAGGGCCTGATCCTGAAAGGGGGCCTCAAGCCTGGCGACCGCCTTCCCTCGCAGCGCGATCTTGCGGGGATGCTCGGCGTCAGCCGCCCCTCCCTTCGCGAGGCCATCTCCATGCTGGAGACGATGGGACTGGTCCGCGTCCGCGTGGGCAGTGGCGTCTATGTCGCGTCACCGTCCCAGCGACCGCCGCTCTGGCGGTTCTCCGACCGTTGCAGCCCCGCCGATGTCTACGAGGCGCGCTACGGCCTGGAAGGATACGCCGCCCGGCTGGCCGCCGCGCGGATGAGCCCTCAGGGAGCGAGTCGCTTTGTGGCCACGACGGATGCCATGCGGGTCGCCCTCGCGGCCGATGACGTCCCCGCCATGGCGGGGGCGGACGCCGCGTTTCACGACCTCGTCTTTGAACTGGCGGCCAATCCCGTGCTGGCGGGCATGTACCGGCCGGTCCGCGCGATGATGGTGGCGAGCCAGCGGCTGCCGATGGATCTCCGCATCCGGCTCGGCGATACGCTGCGGGAACACGAAGAAATCTATGCCCGTCTGGCGGCCGGCGACGCTCCCGGTGCAGAAGCGGCCATGAAGGTCCACGTCAGGGCCGCAGCGGGTCGGTATGGCATCGAGGTCGGCGAGGCCGACGAGGCATAGCGTCGGTCCCGCTCTCACGCCCTCCCGCTGCCGTGAGCCATCACCCTAGAGCCGGGCCCGGACGCCGTGGCCGAGATCGTAGTCGTTCCAGGACAGGGTGCCCGACAGGAACTTGGTGGGCGTGACCCGCTTGGGCGACATGATGAGACGCACCACGGTGCAGTCCTGCGGCACGGCCACGCGATGGATCAGGCCGGGGCTCACGATCACGCTCGCACCCGTGCCGAGATCGAGGCTCTTGACGGGCTGTTTTAATGATACGGCGACCACCGAGACGGCGACCGTGCCGGCCTTCGTCCAGCGGGACACCCCGTTCGGGCCGAACTCGGGCAGTTCATGGCTTTCGGCGACATACTCGAGCCGAGCGCCGGTCCCGGAAACCATCATATAGGCAACGGCGAGTTCGCTGGGTGAGCTGAGCCGTTCCAGGGCGCAGGCCTGGTAGAAGTTCTCCTCGGTCTCCGTGATCTCCTGGGACGCGTAGAGCACCGGGACGTCGTCGAACACGGCCTTCAGCACGTCGGCGAACTCGTCCGTCACGAAGGAGCGAGCGATGTCCGCCGCCTGGCGCGCGGCGACCGTTCCGTGTCCGCTGTCCTCGTGGCGCTGGGCTTCATACCCGTCCGCCCGCCCGGCCGCGACCTCGACCAGCCCGTCCGCGATGAAGCTCCTCACCTTGGGATAGACCGGGGCGGTGCAACTCCCCACGACGCGCCGGCCGTTCAGGACGTCCAGCGCGTCCGTACGATCGGTCCACAGCCCGCCGAAGATGGAGCGCTGGCGTCCCGCGCCGGGATATTGACCGGTGACCGAGCGGACAAAATCGATGTAGCTCTCGCGGGACGTCCGCGGAATGGCAAGGTTGGAGCCGCGCACCTTGACGATGACGAAGGGCAGGTCATGACCCTCGATGGGTCGGAAGAAGCCGATATCGAAGCCGCAGCGGCCCTCTCCGAAACCCACCTGCTCGAGATCGGGCCGATACAGGTCCGCCGGACCTTCGCCGATGATCTCGTCGTGCAAGGAGATGGTGACCTCGAAGCTGCGCTCGCTGTCCCTGTCTCCGATCCACCCCGAAGCATTGTGAAGCGAAACCAAGTCAACCGATCCTTCGAGCACGCCCGACCTCCTGCAAAGATGCCGCTCTCAAGCGAACAGCGAATTGTATGCCGCCAGATGCGACAGGACGGCTTGTTCGACCGTCGGCGGCGCCCTGGCCGTCTTGGCCAGCCGTGCGAACACATCCGGGGCGTTCGCCACGGCTCGCAGGAGCTGGGCCAGACTGCGGCTGTCGCCGACCTCGAACCAGAGCCCGTCGATCCCGGGTCGAACCTTTTCCGCCATCCCGCCGATATTCGAACAGATCACCGGCTTGCCGGCTTCGAGCGCTTCCTCGATGACCACCGGTGAATTCTCCCACCAGGTGGACGGGACGATCACGGCGTCGACCGTGCCCATCAGCTTGCGGACGTGGGCATTGTCGTAGGGACCGCAGAATCGGACATTGGTGCCGGCCTCTTCAAGCCCGGCCTTCACGGCCGTCTGGAATTCAGGCGGCTGGTTCGAATAATCGCCGTGAATGTCGATCGTGACCGTGTCGATCTCGTCCCTGGCCAGTTCGTGGGCCGCGTTCAGAAGGACGAGGATGCCTTTGAGCGGCGACATCTGCCCGAAGAAACCGATCTTGATGGATCGGCGGGAGGGCGTCCCGCCGTTCTCGCCCGACATCCCGTTGCGGCCGGGCCAGAGCATCACGAGGTCGGACGGCTCGGGCGACGGCTGGGTAGCCGGCACGTTCTCGATCACGACCATCTTCTCGGCCGGAATCCCCCAGCTCCTGTAACGCTCCGCCAGAAAATGGCTGGGCGAGATGAACAGGTCCACTTTCTCGAAGAAGGTGGAGATGTATTCCTTTCGAAGAAAGAAGTCGCGCGGCCCGACGGCCGGGAAACACAGGCTGCAATCGATCGGCCCGGACTTCTCGCAAAGACGCCCGGACTGCGTTTTGACCATCTGCCCGTGATTGTTGCAGATGGCCAGGAACTCATGCAGGGTTAGGACGATCTTGGCGTCCGGCAACGTCCGCTTCGTCAGGGCGAAGGCCTCGACACCGAAATGGGCATAGTGGTGGAAGTGTACGATGTCAGGCTGCAGGTCGCGGAGAAGGCCGGTGAAGATCTCGGGGAACTTCGGATCGCGGTTGGCGAACTTGAAGTAATCAAATGAGTCCTGGGCCTGGTAGACGAAATCGTCTTCGCCGAAAGGCTGCGTGAAGCCGACCGCCATCCGGTCGGTCTGCGGCTTGCGCGAGCACCCCAGCAACCACGCCTTGGCATCGAAGTAGCGTCGGAGACCCTTGACCAGCGAGTCCGCGGAGATCTCCGCGCCGCCCTTGGTCAACAGGGGATGCGAGTGCGTCAGCACGAGGACCTTGGGCGGCGCGTTCACGCTGAACGTCGCCTGCTCCGGCGGCCGCTCGAGGAGGAGATCAGAACTCACGGCCGCTCCATCGGGACTGGAAACGCCACGCATTGAACAAGGTGAGGTTCATCCGCCACGAACTCGCCTGCAGGTTCTGCGACTGTCGCTCGAGGTGATAGAGTTCTGCATCGTTATCGACGATGCAGGTCAGCCCCTTGGCGGTGACGCGAAGACAGAGGTCCGCGTCCTCGAAATCGCCGATGACGAAGCCCTCGTCGAAGCCGCCGAGTTCTCGCGCGAGATCCGCCTGCATGACCATGCAGGCTCCCGTGACGATCTCGGCCTGGGCGCGGCGATGGGTCTTGGCCACCCGGCGCCCCTTGCCGGGGTGCATGGGGAACGGCCAGTTCCCGAATTCGGGAAGCCGCTCGAAGGTGCAGCCATCGTGCTGCATCGTGCCGTCCTCATAGACCAGGAACGCGCCGATCATGCCCGCATCGGGCTCGTCGTTCAGCGTGCCGATCATGCTCTCGAGCCAATCCGGATTGCGCGGAAAGACGTCCGAATTCAGAAAGCAGATCGTGTTCCCGCGCGCATGGCGAAGGCCGACATTGTTGGCCGGGGCGTAGCCGACGTTATGGCTGAGGGCCAGCAGCTTGAAGGGGCGGTCGAAACGCGCATAGGACGAGGCGGCCAGCGCCTCGGTCTCGGCCCGCCGGTCGGGATCGTCCAGGACGTAGAGGATCTCGTGGTCCCGCGCGAGCGTCTCGGAGAAGAAGGCCAGCTGGTATTCGAGGAAGTCCACCCGCCCATAGAGCGGGATGATGATGGAGCAGCGCGGCGCCGGCGGCTCCGGGCCGAAGGCCATGGCGGTGACCTCGGGGGCGTGCCGCAGCCGAAAGACGTTCATGGCCTCGACCGCCGGCCCGACCACACGGTCATAGGCCTGGACGAGCGCGTCCCGCCTCAGGTCGAAGCAGCCGAGCAGTTCCTTGATGGCGGGCAGGCCGGTGAACAGGGACAGGGTGAGGGGGCGGTAGGCGACCGAGCCGTCGACCATCTCCACTTCGAAATAGCTCGACGCGCCGGGGCGATACACGGCGGGCGCATAGGCGACGTAACCGCACATATCGTCGGTCAGACCGTAACGGCTCGAGAAGCCCTCGATGACGTCCCGCCGCTTGACGCGCACCCAGCTGGCCGGATCGAGCGTTCGGGCGCTACCCCCGCAGCACACCTTGATTCGCGCGACCCGGTTGAACGGATCGAGAAACCAGCCCCGGATGATGAAGCCGTCGGGGGGACAGAAGTAGACCTTGTCCACTTCGAGGTGCACCGGCCACGGAACGCTGCCGAGCGTGTCGACGCCGGTGTAGTGAGGCCGTTCGATCAGCTTGAGAAAACGTGCCCGCGCCGCGTTCGGCGGCGCATTGCCAAGCGCCTGCCTGGCATGCAGGAACAGCCGGTCCTCCTCGAACAGGATGGGCGTCGTATGGGCGAAGATCCGAAACACGTCGCTGTCCGAGGTCAGGGTCACCTCTGAAATCGGATCGACTGCCGTGTCCGGATCGGCGTCGAGGAGCACGAGGATGCCCCGACCGTGCTTCTTGACGTCGTCGCGTGGATAGAGGCAGACGAGGCCGTAGCCGTTCACGGTCTGAGCCCCGACACGAACGGCAACGGTCGGCGGCTCGACCGGATCGTCCCAGGACAGATCGATCCACCCCCCGATCAGCAGTCCGCCCAGGACGCGGGAATAGCCGTACAACTCGATATTGCCGCCGGCCGATTCCACCAAGTCATCCACCCCCGAGGATCTGCTGAACGGTTGCCACCTTTGCACCCAACGGTGGCGCGTTGCAACCATCGCTCGACATCTTCCGCCCCTCCCTCTAGGGAAAGGAGGGAGATGGGTTAGGAGTGGAAAGAAACCGACCGTTTGGTTAATAGCACAAACTGTATCGAAATTCTTAGCCTGAGTGTATTAACTAGTTTGAGCGTTCGATGACAGCGCCGCTGTTTGCGCGTGGCTTGAAGGTGTTGCGGGGATGACTGGCCTGCATCGCGACGGCTTGGCCGGCCATTCGGCAGCGGCATGGCCGCTTGGTCCTGGCGCACCGTGCTCCCGATCCGGCCGGTCGGCTGGCTGCGTGGGGATGTCGAGAGGGCGCGAGTCGTCTTTGCCATGATGCCCGTTTTGGGCTTGGCAAGACCTGGGCCACCTGTCAGCGTCCCGGTCGACCAGGGCGGGGCACCTGGTGCTCGACCGTCGCGATGTCAGCCCCCCGGGAGTCGCATGGCGACCGGGCTATCGTCGGACATGTCTTTGCATGGCGGCCGACCCTGGCCGTGTAACACGGCCGTCAACGCGGGCCCGCTAGAATGGTGCGGCGGAACGACTGGCCGAAAGCCGCAAGGAGCGGGCCTGCGCTGATGGTTACGGGACGCCAGGATCTCGGAACGCCTTCCCAGGATGGGTGACGATCATGAATGAACGCCTTGTCGATTTGCAGAAGTCCGCCTTCACCGTCGGGAACAGTCGACCGTTCTTCCTCATTGCCGGCCCATGCCAGATGGAGTCGCGGGACCACGCCATCGAATGCGCCACAGCCCTGGTCGAGATGGCCGGGAAGGCCGGCGTGCCGCTCGTCTTCAAGACCTCCTACGACAAGGCGAACCGGACGTCCGTCAAGGGTGAGCGCGGCATGGGACTCGACAAGGCCCTCCCGGTCTTCGCCGAGATCAAGAGCCGGTTCGGCATCCCTGTGCTCACCGACGTTCACAGCGAGGCGCAATGCGCGCCGGTCGCGGAGGTCGTGGATATCCTTCAGATCCCGGCCTTCCTGTGCCGCCAGACGGATCTGCTGCTCGCGGCCGGGCGCACCGGAGCGGCCATCAATGTCAAGAAAGGCCAGTTCCTCGCGCCCTGGGACATGGCGAATGTCGCGGCCAAGATCGCCAGCACCGGCAACGATCGAATCCTGCTGACCGAACGTGGCACCAGTTTCGGCTACAACACGCTGGTGACCGATTTTCGTGGCCTGCCGATCATGGCCGCAACGGGTTACCCCGTCGTTTTCGATGCGACACACTCGGTCCAGCAGCCCGGCGGGCAGGGCACCTCGTCGGGCGGCGACCGCCGGATGGTGCCGGTCCTGGCCCGCAGTGCGATCTCGGTGGGCGTGGCAGGCCTGTTCGTCGAGACCCACCCCGACCCCGACCACGCGCCCTCGGACGGCCCGAACATGATGTTCCTCAAGGATATGCCGGACTTCCTCGAGACCATGGTCGCCCTGGACCGGATCGCCAAGGCGCGACCGCTCCAGCCGCTGGTGGCCTGACCGCCATGAGCGAAACCGCCAGCCGATCCGGACCCGCCGCGCCGCACGCCGTCCACCATCCCGACCGGAGCGGCGATGATGTCGCGACGGCCCTGAAGGCCGTTTCGGTGGAACTGGACGGCGTGCGCGCCGTGCAGCAGGCGCTTGAGGGCGAGCTCGGGCAGCGCGTCAGCGCGGCCGTCGAGATCCTCTACGCGGCAACCGGCCGCGTCATCGTGACCGGCATGGGAAAGTCGGGCCATATCGGGCGCAAGCTCGCGGCCACCTTCGCCTCGACCGGCACGCCGGCTCACTACGTCCATCCGGCCGATGCCAGCCACGGCGACCTCGGGATGATCCGGAGCCAGGACGTGGTGCTGGCGATGTCGTGGTCCGGGGAGACGGCCGAGCTCTCCGATATCGTCGCCTACACCCGGCGCTACGGGGTCCCGCTCATCGCGATCACGTCCAACCCCGGCAGCGCGCTCGGCCGCGCCGCGGATATCGCGCTGGTGCTGCCCAAGGTCGTCGAGGCCTGCCCGAACGGCCTTGCCCCGACAACGTCGACCACGGCCCAACTGGTGCTCGGCGATGCCGTCGCGATCTGCCTTCTCAGCCGACGCAAGTTCTCGTCCGAGGATTTCGGCCAGTTCCATCCCGGCGGCAAGCTCGGCGTGCGGCTGCGTCACGTCAAGGATCTCATGCATACGGCCGAGGCCATCCCGGTCGTGCGGGTGCATGAGCGGCTGACCCAGGCCATTCTGGAGATCACATCCAAGCGGCTCGGCCTGACCGGCGTCCTCGACGAGGCGGGAACGCTGGTGGGCGTGGTCAGCGATGGCGACGTCCGCAGGGCCCTGGAGGGCGGCTTCGCCGACCACGCCATCGTCGATGTGATGAGCAAGGCGCCCAAGACGATCGCGCCGAACGACCTCGCCGAGCAGGCGCTCGCGATGATGAACGCCCGCAAGATCACCTCGCTCTTTGTGATCGAGGATGGTCGGCTGACGGGCATCGTGACGGTCCACGATCTCCTTAAGGCGGGTGTCGTCTGACCCGACCCGGCCGGCTTCCGGGCGTCGCCCCGCGAGCTGTCCAGGGGCGCCCGAGATCCTATAGCCGGCTCGTGCGGTCCGGTTGACCGGGCGGGGTCGACCCGTGCAAACCCGTTGGGCTTGCGTCGGCGATCGTCGGGGCTGACGTAGCGTCAGTCGTGATGCGACGTGCCCGTTAGAAGGATAGATCGCCCGATGATTGGAACACTGCATCGCCGGCTGCGGTTGCTCTGCCTGATGGTCTGCTGCTTGGGCAGTCCAGCCGGAGGCTACGCGATGTCTTTCAATGTGCGCGACTATGGAGCGACGGGCGACGGCCATACGGACGATGGTCCCGCCATCCAGAAGTCCATCGACGCGGCAGTCGCGGCCGGCCCCGGAAGCGATGTCCTGCTGCCGGCCGGTCGCTACCTTTTTGGCGCCGACCCGCGCCGCGGCAGCAGCGCGGTGCTCGTCAACCGGGCGAACGGCCTGACCATCCGGGGCGAGAAGGGAACGGTGCTGATCGCGCCCCCGGAGAAGTCCTTCTTCCGGGTCCAGGCCTCCACCGACGTCTCGATCCGGTCCCTGACGCTCGACCGCGCACCGCTCAGCTACGCCCAGGCGACCATCGTAAGCTTCGATCCGACGCGCAAGTCGGCCGTCGTCACCTTCAACCCGGGTTATGCGGACTTCACCTCCCCCGTGATCGAGGGCGCGACGTTTTTCGTCATCTTCAGCGACCCCCAGTCCGGTACATGGGGGGACCACAGTGCCGACTGCGCCTGGCTCGGTCCGAACGATCCTGGGGCGTGCTGGCCGCCGACCATCATCGGCCACCGTCGGCTGGATGAGACCCGTTGGGAGGTCGACCTCAACCATTCTCCGGTCGAGCACGATGTCGGCAAGGTCGTCTCGCTCTGGAATCTCACGAAGAAGGGATACGCCTTCAATATCGTGGGAACCAAGACCTTCACCGCGGAAGACATCCACTACTACCCGGGCGGAGCGGGCGGGGCTTTCGTCCTCAACCGCAATTCGGGCGACTTCACCTTCCGTCGCATGATCGTGGACGTGAAGCCCGGCTCGGACCAGTTGATCTCTGCCCTGGGCGGCACGATGGTGTTCAACAATCATATCGCGCTGACGCTTGATCATGTGACGATCGCGCGGGTCTGGGACGACGGCTTCAACATGGGGGCCAACTTCGCCCGCATCGCGCGGCAGGACCACCCACGGCAGATCACGGTGGATGTGCGTCAGGCCAACGACTGGCGGGTCGGCGATACCGTCGCGGTCTGGGACTGGCTCAGCAAGAGCGAGCGTGAGCGGGCCCGCGTCATCGATGTCGCCTGTGACCCCGCCGAGCCGGACTTCTGCAAGCTGACCTTCGACAGCGACGTGCAGATCCAGCGCACCGGCGTGCTTCCGATCAAGAATCGCGTCAACGATAACGACGGGATCGATCGCGTGATCGATCTCGACAGCGCCGGCCGCCTTCACGTCGCCAATTCGAGCTTCCAGTCCCTGCACGCCCGCGGCTTGCTGATCAAGACGTCTAACTCGACCATCGAGAACAGCGAGATCCACGACACGGTGATGGCGGGTCTCCTGATCGGCCCGGAGTTCAGCTGGGACGAGGGACCGACCGTCGAGAACCTCACGGTCCGGAACAATACGTTCAACAACGTGAGCGGCAGCAATGTGCTGGTGCAGAGCGAAGCCTCCACCACGCCGGGCAACAAGCAGATCCAGATCGTGGGCAACCGCTTCCTCAGCTTTGGCCGCTATCACCATGGGATCATGGGCGATCCCGGTACCCCCATCATGATGCACAATGTGGATCACGGAACCGTCTCCGGGAATTCGGGCAGCCCGAGCGCGGGCCATGGCGACCTGCGGGTCGACGTCGACCGCAGCGACAAAGTGGAGGTCAGGTAGGAAGCGCGAAGAGGATGCAGATGCGCTTCGGTCCGGCGGGCAGCGAACGATCTACGGCCGGGTCTCAAAGCGCCGTCGTGCGCCCCCTGAGCCGATCAGGTTGCAACGCGACCTCGGAAAGACGTTCTGGTCCGGCGACGCCGCTTTACTTTCCGTCATGACCCTCGCGGCGCGCTGCGAGCGCGCCGTGTCGTACTCTCACCCATCCGTAACGAGAGGTGTGGGCTACTGGGCCGGTCTTGGTGCAACAAGAGCGCTCCGACCTTTGGCGAAGTTTACTTTGTGAAATGCAATACCTTGACAGCTTGATCTATGTTAAAGATCCTGCCGCATTGCGTGTCGAATATTTCTAGGTGACGGTAGGCGCGCTCTGCGCGGATGGTGATTGAAGGATGGAACAAGCCTTGAAGCTGGATGCAACTGCCCTTCGAGGGGACGTTTCCACTGGAGAACTGACGGTCGACGGGGCCACCATAGGCGGAGCGGTAACGTGTCCGCCTGACGCTGCCCGTCCAGTCCGCCTCGTCGTCGAATGCTCTGGCGCTCCGGTCATCGAGTTTCTGCTGGAGGAGCCTGCAGCCGGCGAGCCGGCGCCCTTCACGGCACATGTCCCCGCGTCGGCATTCCGGCCGCCCTTGTTCATGGACATCGCAGTTTTCGCCGTTGACGGGGCAGGTGTGCGACACCCGCTGGCCATGACGGGCTCCGCGGCCGAACTCGCGGCGGTCCGGGTCGCGACACGGGCCGACTTTCTCAAACTCGTGCAGTCGCCCACCGAGCGGCTCCGAAACCTCAACCTGCTGTTCTACGTATCTTACTTCGGTTTCGACCGCCTCTCGGATGATTTCGCTGCCCAGTCCGCTGCCCTTTGCACGATGGGCTACCGTCTGGTGGACGGTCTTTCCGTTCCGGAGGTCGCACGGAGGAAGCTGTGGAGCGGTATCGAGGAGGTTCTGCACAGCAAGGCCAATGTGCCCCGTGGCCTCTGGTTGCGGTGGCATACCTCCGTCCGCCTCGTCGCCGGATACCTCGCTTTCCGCGACAAGGACACGCAGAAGGCGGCGGAGTATTTCAACGGCATCGGCGAGTTCGCCTTCGACCTCGCGCACTGGCCCGCGGTGCTCACCAACGTGCTGATCGGCATTTTCCTTGCGGGATGGACACTCTACGAGCGCGGCGACTTCGCGGAGGCGGCCCGCGCCTGGAGACGGGCGGAAGGCGTGTTGCGCTACGGCGGGGCGACCGTTCAGCTGCCCAATTTCTATGCTTATGGCGAACTTTCCAATGCGATCCGGGTGGCCCAGGAATGCTATGTCGGGTGCCTTCAGGCGGAGAACCACGGCAAGCCCGTCGAGGACGTCCGGGTGATCCCGGCCGGTTACCAACTCGACATCCATCACCTTCCAGGGCTGCTCTACAATTTAGGGCTGAAGTAATCCCCATGCGGCAACATTGGACGGCTGAGTATCATCGACACGCCCGGGACGGTAAAGGCCTTCTTCGGCTTGAGCGAATTAAGGCTTGAAGCATGCTAAACCCAGACGTCGTGGCCGGCTTGAGGACAGAGGTCAGGAGGAACGCGGACGTCGCCGCTTTCGCCGGCTATACGATCCGGCGTGCCCCGCTGGCGATCGCCTCGCCGCTTCTGCTCCAGAGCTTCACGTCCGCCCTTGGTCACATGCAGGCGCCCGATCGCGTGTTTGGCCGCCCGGCGGA
>CAXTVD010000003.1:0-36691 GCA_964247575.1 uncultured Lichenihabitans sp.
CTCGACGTCGAGAAGGCCAAGACCGTGCTCTTCATCAAGCGCGGCATGGCGGCCGGCTATGCGGGGGTCGAAAACGAGCTGTTCTTCCGGCCCAACACGATGATGCTGTTCGCCGACGCCAAGAAGATGGTCGAGAGCATCGTCAAGGGGCTCGGCCACTAGCAGGGGACGGCACCCCGCCGCCCTTCTTCAGGGCGCGGGCTTGGGGTCGGGCTGACCCTGGGCGTCGAGGCGCTCGACCACCGCCTGCTGCCGCCGCAACTGCACGGGCTGCTCGACCGTCTCGGTGGTCCGCATACGCCGGATATGCAGCTCCTCCTTCAGCATCAACCGCTTCTCGACGACGAGCACCTCCTCGAGGACGGGAACGATGGTGACGTCCCCCTCGGTCCTGATCGGCGGGGGCGCGTCGACCGGCCGGTCGATGGTCACCCGCGTGACCTCGACGGCCTCGCTGTGCAAGGCGGCGCGGACCATCTCCTCGACGGTCTCCACCACCGTCGACACGCGGACGCGACCCGTGACGCGTTCGCGGGTCGAAACGTCGGCCACCTCCTCGAGCAGACGCACCTTCACCTCGTCCGCCGCCAGGCTCTCGTTCTTGGCCTTCTCATCGGTCATCATCGGTCCTCCGGACGGGCAATCCTCGGGCGGGCGCCATGTTCCGGACCGCAGCGGCCCAAAGCGGCTTCGGCTGCTTCCTGAACAAATATTCGACCTTGAACAAATGACACGGCACCTCGTTGTCGGGGGGTCAGCGCGCACGCCACCGTTGGATTGGCTCGGCACGTCCGCGAGCGGAGGCGACGCGTTGAGGGATGCTCCGGAACTCCTGCGGTGCCATGCCGGCAAACCGCTGTGGCCGATCATCCTCGTGGGCCGGCATTTGGTTGCATGAGAGGTCATGTCATGAGCTACGACACGAGTATCGATCAGAACACATCCGTTCACAGCCGCATCATCAGCGCATTCTTCGACACGTCCGGCGCAGCCAAGAAGGCCGTGGACGACCTTGTCGCCGCCGGGATCCCGCGCGAGCACATCACGCAGACGGGCGGTCAGGGCGCTGCCGGAGCCGTATCAACCACCGCCACCCCAGGCGAGGACAAGGGGTTTTGGGACTCACTGAAGGACCTTTTCCTTCCCGACGACGACCGGTACGCCTATGCCGAAGGCCTGCGCCGCGGCGGGTACCTGATTTCCGTGCGGGCCGACGAGGCGAACTACAACAAGGCCCTCGACATCCTCGACAATGACGGGGCGGTGAACCTCGACGAGCGGGAGAGCCAGTGGCGGTCGGAAGGCTGGACGGGGTCGGCCGGCGCGACTGCGCTCAGCGGCGCGGCGGTCGGCACGGCCGGCACGGCTGCGGGCCTCGTGTCAACGACCGGGACGACCTCGGCGTCACGCGCGGTCGGAAGCTCGGCGGCAGGCACGGCGTCGGCCTTGACGGGGTCAGCGAGCAACTACGAGGCCGACATGGCGGCGCGGGCCGCGGCCCTTGGAACGCTCACATCGACCGAGCGGGTCACGCAGGAGCGTGGCACGGCTTCGCTTGCGTCCGGGCGGGACGAGGTGATCCCCGTCTACGAGGAGCAGTTGCGGGTCGGCAAGCGCGACGTCTCGCATGGTCGCGTCCGGCTCCGCAGCTACGTCGTCGAGACGCCGGTAAGCGAGCAGGTCAGCCTGCACAGCGAGACCGTCAGCATCGACCGGCGCCCGGTCGACCGGCCCGTCAGCGCCACCGACGCGCTGTTCCAGGACCGGGTCATCGAAGCCGATGAGCGTGTCGAGGAAGCGGTCGTCTCGAAGGAGGCGCGGGTCAAGGAGGAGATCACGCTGCGCAAGTCCGCCGAGGACCGGGTGGAGACCGTGTCCGACTCGGTACGCTCGACCAAGGTCGACGTCGAGGACACGCGCAATGCCGGCACCGCCGGCCGGGTGGCCGCCTTCTCCGCCGGTGCCGACGCCTCCCGGATCGTCGAGCACATGGATGTCGTCGCGGCGGACGGCCAGAAGATCGGGACGGTGGACCACCTCGACGGCCCTGACCGTATCAAGCTGGCGAAGAATACCTCGCCCGACGGGCAGCACCATCACGTGCCGTTCGCCTGGATCGACCACGTCGACCAGCACGTTCACCTGAAGAAGACGCTGGCCGAGATCAAGGCCGACACCTCCACCACCTGGTGAGCCGAGACGACGCCTGGGCGGAATGCCTTCGCTCAGGCGTCCATTTCGCCGATCAGCCGCTCCGTGGCCTCACGGATCAGCAGCAGGATCTCTGTCGCGTCGGGCTTGTCGACGAGCCCGACGGCGATGGCGGCCAAAAGGCCGTTCTTTACGCCTGACGCCGCGAGCGTGAGACCGCCCTGAAAGTCGTATTCGACTTCGATTTCGTTCGTATTCACGGCCATCGTCTGCGACCTCCTCGGGTACATGGCAATGCTGATGCTCAGGCCCGGTCATCCGGGGGGAGCAACATTCGTCAAACCGTGTCGCCGCCGTGCAACGGCCGAGATGGATCAGCGCATCGTTGCGGCTCGCTTGACGGTTCGGCCTTTCGGCATGTCCACCGTTGCTTAAGAATTTGTCGCATTGATTAACGCCGACTTAACCGCGCAGCGATCCGGCGTGATCGTTTCATTCTGGACACGGTTGCCCTACCCTGGCTGGGCGTTGGGGGAGGATGGCGATGCTGCAGGCTTGGCGCTGGTACGGACCGGACGATCCGGTCAGCCTTGACGACATCCGCCAGGCTGGGGCGACCACCATCGTCACCGCTCTTCACGACCGGCCACCCGGAGCGCTCTGGACCTCTGAGGCCGTTGCGGCCCGCAAGGCTGCCATCGAGGATACGCCGCCCGGACGCTCGCCTTTGAGGTGGGGCGTCGTCGAGAGCATTCCTGTGCCCGACGTCATCAAGCTTCAGGGTGGGGGAGCCCTGGAGGCCATCGCGACATGGATCGCCAGCATGGAGGCGGTCGCCGCCAACGGCATCAAGGTCGTCTGCTACAATTTCATGCCGGTGCTCGACTGGACCCGCACCGACCTCGATTGGCCGCGACCGACCGGGGCGACTGCCCTCCGCTTTGACCAGACGCAGTTCGCCGCCTTCGATATCCACATCCTCGAACGGCCGGGCGCCGCGCAGGCCTATGAGCCCGATATCGTCCGCCGCGCCGCGACGCTCGCGGCCTCGCTCGCGCCGGCCGATGTCGCGGCCCTGACGGCAACCATCGCCGCCGGCCTGCCGGGCACGACCTCCGACACGCTCGACCTCGATGGCCTGCGCGCCAAGCTCGCGCTCTACCGCGAGATCGATGCCCAGAAACTTCGCGCCAACCTGATCGGCTTTCTCGAGGCCGTCACGCCAGCCGCCGACAAGCTCGGCGTCAAGCTGACCCTCCATGCGGACGACCCGCCCCGCCCGCTGTTCGGCCTGCCGCGCGTCGCCAAGAACCGGGCCGACTACGAGGCCCTGTTCACCGCCGTCCCCTCGCCCGCGAACGGCATGTGCTTCTGCACCGGCTCGCTCGGCGCGGACGCGGCCAACGATCTGCCGGCCATGGCGGCGGCCTTCGCCCCGCGCATCCACTTCGTGCATCTCCGGGCCGTACGGCGGGAGGCGGACGGATCGTTCTACGAGGCCGACCACCTCGACGGCGACGTCGACATGGTGGCCGTGATCCGGGCGCTGCTGGCCGAAGACGACCGGCGGCCGCCCGAAGCCAAGATGCCGTTCCGCCCCGACCACGGGCACAAGATGCTGGACGACCTAACCAAACGGACCAATCCGGGCTACTCCGCCATCGGCCGCTTGAAGGGCCTGGCGGAGTTGCGCGGCGTCATGCGCGGCCTCGGGCACCGCGCGGCCTGACATTGAAAGCCGGCACGCCCTCGCGGCGACCGCGGCCGCTATTCGGTGCAGAAGCGGCGCGGTCCATCATAGGTTTCCCGAACGAAGCAGCGGCGCCCATAGGAGGGCCGCGGCCCGTAGAAGGCGGGGCGGTCGTAGCCGGGGCCGCCCTCGTCATAGCCGTTCGGCTTGCAGAACCCGTAATGCGACCGGTGGCCGAACGGCCCACAGCCATCGCGGATCGGCAGGATCGCCGCTCCCAACATTGTAGGGGCATGGGCAACCGGCATGGCCTGCCCCGGCGTGGACGCCAAGCCGGCTACGGCCACGGCTAGAAATATCGCGCGTCTCGTCATCGTCGCTCCCTGCCCGGACGGCCAGCCGAGATGGCCACCGCCCGCTCGGGCCAGAGTAGCCGAAACAAGCATCTCGCCAAACAGGGTGCGAAGCCGTCCAGCAGGGCTTCCGCGAAAGGGTCGGCATGGCAGAAGGCCGACCCGCCATCCCATGGCGCAGGCAGCGGCGACGCATCTCCGGCGTTATACCCTTCCGTTTGACGCAGCCTGGACTCAGACGGTCGCGCCCAGGGCAGGCCGCGACGGCTGGACCGGTTCGGCCCGGCGCCGGGGTGTCCGGACCGCCCTCGGAGCGGGAAGAGCCATGTCGATCAACGCGGCCGCGGCGGCTCCGGCGGCATCGGCAATGGCCTCGTCGCGCGTGACCATCGCGGCTACGATGGCACCGTCCATGAGGATCCCGAGCTGGTGCGCGAAGGCGGCCGGCGCGCCATGCCCGGCGGCGGCCGCCAAGGACTCGATGCGGTCGAGGACGAGCGTCTTGTGCCGCAGGGTGATGCCGCGCAGCCGGTCTTCCGCCTTGTCGTGCTCGCCGATGGCGTTGATGAAGGGACAGCCGAAGAACTCGGCGCGGCCGAACCACTCCTTGAGCGCGGGAAAGATCAGCTTGAGGCAGTCCCGCGGCGCAAGATCCGACCGGTCGATGCGGGCGAAGAACCACTCGCGCCAGACCCGGCCCTCGTTCTCAAGCACCGCCTCGACCAGCCCCTCCTTCGATCCGAAGGTCTTGTAGAGGGTCGTCTTCGCGGTGCCCGCCTCGCTCACCACGAGATCGATCCCGGTCGCGTTGATGCCGTAGCGGCAGAACAGTCGCGTGGCCGCCGCGACGAGCCGGTGGCGCGGGGCGGCGGGGTCATCGGGCGGAGGGTGTCGGGCGGACAGCGGCATGGTGGCCTGGTTCACTCGCAGGGATTGTGCCGCGGACGAGGCGGGCGCGTCAATCGAGGCCAAGTCAATCTACACCGCGACGCCTAAGCCTGCCCTTGAGCACAGCGCCTGATTGTTCGTCAACCTGCCTCAATGCCGATCACGCGTTCAGGCGCAGCCGGCTTCCGCCGCCTTGCCGCATCTCTGCCTCGAGCCCGGGAGGGGATTGGCACGCCCCGTGCAATGCTCGTTGCGAACAGACAGAACGGTCTGTATCGTCCGGCCGACCGAAGTCGAGTGTCGCCCTCGGTGCAACCCCGTTCATGTGAAGAGGATCGTCTGATGTCTGCTGTCGTGCAGAAGACCGCCCTGACCGGCTGCCTCGCCCCGATCGACAAATCGGGCCTGGAGAATCTGATCGCCTCCGGCAAGGCCAATCCGCAGGTGATCAAGACCCTGAAGTGCAAGACCGTCGCCGAGGGCCGGTTCCGGCACGCCAATTATATCCGAAACCTGCCGCCCTACATCGTGGACGAGCCCCCGGCGCTGCTCGGCGACGACACCGCCCCGAACCCTTCGGAAGCGTCGCTGGCCGCGCTCGGCTCCTGCATCGCGGTCGGACTCCATGCCAATGCCGTCCACCGCGGCTGGATCGTCGAGAAGCTCGAACTGCAGCTCGAAGGCGACCTCAACATCACGGGCGTGTGGGGGACCGGTGACCTCGGCGAGAAGCCCGTCGGCTTCACCGACGTCCGCATCAAGGTCGACATGGCCTGCACCGATGTCGCCGGCTCCGAGATCGACGGCCTGATCAAGCACGTCCTCAAATGGTCGCCGGTCGCCAACACCTTCATCCGGCCGGTCAACGTCGAAATTTCGGCGGCCTGAACGCCGAACCGAGGTTCGCCGTCGTTGACGACGCGGACCTCGGACGCCCGACGGAGAAGCCCATGAGCCTCGCTGCAACCCTCACCGACACGGCCCCCCAAGGCCGCTCCCACCGCGAGGCCCTGCCGGGCCTGGAGGCGCTGCTGGCGCGTGATCTCGCGCCGGTGGTGGACGCGATCGACGAGGGGGATCTCTACCCCCTCGACCTGATGCGCCAACTCGGCCGCCTGGGAGCGTGGCAAACCCACCTGCCGGTGGACGGGGTCGCCGACCTCTGGACCGCCATCGAGACGACATCGGCGATCGGCCGCTTGTGCGGGTCCACGTCCTTTCTCGCCTGGTGCCAGAACGCGCTGGGCTGGTACGTTGCCAACAGCGGCAATGCGGCGCTGCGGGCCCGCTTCCTGGAGCCGGTCGCCTCCGGTGCCACCATCGGCGGCACGGGCCTGTCGAACCCGATGAAGAGCTTCTTCGGCATCGAGACGTTGAAGCTGAAGGCGACGCCGGCCGATGGCGGCTACCTCGTTCGCGGCGCCCTGCCCTGGGTGTCCAATCTCGGGCCGGACCACCTGTTCGGCACGATCTGCGCCAAGACCTCGACCGTCGGCGAGACGGTCATGATCCTCGCCGACTGTGCCGAGCCGGCCCTCGCGCTGACCCCCTGCAAACCGTTCCTCGCCATGGACGGCACCGGCACCTATGCCCTGCAGTTCCGCGACCTTGCTGTGCCTCCGGACCTGATCCTCGCCGATCCCGCCAAGCCCTTCGTCGAGCGGATCCGTGCCGGCTTCGTGCTCCTGCAGACCGGCATGGGGCTTGGCCTCATTGCAGACTGCGCGTCGATCATGCGCGAGGTCCGGCCCTCGCTCGGCGCGATCAACAGCTTCCTCGACGTGCAGCCCGAGGCTGTGGAGGCCAGGCTCGGAACGTTGCGCGACGAGATCAGGGCTTTGGCTGCGACGCCCTTCGACGCAAGTCCGGGCTACTGGAAGCGCGTCGTGGCGGCGCGCCTGGCGACGAGCGAGCTCAGCCTGGAGGCCTCGCAGGCGGCGATGCTCCATTGCGGGGCCCGCGGCTTCGTGAAGGGTCATCGCGCCCAGCGGCGCCTGCGCGAAGCCTATTTCGTGGCCATCGTCACCCCGGCCACCAAGCAGCTCAAGAAGATGCTGTCGCTCGATTCCGACGCGGCGCCCGCGCCCGTCTGAACCAGTCCGGCCGTCTGGCGCGGCCGCGTTTGTGTCCCCACTGCCGATGGAGGGTTCCCACGTGTCCGACGTCCTGATTGCACCCACCGAGCTTTCAAGCTTCATGACCAGCGAGCCGGTCGTGATCATCGATGCCCGCAACCCCGACGCCTATGCCGCCGGGCACATCCCGGGCGCCGTCAACCTGCACGAGATCTTCACCTATCTCGCCACCTCGACCCCCGAGGGAATGGAGGAGCTCAAGAGCAAGTTCGCCGACGCGTTCGGCAAGGCGGGCCTCTCCGGCAAGGAGACCGCCATCGTCTACGAGCAGTCGATGAACAGCGGCTTCGGCATGTCGTGCCGCGGCTATTTCCTGCTGACCTTCCTCGGCTATCCCAAGGCCAAGGTGCTGCATGGCGGCTTCGATGCCTGGACCAAGGCGGGCCTGCCGACCAGCACGGCGGTGCCCACCCCAACACCCCAGCACTTCCCGGTCGACCCGGCTGCCGGCTCGATCCTGATCGATGCCCACGCCATGAAAGCGGCCCTCGACCAGCCCGAGATCGCCCTCCTCGACGTGCGCGACGTGGACGAGTGGATCGGCACGAGCTCCTCCCCCTACGGGCCCGACTTCTGCCCGCGCAAGGGCCGCATCCCCGGCGCGCGCTGGATCGAGTGGTACCGCATGATGAAGCCGACCGCCGAAGGCCCCCGCTTCAAGAGCGGCCCGGAGATCCTGGCGGAGTGCTCGACGGTGGACATCACGGCCGACACGCCGGTCTACCTCTACTGCTTCAAGGGGGCCCGCGCCTCCAACACCTTCGTCGCGCTGAAGAACGCCGGCGTGAAGGACGTCCGGATGTACTTCGGATCATGGAACGAGTGGTCCCGCGACCCGGCCCTGCCGATCGAGGAAGGCCATCCCGCCAAGGCCGCCTGACCGGGCGACGGCGGGATCATGGATCGAGCGGCAGCGCGGGCGCGTTGCCGTCGGCCCAAAACTACTCTCTCGTGCCAAGGCGGGTCGACGGCGTCGCAGACGGCAGCGGCCCATCGATCTTGCCGCTTCCCGGCCGGCGCAGGATGAGCGAAGCATTGACGGATGGGCAAGGACAAGCCGCGATGAAGCGTGAACAGCTCACAGAGAAGATCCTCGACATCAAGCGCGAGAAGGACTGGACCTGGAAGTTCATCGCCGACGAGATCGGCGGCTACTCTCCCATGATCGTCATCGGCGCCCTGCTCGGGCAGATGAAGCTGGTCAAGCCGCTCGCGGCCAAGGCGGCAGCCCTGTTCGGCCTCTCCTCCGCTGAGGAGAAGATGCTCAACGAGGTCCCGATGCGGGGCATGCCCATGCCGCCCACGGACCCCCTGCTCTATCGCTTCTACGAGATGGTCATGGTGAACGGGCCCGCGATCAAGGCGATGATCGAGGAGGAGTTCGGCGATGGCATCATGTCGGCCATCGACTTCGACTTCGCCATGGAGCGGCAGGCCAATCCGAAGGGGGATCGCGTCGCGATCAGCCTCTCCGGCAAGTTCCTGCCCTACCGCTACTACGGCGCCGAGCAGGGCCTGCCGGAATACGGCTTCAAGGAGGACTAGGCGGCCGCAGCCTCCTCGACACGCTCCTGCAGCGCGGCCTCGATCGCCTGATCGACCTGCTCGAGCCACACGAAGTCGAGCTTGGCCCGCGCGTCCTCCGGGATGTCCTCGTAGTCGCGCCGGTTGCGCGCGGGCAGCATGACCCGGCTCAGCCCGGCCGCGGCCGCGGCCACGACCTTTTCCTTGATGCCGCCGACCGGGAGCACCAGCCCGCGCAGGGTGATCTCGCCCGTCATCGCCGTATCGGAGCGCACGGCCCGTCCCGTCGCCAGCGAGGCCAGCGCGGTGAACATGGCGACGCCCGCGCTCGGACCATCCTTGGGCGTGGCACCCGCCGGGACATGGACGTGGATGTCGTTCCGCTCGAACCAGGTCGCCTCGATGCCGAGCGCGGCGGCCTTGTTCTTGAGGAGGCTCAGGGCGGCGTGCACACTCTCGCGCATGACCTCGCCGAGCTGACCCGTCACCATGAGCCCGCCTTTCCCGGGGTTTCGGGTCGCCTCGATGAACAGGATCTCGCCTCCCACAGGGGTCCAGGCCAGCCCCGTGGCGACGCCCGGCACGCTGGTCCGCACGGCGACCTCGTTCTCGAAGATCGGGCCGCCCAGGATCGGAGCCAGGTCGTCCGTCGTGATCTCCACCCGGTCGACCGAGCCCTCGGCGATCCGGACCGCGGCGTTGCGCAGGACCCGGCCGATCTCGCGCTCCAGGCTTCGGACTCCCGCCTCCCGCGTATAGCCGGCGATGATCGAGCGCAGCGCCGCGTCGTCGATCGTCACCTGACCCGTCGCAAGACCGTTTGCCTCGAGCTGGCGGCCGACAAGGTAGCGACGGGCGATCTGGAACTTCTCCTCCAACGTGTAGCCGGCAAGCGAGATCACCTCCATGCGGTCCCGCAGCGGTCCGGGGATGGTGTCGAGCATGTTGGCGGTCGCGATGAAGACGACGCGCGACAGGTCGAAAGGCACCCCGAGATAGTTGTCCCGGAACGTGCCGTTCTGCTCGGGATCGAGCACCTCCAGCATGGCGGCCGAGGGATCGCCCTGCACGCCGCGGCCCATCTTGTCGATCTCGTCCAGCATCATGACACAGTTGCGCGCGCCCGCCTTGCGCAGCCCCTGGATGATGTTGCCCGGCAGCGCGCCGATATAGGTCGAGCGATGCCCCCGGATCTCCGCTTCGTCGTGCACGCCACCGAGGCTGACCCGGACAAAGGGACGCCCGAGCGCCCGGGCGATCGACTGGCCGAGCGACGTCTTGCCCACGCCGGGCGGGCCGACGAAGCACAGGATCGGCGCCTTGCCGTTGGGTGCGAGCTTACGTACCGCAAGGTATTCCACGATCCGCTGCTTGATCCGGGTCAGCCCGAAATGGTCGGCATCGAGGATCGCGCGGGCCTCGGCGATATCGATCGGCTTGGCCTCCGCCAGCCGCCAGGGCAGGTCGACCATCCAGTCGAGATGGTTGCGCAGCATGCCGTTCTCCGGCGAGGCCTCGGGGCTGCGCTCGTAGCGACGCAGCTCCTTGCGCAAGCCGGCTTCCGTGTCGGCGGGCATGCCGGCCGCCTCGATCCTGGCCGAGAGCTCCGCGACCTCGGCCGCCTTGCCCTGGTTTTCGCCCTCGCCGAGCTGGCGCTGGATCGCGGCCATCTGCTCGCGCAGCACCGCCTCGCGCTGCCGCTCGTCGAAGGTCTGCTTCGTCTGCCGGCCGATTTCGTTGGTGATCCGCAGCACCTCGATCCGATGCGCCAGGAGACGGGCCACCTTCTCCATCCGGCTGATCTGGTCGACCGTCTCGAGGAGTTCCTGCTTCTGATCGGGCGTGATGTCGAGGTAGGCGGCCACGAGATCCGGCAGGACGGTCGGCGAGGTCGCGCTCTGCACGGCCTGGACGAGCTCCGCCGGCACCTGCGGCAGGAGCTGCAGCGTCTCGATCGCCAGCCGCTGCAGGTTCATCCGCGTCGCCTCGATGGCCGGGCCGTGCTGGTCGGTCTCCTCGATCCGCAGCACGGCAGCGGCGAGGAACGGCCGCTCGCGAAGGAACTCGGTCACCTGGAACCGCTGGACGCCCTGCAGCACCACGTGCTGCGTGCCATCGGGACCGCTGAGGTAGCGGAGCACGTTGCAGACCGTCCCGGTGCGGTGCAGGTCGATCGCCGCGGGGTCCTCGTCCTCCGCGTTGCGCTGCATGAGGAGCCCGATCGGCCTCTCCGCGCGCACGGCGGCCTGGGCGGCGGCCACCGACCGCTCGCGCCCGAGCGCCACGGGGAACACCGTGCCGGGAAAGATTACCATGTTGCGGACCGGGACGATGATCAGGGCCTCGTCGGGCAGGTCGGCTGCCGCGTCGCCGGAGCCGACGCCGTCAGCGGCGCGCAAAAGGAAAGCCGGGTCCATCATCGAAGGGCCTTGTGGAGGCTGATCAGGAGGCACCCGTCCTGGGCGGTGCTCTTGACCGCATCGTAGCGGCCGGGTGGCAGCGGGACGCGGCGTTCGAAGTGACCCTGGGGCAGTTCGAGACGGTGGATCACCGCGGTCAGCAGCTCGCGCGGCAGGACCCGCCGGCCCGACACGACGAGGCATCCATCCTCCAGCACCGCGCCGACCTGGTCGGGCGCGACGCCGGGCAGCGCGATGAGGATGAGAACCTCCGTCTCGGTCTCCATCACGTCGACCGGCGGCTCCCATGCGGGGCGGCGCGCCGTGGTTCGCGGCTGGAAGAACCGGTCGTGCATGCGCTCGGTCCGCGCCAGCATGGCCACGGCGTCCGACCACATCCAGTCCTGCGGCACGCGCGCCATGACCATCCCCTCACCGACGGCCTTCGCGAGACCGGGACCCGCTCCTATCTAGGCGGGGACGGGCCAGTTGCGAGGGAGCCAGGCTCGACCCCGCACCGATGCGCCCCGGAAGCGGGTGGAGGCCGCGAGGGAAACGGCCCTCGCCGCGGCGCGGCGTCCCGCCCGGACCCAGTTGACAATTGCTTCGCCTGAGGTCCCGATGATCGCATCGCCTCCGGGAGAGGGGCTGGGGGGCACGCCATGGCGGTCAGCGACGCCTTGCGCTTCGAGAACATCGCTAAGAGTTTTGGCGGGACGCGGGCGCTGAAGGGCGTGAGCCTGTCGGTTGCCCGCGGCGAGATCGTCGCGCTGCTCGGAGAGAACGGCGCCGGCAAATCGACGCTGATCAAGGTCCTCGGCGGCATCGTCCGCGCCGATACGGGCGGCGTCACCGTCGGTGGCGAGCCCTATCGGCACCGGGCCCATGCGCGCGGCGAGAGGCAGGCCGTCGCCTTCGTCCACCAGGATCTCGGCCTCGTCGAGTGGATGACGGTGGCGGAGAATATGAGCCTGTCGCAAGGCTTCCCGGGCCGCTCCCGGTTCGGGCTGATCGACTGGCGCAAGGCCGAGGCCAGCGCCGCCGCGGCCCTCCACGTGGTGGGATGCGACATCGATCCGACGACTCGCGTCCACAATCTGACACGCACCGAGAAGTCGCTCGTCGCCATCGCCCGGGCGCTCGTCGTCGATTGCGACTTCCTCGTCCTCGACGAGCCGACGGCCAGCCTGCCCGCCGACGAGGTGGAACGGCTGTTCGTCGCCGTGCGGCGTCTCAAGGCCCGCAACGTCGGGATGATCTACGTCTCCCACCGGCTCGACGAGATCTTCCGCATCGCCGACAGGGTGGTGGTGATGCGCGACGGCCTGAAGGTGGGCGAGAAGCCGGTCGCCGAGACGACGCCCGACGAGCTCGTCAGCCTGATCGTCGGGCGGCCCACGCTCGAACCCTATCTCAAGGCCGGACGCGGCCCCGGGGCCGTGCGGGTCGCGGTGCGCGGCCTGTCGACGCCGCATGCCGGACCGGTAGACTTCGATGTCCGCGAGGGCGAGCTGCTGGGGTTGGTCGGTCTGCGCGGCGCCGGGCAGGAGGAGATCGGTCGCGCGCTCTACGGCGCCGTCGCCTCCCGCGGGGCCGTCTCCATCGACGGCCGCGTGCCGGACCTGTCCTCGCCGCGGGCCGCGCTGGCCGCGGGGATCGGCCTTGTCGCGCGCGACCGGGTTGAGGAGTCGGTCGCGGCCGCGCTCAGCGTCCGGGAGAACCTCTTCCTCAATCCGGGCGCGTCCGGGCGGCCCCTCTTTGCGGCCCGCTCGCCACGCGCGGAACGCCGGCTCGCCCTCGAGATCGGCAACGCCGTCGGCCTGCGCCCGAACGATCCGGACCTGCCCATCGAGAGCCTGTCGGGCGGCAACCAGCAGAAGGTCATCATCGGCCGCTGGCTGGCGACGGGCCGACGCCTGCTCATCGCAGAGGACCCCACCGCCGGCGTCGATGTCGGCGCCAGGGCGGAGGTCTACCGCCTCATCGCGCGCGCCATCGACGACGGGCTCAGCGTGGTGATGGTGTCGACGGACTTCGAGGAGATCGCCCATGTCTGCCAGCGCGCGCTCGTCTTCAACCGCGGCCGCATCATCGCGGAGCTGACGGGCGACGAGCTGTCGACCGCGTCGGTCATCAGCGCCGCCTCCGCATCCGAAGCGGCCTGAGGCAAGGAGCGGCCATGTCCACCAACTCGGTCAAGTCCGACGCGCTCGAGCCGACGCGCAGCGAACTCAGGGGCGCGACGGCCGGCCACAAGGTCTCGCGCCTGATGCCGGTCTACGGCCTGCCGATCCTGGCGGTGCTGCTGATCGCGCTGTTCTCCGCGCTGCTGCCGCAGACCTTCCCGACCCTGCTCAACGTCCGGTCGATCGTCTCGGACAAGGCGATCATCGCCCTTCTCTCGCTGGCCGCCATGATTCCGATGACGACCGGCAAGATCGACCTGACCGTCGGCTACGGCATCGTGCTGTGGCACATCCTGGCGATCAGCCTGCAGACCTTCTACGGCCTGCCCTGGCCGCTGGCCGTTCTGGTCGTGCTGGCGCTCGGTCTGCTGGTCGGCCTCGTGAACGGCGTCCTCGTCGAGGTGGCGCGGATCGACAGCTTCATCGCAACCCTCGGCACCGGCACCGTCCTCTACGCCCTGGCTCTCTGGCACACGGGCGGGCGGCAGGTCGTGGCGGTGCTGCCCAAGGGCTTTCTCAGCCTCAACGGCACGATGGTCTTCGGCCTGCCCATCACGGGCTACTACGTCCTCGCGGTGGCGGTGGTCCTGTGGTTCGTCCTCGAGCACCTGCCGATCGGCCGCTACATGTATGCGATCGGCGCCAACCCGAAGGCCGCCGCCCTCAACGGCATTCCGGTCGAGCGGTTCACGCTGCTGGCCTTCGGGCTGTCCGGCGGCCTGACGGCGGTGGCCGGCGTCCTCTTGGCCTCCAAGCTCCGGATCGGCCAGGCCAGCGTGGGACTGGAGTTCCTGCTGCCGGCGCTGGTCGGCGCCTTCCTCGGCTCGACGACGATCAAGCCGGGCCGCGTCAACGTGTGGGGGACGCTGGTCGGCGTTGTCATCCTCGCCGTCGGCATCTCCGGCATCCAGCAGTTCGGCGGCTCCTTCTGGGTCGAGCCCCTGTTCAACGGCCTCACGCTCCTGGTCGCCATCGGCATTGCGGGCTACGCCCAGCGCAGGCGGGCGGCCGGTCGCGCCATCCCCATCCAGAACAACCGCGATCCGATCAAGGCGCGGACAACGGAGGAAACAGCATGACGTCCAAGCTGATGTGGGGGGCCGCCGTCGCGGCGCTGCTGGTGGCGACAGGGGCCCACGCCGACGAGATGGCCGATGCCAAGGCGAGGGTCGCCGCCGCGACCGCCAAGGCCGGCAAGTGGGAGGGTCCCACGACCGGGCCGAAGCTCGCTCCGGGCAAGACCGTCATCTATGTGGCGGGGGACATGCGCAACGGGGGCACCGAGGGCGTGTCGCGCGGGGTCGAGGAAGCCGCCAAGGCGGCCGGCTGGACGCTGCGCATCCTCGATGGCCGCGGCGAGATCTCGAGCCGCACCGCGGCCCTCAACCAGGCCATCGCGCTCAAGCCCGACGGCGTCATCGTCGGCGGCTTCGACGCGCTGGAGCAGAACGCCTCGCTCGCCAACCTCAAGGAGGCTGGCATCCCGTTCGTGGGCTGGCATGCCACCATCGAGCCGGGGCCGGACGCCAAGACGGGCATGTTCGCCAACGTCAACACCCGCATCTCCGACGTCGCCCAGACCGCGGCGGACCTCGCCATCGTCGATTCCGGCGGCAAGGCCGGCGTCGTGATCTTCGGCGACTCGAACTACGAGATGGCCATCGGCAAGGCGCGCATGATGGAGGCCGACATCAAGAAATGCGCGGGCTGCACGGTGCTGTCGCTCGAGGACTCGCCGATGACCGAGGCCTCGACCCGCATGCCGCAGCTCACGACTTCGCTGCTGCAACGCTACGGCGACAAGTGGACCTACTCGCTCGCCGTGAACGACCTCTACTACGACTTCATGGGACCCTCGCTCAGCGCCGCGGGCAAGTCGGGGACCGACACGCCGCACAACATCTCGGCGGGCGACGGCTCCGAATCGGCGTTCCAGCGCATCCGCGGCGAGCAGAACCAGATGGCGACCGTGCCCGAGCCGCTGCAGGAACAGGGCTGGCAGCTGATCGACGAGTTGAACCGCGCGCTCGCCAAGCAACCCTGGTCGGGCTACGTCTCGACGATCCACCTCGTCACGGCGGGGAATATCGCCTTCGACGGCGGCCCACGGAACATCTTCGACCCCGACAACGGCTATCGCGACGTCTACAAGACGATCTGGGGCGTGAAGTAGCCGCCTTGCCGGGCCGGTCGGCGGCCTCCGTTTTCGCCTCCGGCCCGGCTTCCCGCCGTCCGGCCGTCTGCGGCCTCAGCGCGTCAGACGGGTCGCCCTCGCCAGGATGGCGGGATCGATGTTGCCGCCCGACATCACGACCGCGATGGTCTTGCCCCGGGGGTCGATCCGCCCCGACAGGACACAGGCCAGGGCGACGGCGCCGCCCGGCTCGACGGTCAGCTTGAGGACGTCCCGCGCGAAGGCCACCGCGTCGAGCGTCTCCTCGTCCGACACGACCAGGCCGCCCGCCAGGCGCGCCTGGTTGACGGGGAAGGTGAGGGCGCCGGGCATCGGCGTGACGATGGCATCGCAGAGGGAGCGCGCCGCCGGGTCGTTCGCGACGCGCCGGCCGCGTTCGAGCGAGCGGCGCGTGTCGTCGTGGGTCGCGGGCTCCGCCGCCCAGACGCGGGTCGAGGGCGACAGCCCCCGGATCGCGGTCGACGTGCCGGCGACGAGGCCCCCGCCGCCGCAGCAGACAACGGCGTCGGTGACCGACAGACCCTCAGCCCGCGCGTCCTCCACGATCTCCAGCCCGACCGTGCCCTGCCCGGCGATGATGTCCCGATCGTCGTAGGGCGGCACGATCGTCGCGCCCGACTCCGCCGCGATCGCGGTGCCGATCGCCTCGCGGCTTTCGGCATAGCGGTCGTAGAGGCGCACGGTCGCACCGAGCGCCCTCGTATTGGCCAGCTTCATGGCCGGCGTATCGTGGGGCATCACGATTGTCGCGGGCATGCCGAGCAGCTTGGCCGCCATCGCGACGCCCTGGGCATGGTTGCCGGAAGACCAGGCCACGACGCCCTTCGGGCGGTCGACGGGCGCGATCTGGACCATCCTGTTATAGGCGCCCCGGAACTTGAAGGCGCCGATATGCTGCAGCATCTCGGGCTTGAGAAGGATGGTCCCGCCCGTCAGCGCGTCGAGCGCCGCATTGCGCAGCAAGGGCGTGCGCACCGCATGGCCGGCCAGGCGCGCGGCCGCCGCGCGCACATCGTCGAGCGAGCAGATCGCGTCGGCTTCGTCGAGCAGCATGGCGGCAGAGGGTGTGTCGTCGTCTGTCATCGGGGGTGAACCTAGCGGGGTGTCATGCGGGCGAGCTCGACATAGAGGGTTCGCAGCCTGGAGGCGAGGCGGCCCGGATGCCCCGACCCGATCGGCTGCCCGTCGAGGGAGACCACGGGAATGACGAAGTTGGACGCGCTGGTGTAGAAGACCTCGGCCGCCGCCACCGCCTCCGCGACCGTGAACGCTCGCTCCTCGACGGCCAGGCCATGCTCCTGCGCGAGGCGCATGACGGCGCGGCGGGTGATCCCCGGCAGGATGCTCGTCGAAAGCGGCCGGGTCACGATTGTGCCGGCCCCGGTGATGATGAACGCGCTCGAGGACGACCCCTCGGTGACGAAGCCGTCCTCGACCATGAAGGCCTCGGCGGCGCCTGCCTCGACGGCCTGCTGCTTGGCCAGCACCTGGGCCAGCAGGCCGACGGATTTGACGTCCCGCCGCCGCCAGCGCAGGTCCGGCACGGTGATCACGGACGCGCCGCTTTGGGCGAGCGGAGCGTCGATGATCCGCTTGGCCTGCGTGAACATGACGACCGTCGGGCTCGCCGCGGCCGGGAAGGCGAAGTCCCGCTCGGCCGCGCCTCGTGTGACCTGGATGTAGACGATGCCTTCCCCGAGCGCGTTGCGCCGGACGAGTTCGGTCTGCCGTGCCTCCCATTCCGGGCGCGAAAAGGGGTTGGCGATGCCGATCTCCCGCAGGGAGCGCTCGAGCCGGTCCAGGTGCCCCGCATTGTCGACCAGGGCGCCGTCCAGCACGGCGCTGACCTCGTAGATGCCATCGGCGAAGAGAAAGCCGCGATCCATGATCGACAGGCTGGCCTGCGCCTCGGCGACGAAGGCGTTGTTGCAATAGACGATCCGCTCCATTCTGTTCCTCGTCAGCGCGGGCCGGGGCGCACGGCGGACCTGACGCCGCCACCCTCGCTATAGCGTAACCCGTCCGCCTGACCCAAGGCGCGCGCCTGAGCCGCCGCAGCCGGAGACCATGACGATGAGCGGACCGACCCACCCCGATGGCGAGCCGTGGCGATGGGAGGAGCCGGTCTGGCGGGAGATCGTGGGGCGGGCCCGGGCGGGCCGCAGCCTCAAGCCCTCGCACTGGCCGGACGGGGCGCGCTGCGCGGTGGCCCTGTCGTTCGACGCCGACCACGAGACCATCCCGCTGCGCGATGCCGACGAGAGCCCGATGCGGATCAGCCAGGGCCAGTACGGGGCCCGGCAGGGCATCCCGCGCCTCCGACGCCTGCTGGAGGACCAGGCCGTGCCGGCGACCTTCTTCTACCCCGCCGTCTCGGCGATGCTGCACCCGGACGAGGTGCGCAGCCTTGCGGACCAGGGTCACGAGATCGGCATCCATTCCTGGATCCACGAGAAGAACACCGACCTGGGCTACGCGGACGAGCGCGACCTCAGCCTGCGCGCCGCCGACGTGCTCGAACGGCTGTCGGGCCGCCGCCCCGTCGGCATCCGGACGGCGAGCTGGGACTTCTCTGTTAATACGCTGCGCATCGTGCAGGAGATGGGGCTGCTCTACGACAGCAGCCTGATGGCGGACGACGAGCCCTACGAACTGATGGCCGCGGGCGAGCCGACCGGCATTGTGGAACTGCCGCCCGAATGGATCCGGGACGACGCGGTCTACTTCAACATGCTCCGCTTCTCCAGCCTCCGACCCTATACGCCGCCCTCGGCCGTCGAGGAGATCTTCCGGGCCGAGTTCGACGAGGCGTGGGACGAGGGCGGCCTGTTCCTGCTGACCATGCACCCGCACGTGATCGGGCACCGCAGCCGGGTTCCTCTCCTGCGTCGGCTGATCGCGCATATGAGGCAGAAGGGGCGTTGCTGGTTCGCGACCCATGCCCAGGTCGCGGCCTGGTGCCGCGACCGGGCCGACCCGCCGCTTAGCCAGCCGGGCTGAGCGCGCATCGGCGGTCACGGAAAACCCGTCGTGCTCGCTGCAGGATTGTGTTCACCGTCGCGCTTCGACGCACCGGGAGCGAACGGCCGCCATGCCGCAGGCCGCCAGCCTGCGGCATGGCCTTGCCGGGGCGATGGGCCAACCCAGTTGAAACGCATGGACAAGCTTCGGGTCTGGTTTGATGGCGGGTGCCCGCTGTGTCGGCGCGAGATCGCCCTGATGCGGCGGCTCGACCAGCGCGGCGCGATCGACTTCGTCGACCTCGACTCGACCGAGGCGGCCTGTCCGGTCGACCGGGCCGATCTCCTCGCCCGATTCCATGCGATGGAGGATGGCCAGCTGAAATCGGGCGCCGCGGCTTTCGCGGCGATGTGGCGGGCGATCCCATCGCTGCGCCCGCTCGGCCTCGCCGCCCGCAACCCCATCGTGTTGGCCGCCCTCGAGCAGCTCTATCGCGGCTTCCTTCGCCTGCGCCCCCGTCTCCAGCGTCTCGCGGCCCGGCTCGACCGGACGGCCGTTGCGCCGCTCGGGTAACGGCTCCGACGGCCTCGGGCTGGAGGGGAGTTGCTGCGCGAGGGGCGCCAGGACGGGACGGGGTACCAGATCAGACGAAGCGACAGGCCCGTCGTAAGCGTTCCGAAGCGAATCGCAGGCTAGAACGAGGCATGGACCATCCCGCCCCGCCGCCCTTCTCGGAACACCAGCTCCGGCTCGCCCTCGGGCAGAACCGGTTCGAGCTGCACTACCAGCCGCAATACTCCAGTCGCGACCACCGTCTGCAGGGCGTCGAGGGGCTGGTCCGTCTACGCGACGAGACGGGAGCCTTGATTGCGCCGCACCGCTTCATGGACGTGGTCGAGCAGACCAGCCTCATCAACGACCTCGGGGCCGCGATGTTCGAGCGCGGCTGCACGGACGCCCTCCTCTGGCCGTCCATCACTACCGCGATCAACGTGTCGCCGGCCCAGTTCCGCGATCCGCATCTGGGCGCCCGGCTGATCGCCATCGCCGAGCGCGTCGGCGTCGCGCCCCGCAAAATCGATATCGAGATCACCGAGCACATCTTCTTCGAGGACCCGGAGCGGGCGGATGCCGCGCTGCGCGGCCTGCACGACGCGGGCTTCCAGATCGCGCTCGACGATTTCGGCACCGGCTATTCCAGCCTTGGCTATCTGCTGCGCTTCCCCGTGGCGAAGTTGAAGATCGACCGGTCGTTCGTCACCCATCTGCCGGAGGACATGAGATCGGCGACCATTGTACACGCGCTGGTCGCCCTCGGCCGCGCGCTCGGGCTCAAGATCGTCGCCGAGGGGATCGAAACCGAGCAGCAGCGCCAGTTCCTGCGGACTGCCGGCTGCCACTATCTTCAGGGCCACCTCTTCGCCAAGGCGCTTCCGCCCGAGCAAGTCCTGGCGCTTCTGGAAAAAGAAAGCGCGCTTCTCCCGGTTGCCTGAGACGGCTGTCGGGGCGACGGCTTGTCCGAGCCCCGCTGTCCTCTTCATGACCCTTTAGCCATACGTCGCGCGCGCGACGGCTCGAACAGGGTCGGCGTGGGATCGAAGCATTCGATTTACAATGGAGTAATCGGCACCCGGTCTAGTTGGAGTCCGGTCGGAGAGGGTGCCCACGACCTCCTGGATGGTTCTATGCATTCGAGACTGCATCGATTCTGGCGGGCCGAAGCAGCGTCGGCGATGATCACCTTCGGCGTCTGCCTTCCCGTCATCCTGGGGTCCATCGCGGCTGCGGTCGATTATACGCGTCTGGTGGCGACCCGGACCCGCCTGCAGCAGATCGTGGACTCGGCGGCGCTCCTCGGGGCCAAGGAGCTCGGCATCGCCAACATGTCGAACAGCCAGATCGCCAGTTCGGTCCAGGCCTCCGCCTATGCCATGGCCTATGCCTATGATCCGCAGATCGTGGCGACCGCGACCGTGGGCAACACCCGCACCAATGTCCGCGTCGACGCCTCGCTGTCGGTGCAGCTGATGCTTGCCCCCGTGATCGGCGTGAGCTGGCAGCGGGTCACGGCGACGGCGGCCGCCTCCCTGGTCGGAGCGACCCAGCTCTGCGCCCTCACGCTCGACAGCACGAACGGAGGCAGCTTCGGCCTGTCGGGATCGGCGCGCCTCACGGCGCCGCAATGCTCGACCGATGCCAATTCCAGCAGCCCCCAGGGCTTGCAGGCGACGGGCTCGTCCGTCCTGACCTCCAGCCAGACCTGCGTCGTCGGCGGCTTCTCGGGCAATTCGGCCAACTACCAGCCGATGCCGAAGACGGGCTGCCCGGTGCACAGCGACCCGCTCGACAGCGTGGTCCCGCCCAGCCCCAATCTTGTGGGCTGCATCAAGCCCGTCGCGATCAACGCGTCGACGACCCTGGCGCCCGGGACCTACTGCGGTGACATCACGGTCAACGGCGCGGCGATCCTCACCCTGAGTGCGGGCGTCTACATCATGAACAATGCGAGCGTTCACCTGACCGGCTCGTCGCAGCTGCAGGGAACCAACGTCGCCTTCTACTTCAGTGGGGCGAGTTCGACGGGAACGTTCAAGGCCGACGCGAAAACGACGGTCAACCTGACGGCACCCAAGACGGGGGCCCTCGCCGGCTTCCTCATCTATCAGGACCCGAGCGCGGCTTCGGGGGGCGACTTCCACATCTCCAGCGCCAACGCCCATATGCTGCTGGGGACGATCTACCTTCCCCAGGGCACGCTGACCGTCGACGCGAGCGGCACCGTGGCCGAGGCCTCGGCCTATACGGTCGTGGTCGCCCAGAAGCTGGCCGTGTCCGGCAGCGCCAACCTCACGCTGAACGCAATGTATACGAGCACGGACGTCCCGGTTCCCAGCGGGGTCGGCCCGAGCGGTGGAACGGTGGCGTTGACGAACTGACGGAAAGGCCGGCGCGGCAGGAGGGGGGCCGCAGCGTTCGACCGCCTGTGCGGGGTCGCGGCTACGCCGCTCCCTTGAGCGCCCGACGGGCATCGGAGCGCGCGCTGCGCAGCACGTATTTGACCTGATAAGCCAGCAGCCGCCAGTTCACCGGCTTGATCACGAAGGACGTCGCCCCGAGCGCGAAAGCGCGGTCGATGGAGGCGATATCCTCCCGGCCCGTGATGACGATGACGGGCAGCATGGCCGTGGCGGGATCGGCGCGAAGGCGTTCCAGGACCTCGAAGCCGTTCATGACGGGCATGTCTACATCCAGGAGCAGGATGTCGAAGGATGCGCCGCGCAAGGCCGCGAGCGCCGCCGCGCCGTCCGGAACGGTGACCACCTCGGCGGACGGGCTCGACAGGTAGACGCTCGCGAACTCCCGCATGATGGGATCGTCGTCCGCCACCAAAAGGTCGATGCGCTCGTCCAAAACATAGAAGAAGGCCACGCGCGCCCCGCTCGACTGCTCGTTCAATCAGGGTACCTTGGGCAAGCGATCGTGAAAGGAGCCCTAAGGCCGAGGGTTAAGCGAATACTTGGATTTTGCCGGCATCGTCGTCCTTCTGAGGAGAGCGGCGATGCGAGCGACCATCGGGAGCAGGCTGGCCATCACGGTCGCGGTCGCGGTGACCGTGTCCGCGGTCGTGACGTCCGGCGTGTCCGTCCGGCAGGAGCTGGACCGCTATGTCCAGGCCCGGCGCGACGTGCTGCTGGCGACCGGCAGCGCCTTCGCGGCGGCCATCGGGCATCCGCTGGCTGCCGGCGATCAGGACGGGGTCTTCGCCGCCCTGCGCGGCATCGGCGGCGTGAAGCACCTGACGAGCGCGACGGCGCGCAACCCGAGCGGAGTCGTGGTCGGCCAGTCCGGCTCGGGGGTGCGCCTCGATCGCGATCCACGCCTGGGGACGGATGACGCGGTCTCGGTCTGGGACCTCCTGCTGAGCCGCTCGATCACCGTCGGCGTTCCAGTCAGGGATGCGGGCAACGAGGTCGGCACGCTGGAACTGGTCGGCGATGCCGACGACCTGTGGGAGGGGCTGCTCGCCGTGCTCGGCGCCAATCTGGCCGGTGCCGGTGTGGCCCTGCTCGGGGGCCTGATCGTGGCCGCCCGGCTGCAGCGCTCCATCACGCGGCCTCTGACCCGGCTGACGGCGGCCATGCGTCAGGTCCAGGAGCGGCACGATTACGCGGTCGCGCTTCCGGCGGCGGCCGGCGACGAGGTCGGCAGCCTCATCGCGGGGTTCGGGGCGATGCTGTCCGACATCAGGGCGCGCGACGAGCAGCTCGTCCGGCACCGCGACAGGCTGGAGCAGGACGTCGAGGACCGGACCCGCGATCTCCGGCGCGCCACGGACGCGGCCGAGCAGGCGAACTTGGCCAAATCGACCTTCCTCGCCACCATGAGCCACGAGATCCGGACGCCGATGACCGGGCTGCTGGTGATGGCGGAACTGCTCGCTTCGGGCGACCTGCCGGCCCGCTCGCGCCGCTATGCCGAGGTGATCTCGAAATCGGGATCGGCCCTGCTCGCGATCATCAACGACATTCTCGACTTCTCGAAGATCGAAGCCGGCAAGCTCGAGACCGAGCAGGTGCCGGTCGACGTCCGCGACGTCGTGGCCACGGTCGTCAGCCTGTTCTACGCCCGGGCGCGGGAGAAGGGCCTCGATCTGGCCGCGACCGTCGCCGCCGCCGTGCCGCTCCGCGTCAGGGGCGACCCCGTCCGCCTGCAGCAGGTGGTCAGCAACCTCGTGAACAATGCCCTGAAGTTCACGCAGGCCGGCTCGGTCACCGTGGCGGTGTCGCTCGAAGAGGACGGGCGGCTGTCCCTGTCCGTCATCGACACCGGCATCGGCATCGCGGCGGACAAGCTGGACCGGATCTTCGAGGCCTTCTCCCAGGCCGACGATACGACCACCCGTCAGTTCGGCGGCACCGGTCTCGGGCTCGCCATCTCGAACCGGCTGGCGGCGGCCATGGGGGGCCGGATCAACGTCCGCAGCCAGCCGGGTGAAGGCTCCACCTTCAGCTGTCTGCTCCCGCTCGAGACCCTCGAGGCGGCCCCTCCCTGGCCTCGGCCGGCTCTCGAAACCAACCGCGCCGTGGTCGCGGTCGCGGCTCCGGCGACGGCCCGCGCCATCGCGGCCGCGCTGCGCCAGGCCGGCTTCAAGACAAGCCTCACGCGCGACCCCGCCGCGGCCGCGGCCGCCAGCCTCCTCGTCGCGGACGTGGCGGGCCTCGCGCGCGGGGTGCCGCGGAGCGGCTCGGGCCTCGTCATCGGGGTCGCCGAGCCGGGCGAAGCCGGGCTGGACCGGCTGTCGGCCCGCCCCGACCTCGTCCTGCGCCTGCCGTTCCTCGAAGGGGATCTCCGCTCCGCCCTCCAACGCCTCGCCCGCGGCGAGCCGCTCGCCGAGCGGGGTGTGACCGGGCCGTCGGCCACCGCCGCCGACGACTTCGCGGCAGCGAAGATCCTCGTTGTCGACGACACGGCCGTGAACCGCGAGGTCATGGTCGAGGCGCTGCGCCGCTTCGGGCTTGTGCCCGACCTCGCCGTCAACGGCCTGGAGGCGCTGGCGGCCACGGCGCGGACCGCCTACGACCTCGTCTTCATGGACGGCAGCATGCCCGAACTCGACGGCTTCGAGGCGTGCCGGCGGCTGCGCCTGAGGGAAGCGGGCGCGCGCCGGACGCCGGTAGTCGCCCTGACCGCCCACGTGGTCGGCGTGGCCGCCGATGCCTGGCGTGAGGCCGGGATGGACGGGGTGCTGCACAAGCCGTTCACCCTGGCCGAACTGGAGCGAGTGCTGGCGACCAGCCTGACGCACCGCCCGGCGCCACCCGAGGCCGCAGCCGCCACGTTGTTCGGCCCCGGGCCGGACCCGGCGGCCGGGCCGGATGCCGAGCCGCTGCTCGACCAGGGCGTTCTGGCGGAGATTACCGCGACGTCCGAAGGCTCGGGAGGGGCCTTTGCCCAGCGCGTCTTCGCGCTGTTCACCAAACATGCGCCGGAGGCCGTGCAGGCCTTGACCAAGGCCCTGAGCGAGTCGGATCACGACGGCGTGGCTTCGGCCGCCCATGCGCTGAAATCGATGAGCCTGAACATCGGGGCCCGCCGGGTCGGGAGCCGGGCCGGCCTTATCGAGGCGGCGGCCCGGACCGGCGCCGTGGAGCCCCGCGACGTGGCGGCCCTGAAACAGGCCATGGACGAGACCGTGCAGGCTCTGACGACCCGCCTGACCGGCCTCGAGCGCATCCCGGCCGCTGCCGCCTCTTGATCGTGCAGAGCCGGGCGGGCCCCCGCCCGAGCCACGCCGCCCGGAGCGGCAGTCCCGATCCGGGCCGATCAAACGAGCGGGGAAACCAGCGTTTCGGGGACGCCTCCGGACAGCGCGAGGAGGACGTGGCCGGCGGAGGCGACGGCCATCCGTCGCAGCGCCTCGGCGGTCGCCCCACCCAGATGGGGCGTGAAGATCGCCCGGCCGGTCTGCGCGAGCCGGCCCTGCGGCGCCGCCGGGCTGTAGACGTCCAGCCCGGCCGCGGCGATGCGGCCGTCCTGAAGAGCGTCGGCCAGGGCCTCCTCGTCCACCAGCCCGGCCCGCGCCGTGTTGACCAGGATCGCGCCGGGCTTGACGAAGGCCAGGGTTGCCGCGCCGATCAGGCCCCTCGTCTCCGCCCGGAGGGGGGTGTGCAGCGAGACGAGATCGGCCTGGCGCAGGCCCGCTTCGAGCGTCGGGACCACCTCGAAACCGTCCGGGACCGTGGCGCGCGGGGAGTAGGTCACGACGCGCATGCCGAGCCCGGCCTGGAGCATGCGGCCGAGCCCCGCGCCGGCGGCGCCCCAGCCGACCACGAGGGCGGTCTTCCCCGCGAGTTCGGTGAAGCGGCCACGCTCCCGGAAGCCTGCTCGCCCCGCTCGCTCCTCGGCATCGGCTGCCGGAATCTGGCGCGCGCAGGCCAGCGCCAGGCCGAGGGCCAGTTCGGACACGGATCGCGCGTTGAGCCCCGGCGTATTGCAGACGAGAACCCCTCGCCGGGCGGCGGCGGCCTTGTCGACAGCGTCGTGCCCTGCCCCGTGGACCACCACGATCCGCAGCCGGTCCGCCGCGGCGAAGGCCTGCGCCGAGAAGCCCGCGTCCCGGGTGATCGCGGCCACGCAGCCTCCCACCAGGCGCGACACGGTCTCCATGGAGGAGTCGGGGCACAGGATCGGCTCGACGCCACCGGCCCGCAGGATCGCGAGCCCTTCGGCATGGACCGGCTGAACGATCAGGCACTGCATGGCTGTCGCGTCTTCAGTGATGGCAGGCGGGGTCGATGAGGCTCGGGCGGATCACGGCCGCCCGCCGGGTTCCGCGGCATCGTCACGGGGACGACCGGCGTCCCCGCCGCCGTCAGACGATCATGGGCGCGGTCGATCCGGCAAGAAACCGTTCGGCCCCCTCGGCGAGGACCTGCACGCCCAGGACGAGGTCCTCGCGCTTGGTGTCCTCCGACCAGTGATGGCTGATGCCGCCGATCGAGGGCACGAACAGCATGCCGACCGGCAGCTTGCGCGCGAGGATCTGGCTGTCGTGGATGGCGCCGCTTTGCATCGGCTGCCACTGCGACGGGCACAGTGCGTCGGCTGCCGCGGCGAGCGAGGCCTGAATGGTGCCGTCGCAGGGCGTGGCCGTCAGGCGGGCGATGGGCTCCAGGGTCGCCGCGCAGCGCTCGCGGCGGTTGCTCTCCCGCACAAGCCCGCGCAGGCACTCCTCCAGGCGATCCATCACCGCGTCGGACAAATCCCGGAACGAGAAGATCACCTCGGCCCGTCCCGGGATGATCATCGGCATGTTGGGTTCGAGCACGATGCGGCCGGTGGTCCAGACGGTGCGCGCGCCGCAGACCCGCGGAAAACCCTCGTCCAGCGCCGCGAGAAGCCGCACGGCGGCGAGGCCCGCATCGCGGCGCTCCTGCATGGTGGTGCCGCCCGTATGGTCCTGCTGTCCCTCGAACACGATGCGCCACGACCGGATGCCGACGATGCCCGTCACGACGCCGACACGCAGGCCCTGCGCCTCGAGTTGCGTCCCCTGCTCGATGTGCAGTTCGAGGGCGCCCTTGTAGCGTCCCTCCTCGAGGGCAAGGCGCGGCAGGCCTGCCAGACCGGCCGACGCCAGGGCCTCCCGCAGCGGCGAGCCGTCCGCCCGGTTGCGCGCCCGATCGATCCCGTCCTCGGTGACGTCTCCCACGAGGCTCCGCCTGCCCAGAAAATCCCCCCACTCCCCTTCCTCCCCCCTCTAAACGCCACCACCCACGGGCAGGCCGGCGCGGGCGAGGGCCAGCGCCGCCACGACGCCCAGCGCCCCGTCCAACCACCCCGCCTGGGTCTGCGTCTCGATGTGACTGCCCACCAGGAGATGCGGACCCGGTCCGGCGTGACGGGCGATGATGTTGCCGATCCCGTCCATTGTCGGCTCGAGGCCGAGCTCGGTCATGCGGGCGATCAGCCAGCGGCGGCTTTCCATGTCCTGCGGACTGAAGGTCGGGCGATGCACGCCGGTGCGGTAGGTGCCGATGGTCCTCAGTGTGTCGAGATCATGGAGGAATCTCTCGGTGTCGATCGCGTGCAATCGGATCTCCTGATGATTCGCGGTCTGTGCCAGTCAGGCGGCTTTTCTGCACGTCGTCGACGCCGCCTCAAAGCTTCAATTGCGCCGTCCCCGTCGCGAATCGAGATCGGGGTGAGCCGTGCTGCCGAGGCCAGCCTGTCGAGGCCGCTCCGTCGGACAGCAATGGCGTATGCTGCCCAGGACCTCTGCCGCGCCCAGGGCCCCGGATGACGCTGCCTCGGGATCACAGGAAAGACAGGAACGATGCTCGGTCTTCTGATCACCCTGGCCACGCGCTACCTTCTCGTGGCGCTGTTCTTTCCGTTCAGCGCGCTCGACAAGATCCTCAATTTCCGGGGGGCCGTCCGACAGGCCAAGGAAAGCGTGCGGGGGGAGGCGCTCCCGGTCGCGCTGGTTCTGGTCGGGCTCGCCGTCGAGATCCTGATGCCGCTCGGCATCCTCACGGGAACGCTGGACCGTCTCGCCGCCTTCATCATGGCGGGCTACTGTGGGGTGACCGCGCTGCTTTGGAAGCGGTTCTGGGCCGCGGGCGACTTCTGGAGCGGCGGGAAAGGCCGCGAGCTGTTCTGGGATTTCCTCAAGAACTTCGCGCTGGCCGGCGGCTTCCTGATGATCACCGTCGGGCTCGGAGCGGACGGTGCGCAGACCTTCCTGCACGACCCGTTCTCCTCGACCCATCCCTATGCGGTCGTGCAACACAGGCCCTGACAATCAATAGGGGCAAGCCGTCGCGCTCCAGGGTGGAAGCCGGGCCGATGGACGGGGGTCGCAACACGATGCATCTCGCGTGCCTTGCTCCAGTCGCCACGTGAGGGGTGCTCGTCTTCGTAGCCTGCCGCTGTCGTGCCTTGCGTGAGCATCGGGTTGCGGAAGGGTGATGTTTCGGTGTCGCTCCGCACCGGTCGCCGCATCCGCCCGAGCAGACGAGCGAGGCCGGCAGCGCTCCTTGTGGCTGAGACAACGTGTTCCGTCCTTGTCACCCTGTCTTGTCGAACACCATGCCGGCAGGACAAGGCTTCCACCTGATGCCGCCGATCATCCCCGCAGATCCGGGCAGGTGCCGATCAACCGCCCGGTTGAACTTGGAAGGCGGCAAAGTCGTTGACGCGCAACCCCGTCGAGGGGACGTCAAGGGAGCGAGCGCGTGAAAACAAAGATCCTTGTGGCTGCAGTCCTGCTGGTCGTGGCGCCGGCCTGTGCTCAGGCGCAAAGCGTGGGGGGACTGGTGGGGGACGTCGTGGGCGGCGCGGTCGGCACGGCGGACACGGCGGTCCGGGACGTCGTCGGCGGACCCCGCAGGGGCTACGACCGCTATCATCACCGCGGCCACCGCTGCGTCTACCGATATGGGCGCCGCTACTGCCGCTGAAGAGTTCGTTAAACCTCTGGCGCCGAACTTCCGAAACTGGTCAGCGACGAAGCACGGCCTTGCCGCACAAGGGGCCCTGACCTGACGGCCGAGGTGGGCCGGGCAGGACTTGAACCTGCAACCAGACCGTTATGAGCGGCATGACATCGTTCAAGCTTCACGTTTTCTCTCGAAAGCGCGCTCCCCAATGTCTCTCTCGTCACGGTTTGTTCCGCTGTTTCGGTCCCGTTTCGGTCCCGCGGACCGATTGGCCTGAAAGGCATCGAAGGCTTGCTGCTGGAACCGTGGGTCGTGGTGCTTGTAGACCCGGTCGACCATCTGCTCGGACATGCCGGCGAAGTCGCCAGCCACGAAGCTGGATGCTCCTCCCTGCTTGAGCCAGGTGACCGCGGTGTGTCGAAGTGTGTGCGGGACCGGGTCGCCTTGGATGCCGGCCAGGTCCACGGCCCGGGCCCAGGCATTCTTGACCGAGCCGACAGCCCGGCCCTGCCACTCCACGACGAACTGAGCGATGATCTTCTGCCGCTCCCAGCGCCGCAGGTGGGCGAGAAGGCGCGGATAGATCCGTGTCACAGGAGAACGCTTGTTCTCGGACTCGATCATGTCGTCCGGCAGGCGGTAGTAGAGTCCCGATTCGAGGTCGAGATAGGCCCGGCCGGACGCCGCCTTGATCGAGGCCTTCAGGATGGGCGACGATCGACTGCCCGTGTAGATCCCCATCAGGATAAAGCGCGCGAGATGGCGAAGGTCGTAGAAGGTCTCGCCCTGGACCTCTTCACCCTTGCGAGGTCCTCGCGGTGGCCGCTGCGTTCGCTTGTGACGCCAGCAGACCCAGAGCAGCTTGGCGACCTCGTCGCGGGTCAGGTACTTGGTCCGCGGCTTCCCGCGTGCGGGCAAGACGACCTCGACGAAACCCGTGTGCAGCTTGCGCTTTGCATGATGATTGATGGCCGACCGGAGGTCCTCGAGATCACGCCGGCCGCCACCCTTGCTGTGGGCCGCGACATAGGCCCGGCAGCTTTCGGGCGAGATGTCGGTGAGCAATCGCTTGTCCCACCAGCGCAGGAGGCGCTCGCACCGGTCGATGGCCTTCTTGGGACGGGCGGACGCCGGACAGATATCCCGCATGTAGACCGCGAGGACATCCGCTATTCGCGTTTGATGGGCACCACGTTGCGGGAGCGCGGTCGGGTCGTGCTTGCCGGCGAGGTAGGCTGCAAGCTTTGTTTCAGCCTCTGCGCGAGCTGAAGCGCTGAAGCCAGTGCTAATTCGCCGTCGTCCGTCCTTGATGATCCAGACCGCGGCTCGGTCGTCCTCGGCGGGCTTGAGCCAGAGACGGGCAGGCATTGCTTGACGCGGCATTGTTCCACCATGCGCTCGATCTCGGCCAGGGTCGTCATGTCCTTCCCCGCGACGCGCCAGATCGCGAGCCGGCCGCGCCGCGCCTCGCTGCGCAGGGCCGACACGCCGATCGAGCCGTCGGGGAAGGCCAGCATGGCAATGACATCGAGACGCGCAAGCGTGGTCCGATCAATTCGGACAGCGTCGACGCTCGGGGTTGCGCGAGGCATTCGGTCAGCCTCGCCTGCCCGTAGGAAAGCTCATGCCGCGTCCCCTCGCCTCGGGCCCGCATCGCCCTGCAGAAGCGCGGGCATCTCGCCCTTCTCGTAGGCGAGCGCCACGCCGGCTTTGACGTGCTGGTAAACGGTGCCACCGTCCGGCATGACGACATGAGGCAGGAATTCCTGCTCGAAGGTCACGATGCCGCTCTCGACACCCTCGAGCTTTGCCTTGATCATCAAGGCGAGGGCGCGCCACTTCTGCCGGCAGGCCTGCTCCCACAGCTTCTCCGGGACGCCCTTCGCTCGAATGAAGGTCGTCGAGCCCTGCCTGTAGGTCTGAAACTGATCCTCCTGAAGATCGGGCAGGGTCAGGAGGAACCGCACGTAGCGGCCGTCGCAGCGGAACTGCACCATGGCCTTGCTGCCTTCCCAGCCCGACAGATAAGCGTCTGCGCCGTAGCGCCGGACGATGCCCTCGATCTCGGCCCGCGTGCGCTCGACGGGCACCTCGGTCGTCGCGGCGAACTTGCTCATGGCTTGCTCTCCGGGTTCCAGGCCCAAAAGCCTTGTGCGCCCTTCATCGGGATCGGTGGGGTGCATCGCTCGATGTCGGTCAACGGCCAGCCCCAGACCTGGTGAACGACCCGGTCCGAGTCCTGCGGCTTGGCGAGCGCGGCCGCCGTGACCGGATGGCCGAGGACAGCCGTCCCGAGCATCGAGGCGATCGGCAAGGCGAGCGGATCCATGTGGAAGCGCTCGAGCAGCTGCAACGCGCGATCGACGGGGCGCAGTCCAGTCCCGAGGCCGTCCTCCGTCCGAAGGCGGACGATCACATCGGCGATCTCGCTTCGGCGCGCAGGTCGTGCGCCGGCGTGGATGCCGACCCGCTGGCCCTGGTAGGCGGGCGGTGCCGGCCATTTGCGGAACTCGAAGGGCTTCACGCCCTCGACGATCAGTGTCGCCCAGGGCTGCCAGACGGTGAAGGCCCACATGCGGCTCATTGCGACAGACCCTCGACAGCGCTCCGGTCCCGGCCGTCGTGCTCGGGATCGATCACCTCGCAGATGTCGGGATAGGTGAACCACCCTGGGATCATCATGCAGGTGGCGCAGAGACGAGGCTCTGGTAGAGCGCTCGCGATCAGCACGATGTGCCGGCCGCACTCGCAGCAGTCGAACTCGGCGCAGCGATGGACACCGGCTTTCATTCAGCGCTCCTCGTCCCGGTCGCCATAGAGCTTCGTGGCGAGGTCGATCGGCAGGTCGGCATGCGGCCGGACGGCTCGCTTGAGATCGTCAAGGTCGTAGAGCTCGCGCGGCTTGCCGCCTCGCCATACCTCGGGCCCGTCGCGGTCATAGGACGGGCCGTGGACATGGACGAAGTAGGTCAGCATGGGCTGATCCCAGCCGACGAAGACTTTCCGACCGGGCTTCAGGCCTGGAAGTTCGTAGCGGCTCACGGCGTCACTCCGCGGCGGCATGCACGGCCGCCGGCCGGCCGCGCTTGCGGGGCGCCGAGGCCGCGGCGGGCTTGGCGATGGCGTAGTGCGCGGACCGCAGCTGCGGCGGGAGCCAGCCGGTTTCGGTGACCAGCGCCGCCGCGGCGGCGGCGAGGTCGGCCTTCTTCTTGCTCCGGCAGGGATTACCGCCCGTCATTTCGACCATGGCATCGACGGCGACGCGAGCCGGGGCGCGATAGAAGAAGTCGGCCGGGTCGAACACCGCGCGAACCGCGTCGAGGTAGTCCTCGGCCGGCAGCGCATCGACCAGTGCGTCCTGGTTCCGGACCGCGACGCCGGGGTTGTCCCGCGTCTTGTCCGTCAGGTCGAGCGAGCGGGCGACCAGCGGGGCGAGCTCGACGACGAGCTTGACGGTCGGCAGCTCGATCAGCCCGGACAGGACCTTGCCGAAGTCGCGGACCTCGGCGATCGATCCGCCGCCGACCTTGAAGTGCGAGGCGAGGCTCATGAGGCCGTTGCTGCCGAGGCGGGCCGGGCTCTGTGACGTCCGCAGCGCGGCCACGGCCACCGCGAGCGCCAGGACCGGGTTGCGCTCGATCGCCTTGGCAGCGGCCAGCGTGCGCTGCTCGGACAGGCTCTGGGACAGCACGGCCGAGATCGCCGAGCCTTCCTGCTCCTCCTCCGCCTGATCGTCATCCCCGTCATCGTCGCGGGCCGTCGCGGGCTCGATCGGCCGCTCGTCCTCCGGCCGGAGCAGGCCGATGCGGATCTCGATCGAACCGTCCGGAGCGGCATCGACGATGCAGCCCGTCTCTGCCCGGTGCGAGGCCGTCACGGTCCGCGCCCAGGCGACGTGCCGGATCGCCGCCACGTCCTTGATCGCGCGCTGCTTGGCGGTGACCGCCTCGCCCACCAGGCCGTCCCAGGGCTGTTCGGCGACCGGGACGAGCTCCTCGAGCCGCCCATCATCCTCCGCGGTGAAATCCGGCTCGACGCCCAGCTCGCGGTAGTGCCAGGGATGATCAACGTCCGATCGAATGACGGCCCAGGCCCAGCCGGCCGCCAGCAGCCGGTCGCACTCGCCCTGCAGGCGGTCGCGGGCGAGCCTGACCAGGAGTTCGCCGTCGAAGACGTGCACCTTGTCCTCGAACAGGTCCTCCACGAAGCGGCCGCCGGCGGCGGCATACGCCTCCCGGCCGACAAGGGCCAGGCTCGACCCGCTCGCCCCGATGTCGCCGGTCAGCGCCCGCACGACCGCGTGCTTGTAGAGGTTCTGGCCCTTGGCGAGCGAGCGGTAGACCTTGGCCTGAAGCTCGTGGTCGGCCGTCAAGGTGAAAGCCTGCGCGGCGTCGGCGGGCAGCTTCGCATCGCGCCAGGCCGCGCGGACCTCGGGGCACAGATTGCCGAGCGCCATGCGCTGGCGGACGTGCCGCTCCGACGTGCCGAACCGGGAGGCGATGTCCGCCACCGGCATGTCCTGGGCGGCGAGCTTGGCAAAGGCCTCGAACTGGTCGAGCTCGTGCAGCGGGAGGCGGAACAGGTTGGCTGCGAGCGAGGCCTCCAGCGCGCCTGTGCCCTGGTCCAGCTCTGTCACCTTGACGGGGTAGTCCTTGGACAGCTTCCTGCTCTTGAGCAGCGCGCGCATGGCCCGGAGGCGGCGGTTGCCGTCGACCACGTAGGCGACCCCGTCGACCATCTCGATGGCGAGCGCCTGGATGAGGCCCTCGGCCAGGATCGAGGCGCCGAGCTCGTCGAGGCCGTCGGTCCGCTTGTCGGTCCGGACGTTGATGCTGCCGCCCGGCCGGTCGTCGCCGAACTTCAGCTTGCCGAGCGGGATGGTGGGCGCAACGATGTCGGTCATGCAACGAGCCTTCTGAAAGGGATGATGCTGGCAGGGCGGGCTTCGGGCGCCGGTCGGCGCTACGACGTCGGGATCGTCACCAGCGCCGCCCTCACGGACGTGCCGGACGCCTTGAAGCTGCCCTCGGGCAGGCTCTCGATCGAGCCGCCGAACGCGGCGACGGCGGCGCGCACCTGATCGAAAGCGCGGTCGCTGCGGAAGGTGATGCCGGCGGCCATGATGGCGACGAGGCGGCCGCCGGGCTTCAGGAACTGCAGCGCGTGCAGGACGTGCGCGCAGTCCTGGCCCTAGGCGAAGGGCGGGTTCATCACGACACGATCGTAGAGCGGCTCGGGCTTTTGGCCGAGGAAGTCGGCTTCGACGACCTGCCGGTATGACGTGGAAGCGAGGATCTGCACGCTCCGCTTGTCGATCTCGACGCAGTCGACGACGGCGCGGCGGAGCAGGGCACGGGCGGCCAGGGCGCCACGTCCGGCGCTGGGCTCGAGCATCGTCATGCCGGCTGCGAGGCGGGCGCGGGCAACGACCTCGTCGGCGAGCGGCTGGGGCGTGTAGAAGGCGCCGAACTCCTGTTTGACGCTCGTGATCGAGCCCGTGAGGAACAGCGGCTCCAACGCGGCCGCGGCCTCGCCCTCGAAAAGATGGGCGCGCGCCTTGCGGTCCCACTTGCCACCGGCGGCTTCCAGCACCTTGTTGGTGCGGGTGTAGAGGGCGCGGTCGAGCTGACCCGTCAGGGTGACCGAGGAGCCGGTGACCACGGCGCGGTCGAGCACCGCGAGGACGTCGGGGGTCACCTGCATCAGACGCTTCCGGGGTGGTCAGGGATGATGCGATGCGACTGCGCGATCTCGCGTGTGAGCCGTGCGCAGTCGACGCCTGAAAGGTCGTAGGCGGCTCCTTCGACGGTTCGCGCCTGAAGGATCGTGATCTCCGGCTCATGGTCGGGACCCGTCGCCTGATACTCGACCTCGATCGCGATCTCGCCCGCGCTGCGGTCGAAGATCGTCACCTGCTGGACGCAACGGTCCGCGGATTCCGGCCCTGTCGAGCAGGCCATGCACAGGGTGCTGGTGGCCCAGTCGCATCCCGCCGCGCAGGCGTCCTCCTGGCTGCAACCGCAGCGCTGGCAGACGGGCCCGAGCGAGGCCGGCAGGAGAGGCTGTCCCTCCCGACTGTAGGCGATCTCCGCAGGCACGGCAGCGTCGAAAGCGGCCAGCAGGGCTGCGACCGCCTGGTGCTCGGCCTGATCGCCGGCCCGGCCGAGCGCCGTTTGCAGCATCGGGCTGGTCTCGGTCGCGTGGTCCTGGCAGGACCAGGAGGCCAGGAGATCGAGGGCGGCGATACCGATTGCCGCCTGACGATCGGAAGCAAGCGCGGCCCACCGGTCGACGGCGTCGATCCGGTCGACCACGTTGATCGCAGCTGGTTGGTGGGGCGCCGGCGCCGGCGCCAGGTTCTCGATCTGGATCATCGGCGGCGGCTCCAGTTGGTGGTGTCCCCGACGACGTCGTCGTGCTCGTCGATCAGGGGTTTCGAGCGCCGCAGGGTGACGGCGATCAGGCTGCCGGCGATCGCGAGGAAGACGGCAGCGGGCAGGAGATCGACCCACCACGGACCGGCCCCGGTCGGCAGCGCGGCCGCCGCATGGGCCGGCGGGCAGACCAGGCAGTAGACGACCACCCACACGGCGACGAAGCCGAACAGCGCGACGGCCTCGATGGCATTGGCGATCGCCCCGAGCACGGCGGCACGCCGCTGCAGCCGCAGACGGGCGCGCTCGACCGCCGCGTCACCCAAAGCGAGGATGGTCGCGAGCGTCCAGTGGCACGCCAGCAGCCAGTCGCGGACGGCGTGCCAGTCGTCGAGATCGAGGCCGCCGCGGGCCGCCTCGCGGAACAGGAGGTCGTCCATCTCGGCGACGATCGCCGCGTCCGAGCCGCCGGCGTTTCGCGCGCAGCGGGCGCAGTAGGACTGCCGGCCAAGCAGCGGATGGTCGAAGACGCGACCGCCGGGCGCTTGGCGGCAGCGGGTGCAGGTGGGCGTCGCCGCCCGGTTCGAAACGAGGACGAGCTGCGTCATGCGGCGACTCCGAGGGCCGGCGAGAAAGGGACTGCGACGACGTGCTGGGGGAACAGGGTCATGCGGCGGAGCGCTTCGGCGTCGTCGCGCAGGTCGAGTTGGGCGACCGAGAGACCGGCCTCGGCATAGGCGAGAAGGCGCGTCGCCAAGCTCGGCAGACGGTCGGGTACAACGCCGCGCAAGCCGCGGGTCAGCGCGAGGACGCGGAGCTCACCGTCAAGGTGGGAGAAGGGGGCGACGCTCACGGGCGTGCTCCGCACAGCACGGCCTTGATGGGCAGCCGTCCACACGAAACACAGCCGGACCTGGGCAGAGTCGATGGCGGCGCGCCGGGGACGTGGTTAGCAGGAAGGGTGGGCCGACCGTGCAACCGGTCGGCCCGCAGGAACACCAACCGCGTGACCGATTGGAGCACCCGCATGGGAAGTCTTGCGAGATGCCGTAGGTGATGGCGATCGACACGGCACCCGAGGAGAACGCCTCTCGCGGCGATCATCCCCCGCGATATGACGTGCTCGATCTCCCAGCGTTGATGGATGCTGTCGATCTCTAAGCCGCAGATGTGGCAGAGACCGCCATCAAGTTGGAAGAGGCGGATGCAGTTTGTGATGGAGATGCGGGGACGGGCGGGAAGCATGGACTGGTCCATCGCGGCTTCATGAGCGACGGGCCTACAATGGTACGTATCGTACCCGGTGTCAATACAATGTGTACCCAAACATGCAGCTGTCCGTCAGGGTCTCGCATGTAAGCAGGAGCGGCGCTCTTCCACCATCACAGGAGGCGGCTCGCCAGCAGCTCGCGGATCGACCTCACGCACGCCGCCAAGCGGAAGAGTCGGCCCGAGGCTTGTGTCCGAGAATGTCTTCGCCGGAAGAACCGTGTGGCGCTATTTCGTAGGCGCGATCGGCCTGACGTGCAGGAGCCTTTGTGTCAGGGCGGATCCGATCGTGTCCCGCAGCACGGTTCCGTTGTAGAAGGTCGCCGACCCATATTGAAGCACGCCGACCATCACGGCGAGGTCGGCAATGACCGCGCCCACCCTGGTCACGATGACGGTCGACCGGGTCGCCCTGTTCTCCGACCGCATCTCGACCGAGCCTACGGTGACCGCCTTCGACAGACGCTTCACGGCCGCCGAGAGACTGTCGATCTTGCCGCCCAACTGAATGAACTTCGCATCGGTGCGCGCCTCAACGGCGGCCAGCTTCTCGTCCATAAGTGCGCCTTCGCCAGCCGGTCCATCTCAGTTGACGTATCGCTGGCGGTTTGCGTTATTCAATGCCG
>CAXTVD010000004.1:0-32809 GCA_964247575.1 uncultured Lichenihabitans sp.
CCCCTCAGGCCACCGGCTGACCCCAGCGGGCCGCCCGACGGCCGGAGTCTGGCTGCGAGCGCATCGCGTCGGCCCGGAGGCCCGAAGCTGCGCTGCAAGTCGTCCCCTCGCGCCTGGTCCTGCCATCGCCGACAGTCGCCGCGTGATCGCGACGCGCTCCGGCGAAGGCTCTATCCGCCTCCACGGACCGCCTGGCCGTGCTATTGAGGCGCATGGACACCAAACCAGCGGTCTCGCGCGCCATCCTCGTCGGCGTTCAGCTCCCCGGCGTGGATGACGCGGCCCATGCGGCGAGCCTCGAGGAGCTCGGCCGCCTGGTCAAGACGCTGGGCTTCGATGTCGTCGGCACCCTGTCGCAGCGGCGCGAGGCGCTCGAGGGTGCGACCGTGCTCGGCAAGGGCCGGCTCCACGACTTGGCGGCCCTCACCGGCGGGACGGGCGTGGTCGGCACGATGGCGACCGCGCCGAAGTCGAAGGCGCGCGAGCGCTTCACCGATGATGCGGCTGAGCCGGCGCACGCGCCGGTCGAGTCCGAGCCGGATGCGCCACTGAAGGCCGACGTCGTGATCGTCGACCACGAGATCTCGCCGACCCAGGCGCGCAACCTCGAGCGGGCGACCGGCGCGGAAGTGCTCGACCGCACCGGGGTGATCGTGGAGATCTTCCACCGCCACGCGCGCAGCCGCGAGGCGAGGCTCCAGGTGGAGATGGCCCGGCTGCAATACGTCGTCCCGCGCCTGCGAGAATCCTCGACGGGCGGTGGCCGCCAGCGCGGCGTCGGGGCAGGGGAGTCCGACATCGACCTCGACCGCCGCAAGGTCCGTGACCGCCGCGCGGAGCTCAAGGCGCAGCTCGACGATATCCAGCGGGACGACGACCAGCGCCGCTCCGCGCGCGGCGACCAGTTGCGGGTCGCCCTCGTCGGCTACACCAATGCGGGCAAGTCCTCGCTCATGCGGGCGCTCACGGGCAGCGAGGTGCTGGTCGCCGACCAGCTCTTCGCGACGCTCGACACCACCGTGCGCGCTTTGAAGCCGGAGACGTCGCCCCGCGTGCTCGTCTCCGATACGGTGGGCTTCATCAAGAAGCTCCCGCACGACCTCGTCGCGTCGTTCCGGTCGACGCTGGCCGAGGCCCTCGACGCGTCGCTGCTGCTCTACGTGGTCGACGCATCCGACCCGACCCACGAGGCGCAACTCGAGGTGACCCGGTCCGTCCTGCACGAGATCGGCGCGGACGCGGTCCCCTCGCTGCTGCTCCTGAACAAGATGGACCGCGTGGACGGGGCCGGTCGGGCAGCCCTTAAGGCCGAGCACCCGGAAGCGGTCTTCCTGTCAGCGAGCTCGGCCGACGACGTCGCGGCGCTGCACGCGGCGATCATCGCCTTCTTCGAAACCGCCATGGTGGAGGACCGGCTCACGCTGCCTTACGCCAAGCAGGGACTGCTCGGGACCGTCTACGAGAACGCGCGCGTGCTCTCGGAGGAGTTCGATGCGGGCGGCCGGGTCCTGCACGTCCGCGGCCTCCCGGGCGGGCTCGCGCGTCTGCGGAAGATCCTCGACGCATCGTAGGAGGGGAATGAACGTCGAGGACCCCGGGGCGTCTCGATTCTGTCCAGCGCCTTGTCGAACTCGTCGTTGAAGATGAACGGGTTGCAGGCCTCAGTCTCACGGCCACAACGGCGCCCCATACCGTCCTTCTACACCCTCCTCGAGCCGGCCGGCGCCGCCGATTTCCGCCAGCGCGAAAGGGACGAGGTGGGGAGGGGGCCCGGCGTGCGGTTGGCCGCAGACGCCCGCATCATTCGCAAGGGCATGGTCCTCGCCGCGCACGGGGACGGCGAGGAAGCACGACGGAGTCTGGCTAAACAGGCAGGCTTGACCTTGGAGACTGCCTGCTTCGGCCACGGTCATCGGTGCGCAGTTTAGGGCGCGCTCGCTTGGCGCATGACCGCCAGGAATTTCCGTTCCTCCGTAGCCTGACACCCCGAGGGCCGGGACCGGTAGCCTCGACAAGCTCGGAGCCACCCGACGGCCTCACGCAACCATGCTGAGGCAAGCGCGGTCGGCTCGTTGCTCGCTTAGGAAAGCCTCGATCCGCTCCGCGGACTCAGGGTATCCGAACAACCAGCCCTGTGCGACGTCGCAGCCGAGTTCGCGCAGGCGCATCGCCGCCTCGGTCGTCTCCACCCCTTCGGCCACGGTCGAAAGGCCGAGGCTTCGCCCGAGCCCGAGCACGGCAGACACGATCTTGGCGGCTTCGGGATCCGCCGCCATGGCTGCGACGAAGCTCCTGTCGATCTTGATCTTGTCGAACGGCAGGGATCGGAGGTTGCGCAGGCTCGAATACCCGGTCCCGAAATCGTCGAGGACAAGGCGAACGCCCGAGGCCTTCAGCCGTCCGAGCAACGTGCGCGCAAGATCGAGGTCGCCGATCAGGGCGCCCTCCGTCAACTCGATCTCCAACCGGTGAGCCGGGAAGCCCGTTTCCTCGAGGATTGCCTCGATCGTGCCAGGCAGGTCGAGGTCGCGAAGCTGGACCGGCGATATGTTGCAGGCGAGGCCGATGTCCGCCGGCCAGCGTGCGGCGATCCGGCAGGCGCGTCGCAGCAGCTGCTCGGTCAGGATGCCGATCAGGCCGAGATCCTCGGCAATGGGGATGAACTCCGCAGGGGGGACCATGCCCCGCGTCGGATGGGGCCATCGAGCCAGCATCTCCACGCCGACCGAACGACCCGTCTCGACATCCGCGAATGGCTGGAAGTACGGGATGATCGCGTCTTCAGCGATCGCCTGGCGGAGGTCTCCCTCGAGCAATGCCCTGGCTCTGACGTGAGCGTCCATTCCTTCCTCGAACACCCGGCAGCAACCGCGCCCGTCGGCCTTTGCACGGTAGAGCGCCACATCGGCGCGATGCATCAGTTCGACTGGGCCACCATCCCCAGGGTGGCTGATCCCTATGCCCACACTCGCTCCGATTTGGATCACGGTACCGCCGGCGAGGACGAACGGCTCGGTCAACGCGCTCACGATGCGAGCCGCGACGGTGGTGGGTTCGACCCGCGGAAAGTCGGATCCTTCAGGGTCGCAGCGAAGGATGAAGGCGAACTCGTCACCGCCAAGCCGCGCGATGAAGCGCTCGTCGCCGAGCGCGCGCAATCGGCCCGCCACCGCCTGGAGCAGTTCGTCGCCCGCAGGATGCCCATACGCGTCGTTGGCGGCCTTGAAGCGATCGAGGTCGATCAGGAGCAGGGCGTGGTCGAGCCCCAGACGCCCGCCATCCGCAAGCGCTGCCTCGAGCTCCTCGTGGAAGCGCCTCCGGTTGGGCAGCTGGGTCAGGGCGTCGGTGCGGGCGACGGCCGCGGTGAGGGCCAGCGCGCCCTGGAGCCGCCTGCGACCCCGGATGGATAGGGCCGTGGCCCCCAGCAGCACGGCGCCGAGCCCGATGCCCACGGTCTCAAACAAGGTCCGGAGATCCAGGTCGGCGGCCCGCTTGTCGCCGATCTCTGCCAGTTCCTGAGCGAAGATGTTGCTCCCGTTGGAATAGACGTCCTGCAGGTACGCGTATTCCGGACCATTGAGGAGGGCTTGCGCGGACGACCTGTCGCCGGCGGCCGCTAACTTGATCGCGCGCCGCTCCATGGTGGACAGGTCGCGATGGGCCTCGCCCATCGTGCTGGCCAGCGCCGCCCGTCCGGCGGGCGTCGCCAAAGCGACCGCCTCGGCCAAGGCGTCGTCCAGTTTGGGCGCGACCTCGTCGTACCGATCGGCCCAGCGGATCTCTCCGCTCGCGACCGCGACCTGGGCCAGCGCGGCCAGCCACTCGTTCAGGTAACCGATGGTCTGACGGAGCTCGGCGACACGCACCGCGCGGTGGGAAGCGACGCGGATCTCGTCCTGCGTCTGCCGTCCGCTTGACGCGAGCCAAGCGAGCAACGCCACGATCGGGACGATGGCGAGCCAGGAGATCCCCCGCCCGCGCTTGTTAAGCTTCGCTCTCATTGTTCAGGAGCCGTCGTGCGCTTCATCTGCCGACGATGGCTGGAGATGCTTAAGAGGGAGGCAGCGTCCTGGTCAGAAAACAGCATTGCAGTTGACAATGTATTGCGAGTGCGATCGGCCGTTTGTGCAGACGGCGCATCTTGCCAAGGGACATCATGGCATCGTGTACCGCGGTACGAAGAAGCCGGATGGATGTGGAAATCCGCCGCAGCGCTACGCTGGTATCGTGTAATATCAGGCTGGTCCCGAAGGCCGGCTGAACGAGCTGGAGGACGCTGGCTGGAAATCCACTGCGGCCGGTGCCGACATATCCTCGGTGCCGGCCGTGAACTTGCTGTGTCGCGTCTCGGGCCGCTGCATAGCTGCCGGGGCCAGCAACATGACTTGCCTATGAGTTTAGACCGCTGCGCTCCGAGGACGCCATGAAGCTCGCAGACCAGCGAACCCTGTCTTTCATCGAGTCGACCCTAGGATAGCTTTCTGAAGATTGGGGAAACGGTGCGCAACTGTGCCTCGGGCTGACCCGTCACGGAGTTCAGTCATTCTTGCTGCTGGAGCAGCTTGGGACCTTCAAATGGCGGCCTTGCGCACACCAGCATACGTGCCGGTTGGAGGGCCGAGCCGAGCCGAACCGCTCCCGCGCCGTCCCGCCCGGAAAAGCGGGCGCAATGTGGTGAGGTCACCCGCGGACGGTGGAAGGCTCGGCCGGCGCGTCGTCACGCGGCCCGGGCCGTCCATGATGCGTTCGTCGCCGAGTGCGCAGAGCGGAAGCTCGACGAGTTCGCCCGCTAGTTCATCTCCGTCCTGTATCTCGGCGCCAGTTCGGCAGCCTTTTTACCGCGTTGCGCCTGCTCTTGGGCGCTGAGCTTCGGCGGCGGCGAGCTTCTGCTCGCAACCCGGTCGCCGACCTGAGCGAAGAACTCTTCCTGGCCGGCGGGAGCGCACATGCAGAGCATATGCACGGTCTTGCCCGAGGCGTTTCGGAACTGATGCGGCGCATCGGCCGGGATGTTCACCGTCGCGCCTTGTGGGACCGTCATCGTCTCGCCGCGGAAGGTGAACTCCAGCTCGCCTTCGAGCAGCGTGAACATTTCTTCGAAGCTGTGGCGATGAAGCGGCGGGCCGCTGCCGTCCGGCACGAGCATGTCGATCAGGCAATAGCGTCCCTCGGTCTGCTTCCCCGAGACCAGGACCGTATAGGTGTCCCCGACCAACGACAGGCGCGGCAGGTCCGCGTCGTCCGGCCTCGAGACCGGTAGCGATCGGGTCAAGTCGTCCGCGGGAAGCGGACCCGTCTCACCGCTCGCCGTGATGGAATGGTCGGTCATGGGTGGTCTCCTTTTGATTGATGGTCTGGGCGGCCGCATCGATGATCGCCCGGATCACCGCGTCAGGGGCTACCTCGGACGCCTTGGCGAAGCGCGACCGCAACCAGCGCTGTGGTCTCCGCCCTGAAGCGCGGGGACGTGCCACGCGTGCCCTGCTGTTCCATTTTAGCGCTCCAGCGTCGGATAATCGGTGTAGCCCTCGGGGCCGACGCCGTAGAAGGTCTTCGGGTCGGGCGCGTTCAGCGGCGCATCCTCCCGGAAGCGGCGCACCAGGTCCGGATTGGCGATGTAGGGCACCCCGAAGGCCACCAAGTCCGCGCGGTCCGCGCCCAGCACGGCATCCGCCTTCGCCTTGTCGAAACCAGTGTTGACCATCAGTGGGACAGCCACGCGCGAACGGAAGGTTTCGGCGACGTGCGCGATCTCGACGCCGCGCCCGGCGTCCTTCGCGTTGGGCTCGAGCAAGCAGATGTAGGCTAGGCCGAGCGCCGAGAGCCTGTCGATGACGTAGCCGAAGGTCGCCCGCTTGTCGCTGTCGTCGACCCCGTAAAGGTAGCTCGAGGGAGACAGTCGGACGCCCACATGCGCCCTGTCCCAGGCCTCGACCATCGCCGTCGCGGTCTCCAGCATGAGCCGCGCGCGGTTCTCGACCGGGCCGCCATACGCATCGGTGCGGTGGTTGCTGCCGTCCTGCAGGAATTGGTCGTGGAGGTAGCCGTTGGCGCCGTGCAGTTCGACACCGTCGAACCCGGCCGCGCGCGCGTTCCGGGTCGCGGCGGCGAAGCTCGCGACGATGCCCGGGATTTCATCAAGGCGGAGTTCACGCGGGACCGGGAAGTCCACCCTTCCGCTTGGCAGGAAGAAGTCGCCCGACGCCGGGATCGGCGATGGGCCCACGGGTTGCTCGCCGCCGCGCATGGCCGGGTGCGCGACGCGGCCACAATGCCAGATCTGGCAGATGATGCGGCCGCCGGCCGCGTGGACCGCGTCCGTGACCTTGCGCCAGCCTGCAACCTGGTCGTCGCGATGGATGCCCGGGCAGCGGATGACTCCGTGACCCTGGTCGGAGACCTGGGTGCACTCGGTCACGATCAGCCCCGCCGAGGCGCGCTGGACATAGTAGTCCCGCATAAGCTCGGTAGGGACGCCGTCGTCGCCGGCGCGCGTGCGCGTCATCGCGGACATGACGAAGCGATTGAAAAGATTGAGATGATCCATTCGAAAGGGGGTGAACAGGTCAGGCATGGTTGGTCCTCTTGTCTGCTTCAGGGCATCTCGTTCCCGCAATCGACGATGATCGTCCGGCGGGTGATGAAGTCGGCATTCGGGGAGGCGAGAAAAGAACACCGCTCCCGTGAGGCCTCGGCGCGCTCTTCGCGTTCAGGCGCCGAACGACGATGACGCTTTGGATGGAGTGCGGCAGCGCCACCTTGGCCGTGGCGGTGACGCCGGGCGCAAGACGTTGGCGCACACGCCTTGCGACCCCAAACTCCCGCGCTAGGCTGCGGGATAGCCCATCAATCGAGCCTTGGCGGCCGGGTAGTGGGCTTGCCCCGGAACGCCGGAATGAACGGACGCCGAGCCAGATGCTGACGATCCGGCCCCACGCGCGGCCGCGCATGCCACGTCGGCAAACCCTTGGTCTCGGCCTCGCCGCGGATGTCGCACTGCGCGTGTGAAGCCGGCCATTGTCCATCGGCTCGGCGAGCTTGGCCAGGCTGTCGTCGGACGTGCTGGTGGCGATGACGACGGCGCCACCGTCGAGGAAGCGCCGCACGAACGCCGCTCCCATGCCGCCGGCGGCGCCCGTGATCACCACGGTCCTGTCGGCCTTCATGCCTGCTCTCCTGCGACAGGCGCGGGCGACGCCTCGTTCATCTCTTCGAAAAACGCGCGAAGCGTACGGGGATCGCGGCCGAGGATCGCCCGGAGCGTCAGCGCACTCCCGCGCAGCCCGGTGCGGTCGTAGTGCTCGATCATCGGGCGCATCGGACCCGCTGACCCGCCCGGCCTTTCAGGGTCTGTTCGCTCGGCGCGTACCGACCGGCCGAGCACCTCGCCCGCAGCGGCCGCGACCTCATGTCGGTCGAGCCAGCCCTCGGCGCAGAGCTCAAACGTGCCGTAGAGCAGGCGGTCCTCGGTCAAGGCTATCGCGGCCGTCTCGGCTACGTCCCGGTAGTCCACGCGGCTGAAGCGCGTCTCGCTTGACCATGGCTCGGCGATGATCCCGGTTCGGGCGATGACGGGCCATGCTCGCGCGTAGTTCTGGAAGAACAGCGCCGGGTGGAGCAGCGTGTATTCGAGGCCGCTGTCGAGGATCGCTTCTTCCACCGTCGCCTTGGCGGCGTGGTTGGGCAACGCGCTCAGGACGGGGTGGATCGCCGAGGAGAAGACGAACCGTTGCACGCCTGCACGGACGGCGGCGGCGACGAAGTCCACTCCCGTCCGACCCTCGTCCGAAAGGAACGCGGGTGCGAGGTAAAAGACCGAGTCGACGCCGTCGAGCGCCGCTTCGATGCCCCGCCGGTCCTTGAGGTCCGCGACAACGACGCCCGCGACGCCTTTTTCGCGAACCGAAGCGAAAGCTTTGGGATCGTGGATCATCGCCCGCACTGTTGCGCCACGTGCAACGAGCGCTGGAATGACAAAGCCTGCGAATTTTCCGGCCGCGCCCGTTGCGAGGATCAGTCCCGACATTGCATGAGGCCTTGCGAAGAGCGGTACGTTCTGCCGTCGCACCCAAGATGCTATTCGTTCGATCCGAGGATAAGACCGTCGGACCGGCACACGCTGTGCCGCGAAACGGAACGCAGGTGCATGCTCGACCTAAGCGATCTTCAGGTGTTCGAGCGCGTGGCGGCTCTGAAAGGCTTCTCCGAGGCGGCCCGGTCGCTCGGACTGCCGAAATCGAACGTCAGCCGCAGCATCGCGCGACTCGAGGGGGCGTTGGGCGCACGCCTGTTGCACCGCTCGACGCGCGAGGTGACGCTGACCTCTGCCGGCCATGCGCTCATGGATCGGGCGCGCGACATCATCGAAAGGGCCGGCGAAGCGCTCGACTATGTGGGCAGCCTGGCGCATGGCCCTCGCGGATCGATCAAGGTCAATTCCGGAATCGGCTTCGGCCTGAATGTCATCGCCTCGGAGCTTCCCGGCTTCCTCCAGCGCCACCCCGACGTCGACGTCATACTCGACCTGGAGAGCCGCTCAGCCGATCTGGTCGGCGAAGCGATCGACGTCGCCGTGCGGCTCGGTCCGCTTCAAGACTCGAGCCTGCTCGCCATCCGGCTCGGCGCGATGCGGCGCTACCTGTGCGCTGCGCGAAGCTACGTGGATCGGCGGGGCGCTCCGCAGTCGATCGAGGCGCTGAACGAGCACGACGTCATCGAGATGCCGGGCTCCGATGGGCGGCCTCGCCCATGGGTGTTCACCCGGGAAGGCAAGCAGTCGCGAGTGGCCCCGCACCCGCGAGTGACCGTCAACGAGGCTCTGACCATCCACCGGCTGGTATCGAGTGGGGCGGGCCTCGGGATCGTCTCAGGATACCTTTGCGCCCCCGAGATCGCCGATGGCCGCCTGGTCCGCGTCCTCCCGGAATGGAGCCTGCCGTCGGTGGAGGTCAGCCTTGTCTTCCCCAGCCGCCGAGCGCTCTCGCCCGCCGTACGCGCCTTCACCGAATTCATGAAGGAGATCAGCCGGCCTGGCGAACTCTGGCAGAACGACCCGCTCGGCGAGCGTCGCTCTGAATGCCGCCACGTTGCCGACAACTGACCAGCGGGCCGCCCAAGCTGATCCTGCGACCTTCGCGACTACGGTCGGCGCGATCGCACGGGGGAAGACACGACCAGTGCGATCTTGCGGCTTCGCTTCCCATGCAGCGCGCTCGCCCCCGCCAAGAAATCTGCGACCTGGCGTACGCGCGCGGGGACCGAGCTTCGCCTCGGCCAGACGAGACTTGCGAAAGGCCAGGAGTGATGGCCAGCCTCGCGAGCAGGGCAGCCAGGGGCAGCTCCGGGACTTCGTTGAGCGGGACCTAGACGGTCCCCGCGTCCTTCGCTGCCCTATGGTCTTCTCGTCGAGCGCGTCCACCTCCTTCGACACGTCGTGGAGCAGGACTGGGTGGCGTCGCACCGCTCGTTGAACTTCCACTCGCCGGTCGCGAGGATGCCCAGTCTGCCCGCTGGTGCTGGCCGACATCATCAGCGGCCGGCCGGAGCATTCCCCGTTGCTGATGCGGGAGCCAACCCCGCGAGGTTGCGGACGAGGAGGGTCGTGGGTGCCCCTTCGTCAGAAAGGGTCCCAGAATCCGGCGAACTGGACGATGCGGGCCTCGTCGTCGAGCCTTGCATAGCTATGCGCCGTGATGAACTCGGACCCGTCTCGACTGACCTGTGTCCACTCGGCAAGCACCTGGCCATGCTGCTCGCGCAGCCAGTTGATCTTGAAGCGACCACCCGGGAACCGTTCCTGGAAACGCGCGGTGTGGGCCAGAAGGAGGTCGCGCCCGCGGCCGTCCACACCCGGGTTGGAGAACGACACATCCTCAGCTACAACGGAGAACATCAGTTCTTCGCGCTCGGCGGGTGATGTCTTCCCGAAGGCGTCGAGGTAGGCCTTGAAGGCGGTCTGCGCCATGTTCTCGATCATTCGATCTCCGTATCACTAGGTTCAACCGGATCGTGTGCCGAACCAGCCCATCGAGCTTAGATTGCCTGCTCGTTCGCGGTCGATCGTGAGGGCGCCAAATGCCGTTACCGATCGGCCAAATCTGCGCGGGACACCCGCGGAACTGATCTGTCTGATGCGCTCACAGAGGACGCTCTGGGGCACGATCGATGCGACGGGCCGCTGGGCGGTCTCGTTTCGAGAGCGCAACGACGTTCTCTTTTTCCGGGTCGATCGTGGATCGTGCCAGCTTCTCCGACCAAGTGCTGACCCCCTGCGACTCGCTCCTGGCGATGTGGTCTTGGCGCGAACCTCCTGCCCGATCACGTTGGCTTCGGACGTGGATGCTGTGTCTATGGACAGCTGGGCATTGGTCGCCTCGACGCGCTCCAGGCACATGCGGGTGGGGGATATCGGAGGCGAGCCCGCGCTCATTCGCGGCGGGCGCTTCGTCTTCGACGCCGGGTCGGAACACCTGCTGGCGAGCCTGCTTCCGCCTCTGCTCCACGTAGCTTCTGGAAGCGCCGCCTCGGACCACGTGCGCGCGTTGTTGGCGATGATCGAGGCCGAGTCTCATGACTCCGGGCCCGTGAGCGAATTCGTCGTCGTTCGCCTGATGGAACTCCTGCTGGTCGGGCTACTCAGGGACCAAACCTTCGAGGCGAAGACGCCATCGTCCGGACTGCTGGCCGGCCTCGCCGATCCGATCATTGCGCGAGCGCTGGCGGCCTTACACGGCGACATTGCGCGACCATGGACCACGAGCGTTCTGGCACGCCTATGCGGGACCTCCCGCTCTGGTTTCAGCACGCACTTCAAGAGAGTGGTCGGCGTCTCGCCGATCAGCTACTTGCATCGCTGGCGCATGGCCGTCGCCAAGGACGAGCTACGCAAAGGGCGGCTCAGCATCGGCGAGATTGCTCTTCTCGTCGGCTTCCGGTCGGGCAGCGCCTTCAGCACCGCCTTCAGCCGTGTGGTGGGCTGCCCGCCCACCCGTTTCGCTGCATAGGTGCTTGGTCCCGGCATCTTCCGGAGCGGATCGACGGTGAACCATCGGGGTCGGCTGTTCACCGTTTGCGGCGGAACTCATAGGTGAGGCCCTTCAGGGCAAGCGGCGTTCTCAGGCCACTGCTTCGGGCGCAGGGGTGGCCGGGGCGTTCCACGGCAAGAGTCCGTTGAGACGACTGTCAATGTGGCCCGCGACGATGCGGGCAGTTTCCTCCACGCGAAACGCTGACGAGCCCTCGAACCGGGTCAACTCCAAATAACGAACCACGGATCGTCAGCTTCGGCGGCTGCTGATCCCTTCAGGGTCGACCTCTGGACGCGCTTGACGCCTCCGCGCGAGACCGTCCGTTCTGCAAGAACTCTATCAAGGCGCGCAGCGCCGGAGGCGTCTGGCGGCGACCGGCGTAGTAGAGGAAGAAACCGGGAAAGAAAGGACTGTAGTCGTCCAGAACGCGCACGAGGCGCCCCGCAGCTTCCTCCGAAGCGACGCGATCCTCCAGCAGGCAGGCCAGGCCCACGCCGTCCAGCGCCGCCGCCAGGATCAGGTCGGTGTCGTTCAGCGTGAGCGGCCCATCCACCTGGACTTCGAAAGTTTTCCCATCGCGCTGGAACGGCCAGCGGTAGAGGACGCCGCTGCCGCTCCAGCGATAGTTGATGCAGGCGTGGTCCTGGAGATCCTCGGGCTTGAGCGGCGCGGGCCGGGACGCGAAGTAGTCGGGAGAGCCGACGATGGCGGTGCGCAGGTCCGGCGTGATCCGAACGGCGATCATGTCTCGCTGCAGACGCTCTCCAGGCCGGATGCCGGCGTCGAAACCGCCGGCGACGATGTCGGTCAGATCATCATCCACCGTTACTTCGAGCCGCACATCGGGGTAGGTGCGTCCGAAGCGGCTGAAGGCGGACGCCAGCACCATGTGTGCCGCAAGCTTCGGCAGGTTGAGCCGTACGATGCCCGAAGGCCGGTCGCGGTAGGCGCTTACCGCTTCGACGGCGCCGTCGATGTCGGCGAAGGCGGGTCGCAGCCGCTCGAACAACTCGCGGCCGGCATCGGTCAGCGCGACGCTGCGGGTAGTGCGGTTGAGGAGCTTGGCGCCGAGCCGTGCTTCCAATTCGCGAATGGCGTGGCTGAGTGCCGACGGTGACAGCCCCAAGCGCAAAGCGGCACGGCGAAAGCTGAGTTCCCGCGCTACCGCGACGAAGCTCATCAGGTCGGCATAGTCAGCGCCCCGCATGATTGTTGCCCCGTGCTCAATGGACCATGCGGATCATAGCGGATTATCGGCGTGATCCGCGGCTCTTATCTCGACGTTAGCAACAACGGAGATTTCCATGAGCTTTCCTTCCGATACATCGCCCCTCCCTGACCGCCAGCGCCTGGAGGGCAAGGTGGCGCTCGTCACCGGCGCGGGCAGCGGCATCGGCCGCGCAGCCGCGCTGAAGTTCGCGCTCGAGGGCGCCGTAGTCATCTTGGCCGGGCGCCGAGAAGAGCAGCTTGCCGCGGTCGCGTCTGAAATCATCTCGGCTGGGGGGCGCGCCGTCGCCATCCCCACGGACGTGTCGGATGAAGCCTCCGTTGACAGCCTCCTCGCTGGTGCCTTGGACCGCTTCGGGCGCCTCGATGCCGCTTTCAACAACGCTGGCGTGACCGCCTACAGCCCGATCGAGCAACTCACCGCGGGCGACTTCGATCGGGTGATGGCCACCAACGTTCGTGGCGTCTGGCTGCTGATCAAGGCCGAGGTCGCGGCGATGCGGCGGCAGGGACAGGGCGGCGTGATCGTCAACACCTCGTCCATCGCGGCCACCGGCGCGTCGGTGGGGCTGTCGGTCTACGCGGCAAGCAAAGGAGCCCTTGACTCGATGATCCGAGCCGTTGCGCTCGAGGTGGGCGGGGATGGCATTCGGATCAATAACGTCAGCCCTGGCGTGATCCGGACGCCAATGACCGCGGTCTTGCCCGAAGACGCGTTCACCCAAATCGCAGCCCACGCTGCACTGAGGCGGGTCGGCGAGCCCGAAGACGTGGGCGACGTCGCGGTTTGGCTTTGCACGCAAGACGCACGCTTCGTCACGGGCCAGAGCCTACTGGTCGATGGCGGGTTTAACATCGCCGGCGCGCGCTGAAGCACGTCGCGCGTCGCGATCGAAATGGTCGAATTGGCGTAACATGCAAACGACCACATGACCGTGCCGACCGGGCTCGACAAGTTCTTGCTGGCCGACACGACGTCGACCCAGTGGAGTTCGCACGGTGCGAGACTTGACGCCGGCGGCTCTTGTCCGGGGCGTCAAGCACTTGCGTTAGGCCGCCATCAACACGGGATACCGAATGCCCTCACAACCGAGCCTAACGCGTCCCAGGCCCTTCCGGCGACCGAGGCGGTGTCGCGATGGATGCAGCAACTAACGAGAAGACGAACACCGCATCGAGGGCGCTCGAGGCTGTCTTTTTTCTGCGTGCCGAAGGCGAAACAGGAGGAGAACTGCCTGAAGTCTCGAACGCGGGTATCGGAACGGACTGCGCGAACTTCTCAGCACGGCCATTGCCAATGATATCGGCCCAGGTTCGGAGGATGAGCTAATTGAACAGATGCTCGTCCTGTTCGAAGGGGCTATCCGTATTAGCTTACTGATTCAGGAGACCTCAACTCGCGGGTGATCCCCACCTCGCTGCTCGGCAATGTCCCGACGGCACTGATCGCAATTGGCGCGTCCAGCAAACGTACGTACGATAAGTACCGGTACGCAGACGCCATGCGGACGCAGATCGACGTCGGCACCTTTGCCTATTGCAGCGTAACGGATGTCCAGAGCCATCTTATTTTCGATGTGGAGAAAGATTAAAACGCTGCTGTCCGTGAAGGAAGTGGGAGACTTTCATGATCCCATCTTATGCGAGTCGCACAATGTGCGTATCCTCCCTCAATTGACCGGAGCGGGCGCACTCGTCTCCCCCTTATGGGCCTTCGGCGACGGACCACTCGTTTCGGTGCTGAATGTTCGGCCGCACCGTGAGGTGAGTCCCGATCGCGACAAGCTCGTGCGAAAGCCGATTTTGGATCCGTTGCGCCTGCCGCCCTCATCGTCGCGGACCCCTAGGGACGCGGTACAGCGTCGAGGCGAGGCGCTGGTTGGAGACCCCGCACCATGATCTCGTCCTCGCACGGACAGATGTCGGTGGTGTGGAATCAACTTGGGGCATACAACGCAATCACCGCCTGGCAATCGGGAAGGTGGGCATCGCGACACCGTGTGCGCCTTTCGTTTGATGTCGACGAGGACTAGCGGGCTAACGTCTGCGGTGACGCGAGCGGTGAGCTGGGCTATGGCCACCCCCGGTCGCCACAAGGGGTTGCTCGGGATTTCATCGTAGCGCGCCGCCGAACACGACGGCTTAGGTCCCCGACTGGTGGCGCCCGACTTCGCCCACTTCGCTTAGGTCTCGAACATGGAAAGAATGCTCACTGACCTGCCTCCGGTCCTGACCGACCGGCTCTGTTTGCGCCCGCTTAAGCACGCCGACGCCGACCCGTTCCGCGCTATGACGGCCGAGCCTGCCATCCTGGCGGCGATCCACTTCCTGAGCGCCCCTTTTTCCATTGCTGACGCGGAACGGCTGATCCTTGGTGACGGCGATGGGAGGGATTGTTTCTGGGGCGTTTGGCTTCGTGACGAACATCTGCTGCTCGGAACGGTAGGGACGCACTTGCGCAGCGCAGAGGGCATCGAGATCGGCTATTGGTTTGCTGCTGCGGCCCGTGGACGGGGGCTCGCGTCTGAGGCCGTGCGCGGGATCGTGAGGACCCTTGCCGACGCCTACCCGCACCGGCGGATCTATGCCGAGTGCAAGCCGGAGAACCAAGCCTCTTGGAGGCTACTTGAGAAGCTCGGCTTCAAGCTTGCTGGCGGTAAGGGCCATAGGCCCGGCCGCAAGCTCTTCGTCTGGAACACGCGGTCCGGCGATCTCGACCGGCCTGATCGCTCATGAGCCACTCCCGCTGCCACGTAGCTCAGGCGGGCCAGCCGGGCAGCGCACCAACTCGATGTCGTCGTGCCGCCACACGAGGCCGAAACCGGCCCGTCCACTCAGCAGGCACTGCGGGGGTGCGCTCGCCAGCACCTCGATCCGCACGACGAACACCAGGACACCACGTTCGACGGCACCCAGTTCGTCGATGTCGTCCGCGTCAAACGGAGTGATCAGATCGACGATCGATCCCTCAAGCGAGATCATGTCGTTGCACCCTCGCGGAAGGCCACACGGGCCGGGTGAACGGTGGAGGCGAATGGCGGAAGAGCCACGCCCACAGCTTCAGCGAGGCCAAGCCGCCCGCCATCAGCGCCGCGGCAACCGAGAAGGTCTGCATGGGGTCGCCGATCTGCGAAGGGATCAGCGGCAACTCGCACCCCGCCGACCTGGGGACCACGGGCAGGGTATCGCCTGGTATCCCCGAGAATCGCATGCCGGCATGCCATGTCACGCGGCAAGCCTTCCCGGAGGGCTGCCGGAACGTAAGGACCACGTCGCTGGCGGAGCCGATGCTCCTGCCCGCCGTCACGGCGCTGACGGAGGCGACGGTGGCCGGCACGGCTGCGTGGTCGACCGTGAAGGCCCGGTCGCGCAACTGGCCGAAGGCGGCGCGAGTGATCCAGAGCGAAAGCAGCGGCGCGACCATGCCGAAGCAGGCGGTGAATTCCCTCACGCAGGACCGGAGAGGTCCCCGCCTCTCGCCGTCGAATGGACGGCGCTCCGAGCCGGACGTTCCACCCGGAAGTGGTGGTTCGGCGTCAACCGTGGACGGCCGATAGGATCCAGGCGCTCGGTCTTCCAGTTCGTCCTCGAGCGTGAGCCTCGTCAACCATCGGACGAGGTCCGTCGCGTCCGATGGGCAATACAGAATGCCCAGCTGATCGAGCAAGTCTTCGCGCCGCTGAAGGAACCGCTGCGCGAGACCCTTGTGCGTGAACATCAGCTCGAAGATCAGGAAGACGTGCAGATCGAGGTATTTCACGTCGTCCGCGAGCCGCTCGAGGAGCGCGACGACCTTGATGTCCTCGCCCGTCAACGCTCCACCATCGTGGGACAAGCGCCGACGCTCGGCGCATCGAAGCAACGACGTCGCGAGTTCCCGGCGGAAGGCGTCGAACTCGATCAAAGGCGATGCCTCAGAACCTGAGTTGCAGCGGCTCGGTCGACAGCTCGATGGCCCCCGGACGGTGACCCGTCTCGAAGTCGACGTAGTGCAGGGCGTCTTCCCGGCTCTTGAAGATGCCGCCTCCGAGGTTGTGGGTTTCGATGGCTAGCCAGCAGCCGAAGCGATCCTGACCGACGACGAAGTGCGGCTCGGCGCACGGGATCTTCGACGAGGGAGGTTGGTCTTCAAGTCGCAACATGGAAATGGTCCGACGCCGTCATTGGCGCCCGCCGAACATGGATCGTTTCGGCGTTACGGATCGAGGTGCGACAGTCCCTTCTTGTGTAGACATTGCATAAACGGAAGCCAGAACGACAGAGCGAGGGGCGGCGCCCGAAATCGTCAAGGTGGGTCGACCATCGTTTGTTTATGGGTTGTTCACACCCCAGCCACGCATTGCGTCTCGAACGTTTATGCGGCCTCGAGCCACAAGCGAGCCTTGGCCATTCCGGCCACTCGGACCACGCCATGCTCGACCTCGTTTTCGTCGTCCTCGGCCTCGCCCTTTTTGGCGTGACCGTCGCCTACTCCGCAGCCTGCGATCGCATGTGAGGGCGCCATGCTGGAACCTCTCGCCGGTCTGGTCGTGGCCGCCGCGCTCGGCCTCTACCTGCTTTACACGCTGATCCACCCCGAACGCTTCTGAAGGACGCGAGGCCGGCAACGGTTCGCGAAGGTGACTGCCATGACCGCCATGGGTTGGCTGCAAATCATACTCATCCTGGCCGCCGTGGTGGCGGCCGCCGTGCCGCTCGGCACCTATATCGCCCGCGTGATGAGCGGCGAGCGGACCTTCATGACGCCGGTCCTCGCCCCGGTCGAGGGCGGCTTCTACGCCCTGGCGGGCGTCGATCCCAGGCGCGAGCAGGGCTGGCGCAGCTACACCGTCGCGATGCTGGCCTTCAGCGCGGTGGGCTTTTTCAGCCTCTACGCGCTGCAGCGCCTGCAGGGCTATCTGCCGCTGAACCCGCAGGGCTTTGATGGGGTCGACCCGGCCCTGGCCTTCAACACGTCGATGAGCTTCATCACCAACACCAACTGGCAGAACTACGGCGGCGAGACCACGATGAGCCATCTCATGCAGATGGCCGGGCTGACGACGCACAACTTCGTCTCGGCGGCCACGGGCTTGGCTCTGGCGCTCGCGATGGTGCGCGCCTTCGCGCGATCCGGCTCCGCCACCATCGGCAATTTCTGGGTCGATCTGACCCGCGGCGTCCTCTACCTCCTGCTGCCCCTTTCGATCGTCATCGCGCTGGTGATGGTGGCGTCGGGCGTCCCGCAGACGCTGCTGGGCTCGGTCGAGGCCACCACGCTGGAGGGCGCCAAGCAGGTCATCTCGATCGGTCCGATGGCCAGCCAGGAGGCCATCAAGGAACTCGGCACCAACGGCGGCGGCTTCTTCAACGCCAACTCGGCCCATCCCTTCGAGAACCCGAGCGCCTGGACCACCGTCCTTCAGATCTGGGCCTTCCTGGTCATCCCCGTCGCGACCGTCATCGCTTTCGGCCGCCTCGTCGGCAACGTGAAGGAGGGCCGCGCGCTGCTCATCACGATGGGCATCATCCTGCTGGTCGGCGTCGGCGTGATCTACGCGGCCGAGAGCTTCGGCAACCCGATCCTGACCGCCCTCGGCGTCGACGGTTCGGCCGGCAACCTCGAAGGCAAGGAGCTGCGCTTCGGGCAGGCCCTCACCGCCTTGTTCAGCGCCGGCACGACCGGCACCGGAACGGGGGCGGTGGTCGCCATGCACGACAGCTTCACCCCGCTTGCCGGCCTCGTCACCCTGTTCAACATCCTCCTGGGCTGCATCGCGCCGGGCGGCGTCGGCGCCGGCCTCTACGGCATCCTGGTCGTCGCCGTCATCACCGTCTTCGTGGCCGGGCTGATGGTGGGCCGCACGCCCGAATATCTCGGCAAGAAGATCGAGACCCGCGAGATGAAGCTCGCGATGCTGGCGGTGCTTCTCTACCCGCTGCTCGTGCTGGGCTTCACCGGCGTCTCCGTGATGCTCAAGACGGCCAACGACAGCCTCAACAACGCCGGCCCGCACGGCCTTTCCGAGATCGTCTACGCCTTCGCCTCGCAGACGGCCAATAACGGCTCGGCCTTTGCCGGCCTGACCGGCAACACGCTCTGGTTCAACACGACGGGCGGCCTCGCGATGTTCTTCGGCCGCTTCGCCTATGTGGTCCCGGTGCTGGCGCTGGCGGGCTCGCTCGCCGCCAAGAAGAAGGCGCCGGCCTCGGTGGGCACCTTCCCGACCGACGGGCCGCTGTTCATCGGGCTGCTGCTCGGCGTGATCGTGATCCTCTACCTCCTGCAATACTTCCCCGCGCTGGCGCTCGGCCCCGTCGTCGAGCACTTCCTGATGCTCTCCGGCCACGCCTACTGAACAGGACACATCCTCATGGCCCCCCGTTCCGCCACAAGCCTCTTCGACCCGGCCATCACGAGCCGGGCGATCGGCGCGGCCTTCGCAAAACTCAATCCCCGAACCCTGGCCAAGAACCCGGTGATCTTCGTCACCGAGGTCGTCTCGCTCGGCGTCACCATCCTGTTCGCCCGCGACCTCGTCACGGGCAACGGCGAGGCGCTGTTCTCGGGCCAGATCGCCGCCTGGCTCTGGTTCACCGTCCTGTTCGCCAACTTCGCCGAGGCGGTGGCCGAAGGGCGCGGCAAGGCCCAGGCCGACGCCATGCGCAAGACCCGCAGCGATACCCGCGCCAAGCGGCTGGTCGACCACAAGCACCTCGACGGCGCCTTCGAGCAGGTCAACGCGCTCGACCTCAAGGTCGGCGACATCGTGCTCGTCGAGCCGGGCGATCTCATCCCCTCGGACGGCGAGGTGGTCGAGGGCATCGCCTCCGTGAACGAGTCGGCCATCACCGGCGAGTCGGCCCCCGTCATCCGCGAATCGGGCGGCGACCGCTCGGCGGTGACCGGCGGGACGATGGTGCTGTCGGACGGCATCAAGGTGCGCGTCACCGCGGCCGCCGGCTCCACCTTCCTCGACCGCATGATCGCCCTCGTGGAGGGGGCGGAGCGGCAGAAGACGCCCAACGAGCTCGCGCTGTCGATCCTGCTCTCGGGGCTGACGATCATCTTCCTGATCGTGTGCGTGACGCTCTGGCCCATCGCGCTCTATTCGGGAGCGACGCTGTCGGTCACCGTGCTGGTCGCGCTGCTGGTGTGCCTGATCCCCACCACGATCGGCGGCCTGCTCTCGGCCATCGGCATCGCCGGCATGGACCGGCTGATCCGCTTCAACGTCGTCGCCACCTCCGGCCGGGCGGTCGAGGCGGCGGGCGACTGCGACACGCTGCTGCTCGACAAGACCGGCACCATCACCTTCGGCAACCGCATGCCGAGCGAGTTCGTGCCCGTCGGCGGCGTGCCCGAGAAGGTGCTGGCCGAAGCCGTGCTGCTGTCGAGCCTCGCCGACGAGACGCCCGAGGGCCGCTCGATCGTGGCGCTCGCCAAGAGCCGCTACGGCCTCGCCGAAACCGACCTCACGCAGGCGGGCGCCACCATCGTGCCCTTCACCGCGCAGACCCGCATGTCGGGCATCGACCTCAACGGCCGCTCGCTCCGCAAGGGAGCCGTCGACTCGGTGCTCGAAAGCGTCGGGCTGGCCGCGAGCGAGGGCCCGGCCGACTTCCGGGCCGCGGTCGACCGGATCGCCCGCACCGGCGGAACCCCCCTCGCGGTCGCCGAGAACAAGCGCCTGCTCGGCGTCGTCCACCTCAAGGACACGGTCAAGCCGGGCATCAAGGAGCGCTTCGCGGCCCTGCGCGCCATGGGCATCAAGACGGTGATGGTCACCGGCGACAATCCCGTCACCGCCGCCGCCATCGCCTCGGAGGCGGGCGTGGACGATTTCCTCGCCAAGGCCACCCCGGAGGACAAGCTCGCCTATATCCGCCGCGAGCAGCAGGGCGGCCGGCTCATCGCCATGTGCGGCGACGGCACCAACGACGCGCCCGCCCTCGCCCAGGCCGATGTCGGCGTCGCCATGCAGACCGGCACGCAGGCCGCGCGCGAGGCCGGCAACATGGTCGACCTCGACAGCGACCCCACCAAGCTCATCGAGGTGGTCGGCATCGGCAAGCAGCTGCTCATGACGCGCGGCTCGCTGACCACCTTCTCCATCGCCAACGACGTCGCCAAATACTTCGCGATCATTCCCGCGCTGTTCCTGGCGACCTATCCCGAGCTTGGCGCGCTGAACGTGATGGGGCTCGCCTCGCCCCGTTCGGCCATCCTGTCGGCCGTGATCTTCAACGCGCTGATCATCATCGCCCTGATCCCGCTCGCCCTGAAGGGCGTGGCCTACCGGCCGATCGGCGCGGCGGCCCTGCTGCGCCGCAACCTCCTGCTCTACGGGCTCGGCGGCATCATCGTCCCCTTCATCGGCATCAAGATCATCGATCTGGCCGTCTCCCACCTCCATCTGGCCTGAGGTCCGCCATGCTCTCCCAGATCCGCCCCGCGATCGTCATGATCGTCCTGTTCACCGCCCTCACCGGCCTCGCCTATCCACTGGCCATCACCGGCATCGCCCAGGTCGCGATGAGGGGACCGGCCGATGGCAGCATGCTCACCCGCAACGGCGTGGTCGTCGGCTCCGACCTCGTCGGCCAGAACTTCGCCACCGACCGCTACTTCCAGGGCCGCCCGTCGGCAACCAGCGCCCCCGATCCGAAGGACGCCACCAAGACGGTCGACGCGCCCTACAACGCCGCCAACTCGTCGGGGTCGAACCTCGGCCCGACCTCCCAGAAGCTCATCGATCGGGTCAAGGCCTCGGTCGCCGCGCTCGGGGGAAGCCCCGCCAAGCCCGTCCCCGCGGACGCGGTGACCACCTCCGCCTCGGGCCTCGACCCCGACATCTCGACAGCCTACGCCGCCCTGCAGGTCCCCCGCGTCGCCGCGGCCAGGAAGCTTGACGCCGCCAAGGTGCAAGCCCTGGTCAGCGACAACACCGTCGGCGCTGCCATGTTCGACAACAGCAGGGTCAACGTCCTCCGCCTCAACCTCGCCCTGGACGTGCTCGACCCCGCGCCCGCGGCGGACAAGTCGGCCTCCGCGACGGCCGCAGGCGGCGCAAGCACCCCGGCCCAGCCGGCGCCCTGACGCCGGGCTCGCCGAACGCTCGCGCCTGTGTGAGGCTTGCGTCCAGGACCCATGACCAGTCCCGCCCGACCCGATCCCGATGCCCTTCTCGCCGCCGCCGGCCAGGAAGGGCGCGGCCATCTCAAGATCTTCCTCGGCGCCTCCCCCGGCGTCGGCAAGACCTACGCCATGCTCTCCTCCGCGCGGCGGCTGTTCCTCGCCCGGGTCGACGTCGTGGTCGGGCTCGTCGAGACCCATGGGCGGCTCGAGACGGAAGCCCTCCTCGACGGGCTGGAGATCCTCCCGCGCCGGAGTGTCGCCTACAGGGGCACCCAGCTCAGCGAGTTCGACCTCGACGCCGCCCTGGCCCGGCGGCCGGCGCTGCTGATCGTGGACGAGCTGGCGCATTCCAACGCGCCCGACTGCCGCCACCCCAAGCGCTACCAGGACGTCGAGGAACTGCTCAGGGCCGGCATCGACGTCTGGACGGCGGTCAACATCCAGCACCTCGAGGGGCTGTCGGACGCCGTGTCCCGCATCACCGGCGTGACGGTGCGCGAGACCGTGCCCGATACCGTGCTGGACAAGGCCGACGAGGTCGTCGTGGTGGACGTGACGCCGGCGGAGCTGATCACGCGGCTGAGCGAGGGGCGGATCTACCTGCCCGAAAACGCGGCGCGGGCCGCCGACGGATTCTTCAAGCCCGGCAATCTCACCGCCCTGCGGGAACTGGCGCTCCGGCGCACGGCCGACCGGGTCGACGACCAGATGGTCGACCACCTCCGCCAGAACGCGATCGAGGGCGCCTGGCCGACCTCGGAGCGTATCCTGGTCTGCGTCGGCTCCGACCGCTCGTCCGACCGGGTGGTGCGCGCCGCCAGCCGGCTGGCCAGCGGCCTCAACGCCACCTGGATCGCGGTCACGCTGGAGCGGCCCGGTCTGGAGGTGACCGACGCCGCCGCCCTGCGCCGGACCGATGAGGCCATGCGGCTGGCCGAGCGTCTCGGAGCGGAGACGACGCGCCTGGCGGGCCGCGATCTCCCGGAGGAGATCCTGCGCTTCGCCCGGCGCGAGAACATCACGCAGATCGTCATCGGGCGGTCGAGCGCGTCCTTCTGGGCGCGGGTGCGGGGCCGGTCCTTGTCGGGCATGCTTCTGCGCCAGGCCTCGGACGTCGCCATCCACGTCGTGGTCGGCGAACGGACCGGCCCTGCGCGGGAGCGCTGGCCGTGGCCCGCGCGGCGCTCGCTCGCGGTGGGCCTGTCGGCCGCCGCACTCTCGGTGGCGGTGGCCGTCCTGGTGGGGATGGTGACCGCCCGCTTCCTTTCGCTCCCGAACCTCTCGATGATCTTCCTGGCGGCCGTGCTGGGCTGTGCCGTGACGGTCGGCCAGTGGCCGGCGATCGCCGCCGCGATCCTGTCCTTCCTCGCCTACAACTTCTTCTTCATCCCGCCGGTCTTCAGCTTCTCGATCGCGACGCCCTACGAGTTCTTTGCCCTGATCATCTTCCTGCTGGTGGCCGTGACGACCGGCGGCCTTGCGGGGCGGGTCCGCGACCAGTCGAAGGCTGCCCGCGATCGCGTGCGAACCATCCAGTCGCTCTACGACGTGTCGCGCAAGCTCTCAGCCACCGTCAGCATCGAGGACGTGCTCTGGGTCGTGGCCCGTCAGACGGCGGCGGCCATCCAGGGCCAGGTCGTCATCCTCCTCGAGGAAAGCGAAGGCGCCGCCAAGGGGGAGCTGGCGATCAAGGCCGCCTTTCCGCCCGAGGACACCCTCCAGCCCGGCGAATGGGCGGCCGCGCGCTGGGCCTTCGGCAAGGCGGAGATTGCCGGCTGGCGCACCGGCACGCTGCCCAATGCCCTCTACCAGTTCCAGCCGATCCGGACCTCGTCGGGCCTGATCGGGGTCATCGGCTATGCTCCGGCCGACCGGGGCAAGCCCCTGTCGGCCGAGGAGGAACGGGCCCTCGCGGCCCTGATCGACCAGGGGGCCCTGGCCATCGAGCGGGCGATGCTCGTCGTGGAGGCGCGGCGCGGCGAGGCCCTGGCCGAACGGGAACGGCTGCAGACGACGCTGCTGTCCTCGATCAGCCACGACCTGCGGACGCCGCTCGCCTCGATCCTGGGGGCTGCGACCAGCCTGCGCGAATACGGCGCGCAGATGGTCCGGGCCGATCGCGACGATCTCGTCCTGACGATCGAGCAGGAGGCGGGCCGCCTGACCCGCTTCGTGGCCAACCTGCTCGACATGACGCGGGTGGAGTCGGGCACGCTGGACCTTCGCCGCGACTGGATCGAGGTGTCCGACGTGCTGCAGGGCGCTCTGGCGCGCGCGAAGAAGGCCTTCCCGGGCCGCGCCGTCGAGCTGCGCATCCGGCCGGGAACCCCGCTGGTGCAGGGCGATGCCGTCCTGTTCGAACAGGTCATCTTCAACCTGCTCGACAACGCCGACAAATATGCGGAGCCGGGCTCGCCCACCATCGTCCGTGCGGAGGGCGATGCGACGAGCCTCGTGCTGAGCGTGACGGATGCGGGCCGCGGCGTCCGGCCCGAGGACCTCGAGCGCATGTTCGAGAAGTTCACCCGGCTCAGCCCGGGCGACGGCCGCCCGGCGGGTACCGGGCTCGGCCTCGCCATCGCCAGGGGCGTGATCGAGGCCATGGGCGGCACCATCCGCGCGGAAAGTCCCGTCAGCGCCGGCCATGGAACGCGCATCGTCATCACCCTCCCGGCCGGCAAGCCGGACGCCCTTCTCGAGCCGCTCGCCGAGACGCCGGAGGTCGCCACCGACCGGATCGGCGAACCGGAGCAGCCATTTCACACGCCCGGGCGGAGCGACGATCCCCGCGCGGTGCTGACGCCGCCGTCCAGCACGACATGAGGCGGCAGCCGAAGCAGCGCGGCGCTCCGGCCCGGCGAGCCAAGGTGTGAGGTGATGGACATCAACGACCTGATCACGGCGGAGTGCGTGGTCGAGCTGCGCGAGAAGGAGGGGCGGCGCAGCTTGTTCTGCGGCACGGTCTGACCGTGCTCGGCGACCTCCCTCCCCGTGACGCCGCGTCGTAGGGCGGTCCGGCAATCCGGAAGGTGTCCCGTTTGCTCTCGAGACCCTAGCGTTCGGTGCCGGCGCGAAGCGTCCGGTCAGCGGCCGTGATGCCCCGGGCAAGGTCGGCTCACGCCGACGAAAGGTCGTGGCGGGCGTCAGCACCCACGGGCCGCGCTCCTGGCGGGCTGGTCGATGTCGGGCAGCAGGTTGAAGCCGATCGACCGCCGGCTTTCTCCCTCTTGGTTGGATTGGCTCAGGTTTCGCGGCTGACGCCCGCCGGGGCCCTTGCGGGAAGCGGGCGCCGCGTAGTCATCTGAGTGCCTGGAAGGGTCGGACCCAAGAGCCAGGCCAGGGGAGGAACAGCAACATGGCAGGGGAACTGGACGGCAAGGTCGCGGCCGTGACCGGCGGCGCGTCGGGTATCGGGCTGGCGAGCGCGGAGGCGATGCTCGCGGCGGGGGCGCGGGTCGTGATGGTCGACCGCGACGAGGCGGCGCTCAACAAGCTGCGCGACAAGCACGGCGCGGCCCTGATCCCGTTGGTCATCGACCTGCTCGACCCGAAGGACTGCGCCACGCTGCTGCAGAAGGTCCTGGAGAGGGCAGGCCAGCTCGACATCTTTCACGCCAATGCCGGCTCCTACGTCGGCGGTGACCTCGTCGACTCCGATACGGCAGCGATCGACCGCATGCTGAACTTGAACGTGAATGTCGTCATGAAGAATGTCCACGACGTCCTGCCCCACATGATCGAGCGCGGGACGGGCGACATCATCGTCACAAGCTCCCTGGCGGCCCATTTCCCGACGCCATGGGAGCCCGTCTATGCGTCGTCCAAGTGGGCGATCAACTGCTTCGTCCAGACGGTGCGCCGGCAGGTGTTCAAGCACGGCATCCGCGTGGGCTCCATCTCGCCCGGGCCGGTCATCACCGCACTGCTGGCCGACTGGCCGGCAGAGAAGCTGAGGGAGGCCAAGGAGTCGGGCAGCCTGCTGGAGGCCGCCGAGGTCGCCAACGTGGTGCTCTTCATGCTGACGCGCCCTCGGGGCATGACGATCCGTGACGTCGTGATGCTGCCGACGAACTTCGATCTCTAGCCAGGCACGATGCCGGTCGCGCCCTCTGCGCGGAAGGGAGGCGAGGCAGAGGCCGGCGCGATGGTGTCTCGAAGCGGCCCCGAGCCGCAGTCACTGTGGCCATTGCCATCAGATGTCCCCGGTTCGATCCCGTCATGCCGGAACCGCCGGGTCGGACAAAGACGACACGATCAAGGCTCGGGATCGACCATCCCGAGCGCTCAGGTCATCGACACCGGTTTCGACCGCAGGCGGGCCGCGACCGAGGGGTCGGCCCGGCGGCACATCTGCGGCGGCAGCCCGCGCAGGATCAGCTCGGCATCCGCGACGGCCAGGCGGCCGATCTCGAACAGGGCATCGACGGTGCCGCCGGTGCGGTGGGCGGAGAGGAGCAGGCCCTCAAGGCCGCGGACCGGGTCGTCGGGCGAGACGGGCTCCTCCGGGAAGACGTCGGTCGCGGCGCGGATGTGACCCCGCCGGACGGCATCGAGCAGAGCCGGGAAATCCACCACCGCGGCCCGGCTCATCAGCAGGAAGGCCGCGCCCGGCTGCATCAGCGCCAGTTCCCGCGCCCCGATCATGGCCTGGTTCTCGCTAGTGACGCTGGCGAACATGAAAACGACTCGGGAGGTCGCGAGCAGGTCGTCCAGCGGCGCGGCGGTGCAGTCGTGCCGGGCGATCAGTTCGGCGGGCAGCCAGGGATCGTAGACCTTCACCGGGTTCCGGAAGGGGCGGATCAGGTCCCGCAGCGTGCGACCGAGATCGCCCAGCCCGATGATGCCGACCGGCGCGCCGGCGAACCGGAAGGTGTCCCGGGTGCCCTCGAGCCCGTAGCGTTCGGTGCCGGCGCGAAACGCCCGGTCGGCGGCCGTGATGCCGCGGGCGAGGTCGAGCGCCATGCCGAGCGCCGCTTCGGCCACGGCCGATGCGAAGGCCGAGGCGGGCGTCAGCACCCAGAGGCCGCGCTCCTGGCAGGCCTGGTAGTCGATGTTGGGCAGCAGGTTGGTTTCGACGTTGATGATGGCCTTCAGGCGCGGAGCCCTGTCCAGACGCGCGCGGGGCATCGCGGTCTGCCCGATCACCAGCGTCGTGTCGGGCAGGTGCGCCTCCACGACGTCGTCCGGCATGGGACCGTCCTCGGACAGCACGAGGCGACCGAGCCGCTCAAGACGCTGCCGGACGGCCGGCTCCATGATGAGGTCGAGCGTCCGCGGCAGCGGATCGACGAGGATCACCGGCTCCGCCAACGCTTGTCCTCCCCTGTCGTTTCAGTACCCTTAATCGGAAAAGCGGGGTCCTGCGAGAGCCGCATCAGCCTGCGCCCTGGCGTGCTCGCCCAGGCGCGGGAGCAGGGAGGCCTGGCATCGGGAGACCTCAGCCCTTCCGCCCCATCCACGCGGACACCAGCCAGACCGCCCCGCCGAGTTCCACCCCCTCCGGCCCGTCATAGGGGACCAGCGCCTCGTCCAGCGCGGCCACGAGCGCGGGGCGGGCGTCGGGACCCGCCTCTGTTACGGCGCGAGAGACGGGACCGACCTGGCCGACGAAGTCGACGGCCGTCGCGCGATCGGCGGGGCCGCTGAGCCGCAGGGTGGTGCGGTGCGGCTCGACCGCGATGTCCCCGAAGCCCGCATCCTCCAGGATGGCCCGCACCCGGTCGGGGTCGGCGAAGGCGAAGGGGCCGGGCGCCAGCGGATCGGCCGGTGCCTCGGGAGAGGGCAGCAGCGGCCGGAGCGCCTCCAGCGGCACGCGGACCCATGGATTGGCTGCGAGCGGCTGCCAGCAGACGAAGGCGAGGCGGCCGCCCGTCCGCAGCGCCGTCTGAATGTTGCGGAAGGCCCCCGCCGGATCGGCGAAGAACATCACCCCGAAGCGGGAGAAGACCAGCTCGACGCCCCCCGGCGCGAAGGCGTGGGTCGCGGCATCGGCGAGCAGGAAGCGGGCCTGGACCAGCCCGGCCTGGGCGGCACGCCGCTCCGCCACCTCCAGCAACGGCCGCGACACGTCGACGCCCAGCACCCGGCCGGAGGGGCCGACGGCCTCCGCAAGGGCGAGGACGCTCGCGCCCGCGCCGCAGCCGACATCCAGCACGCCCGTCCCCGCGGCCGGCGCTGCGACAGCCAGCGCCGCCGCGGTCACGGGGGCGAAGGCCGCGTCGATGCGCGCCTGCAGGGTGGCCCAGCGCTCGCCGGCCGCGCCGTTCCAAAAGGCCCTCTGGTCGGCGTTGTCGGCGGGGGCGGGTCCGGTCACGGGGGGCTCCTGGGATGGCGCGCCGGAGCGTCGGGCGGCGGCGCGGCGGCGTCAAGGCTGCGGCATGCGTGCGGCTCTCAAACGGGCATTGCCGCGCCTAACGCGAAAGCAGCGTCGCGGTCGCCCCCAGGCCGAGGAGGCAGGCGCCGGCCCCGAGCCAGAAGGGCGAGGCCGTGCCGAAGCGCTGGACCAGCAGGCCCGCGACCGGACCGGTGACGCCCAGGGACAGGTCCAGGAACACCGAATAAAGCCCGATCGCCGCCCCGCGGTTCTGCGGGGGCACGCGGCTCACCGCCACCACCCCCAGGGCCGGGAAAATCGGCGCGAAGCCGAACCCGGTCACGCCGGCCCCGACCATCGCGACCAGGGGGACGGGCGCCAGCCAGAGCAGCACGAGCCCCGCGCCCTCCACGACGAAGGCGACCAGCGTCACGCGCAGCCCGCCGTAGCGCAGGGTGAAACCGCTCAGGCCCAGCCGGGCGACGATGAAGCCGACGCCGAACAGCGACAGTGACAACGCCGCGCCCTGCCAGTGTCGGCTCTCGAAATGAAGGGTGACGAAAGCCGCGATGACGCCGAAGCCCGTCGCGGCGAGCGCCAGCGTGCCGCCATAGGGCAGGATTCTCGCGATGACGTCCCGCTGTCCCAAGCGTTTTTCCACGGCGATCGCCACGGGCGGTTTGGCGAGGGTCAGCGCGAGGCCGACCAGTCCGAGCAGGCAGGTGCACAGGCCGATGCTCTCGAAGCCGAAGGCGCGGCCGAGCAGCACGCCCAGGGGTGCTCCGACCGACAGCGCCCCGTAGGTGGCGATGCCGTTCCAGGCGATGATCCGGACGGTCTGCTCGGGGCCGACCTGCCCGATCGCCCAGGTGATGGCCCCCGTGCTGACCCAGCTTTCGGCGATGCCGAGCGCGAGGCGGCCGGCCAGGATCAGGGCCAGGCTCACGGCCGGCCAATGCGCCAGCAGGGCGGCTGCCGAGGTCATGACCCCGCTCGCGAGACAGCCCAGGAAGCCCCAGAGGACGGCCCGCTTGGGCCCGTAGAGATCCGCCATCAGCCCGACCTGCGAGCGGCTGAGGATGGTGGCGAGGTATTGGGTGCTGATGGCGATCCCCGCGACCACTACGCCGTAGCCGAGGCGGACGGCGACATAGGTCGGCAGGACGGCCAGGGGCAGTGCGATGGTGGCGTAGCCGAAAAAGGTGAGGACCACCGTCGCCAGGATGCGGGGGAGGGGAACGGCGGGGGCGGATGGGGTGGGGCGCGGTTGCATCGGACCGGCCTCAGCCCCCGCCGCCGAGCTCGCGCCGGAGATCGTCGTAGCGCCCCAGCGCCGCGAGATAGCGCGTCCGGTGGGTCTGCAGGATGACGCCGGTCAGGCCCGGCTCGGCTGCTCCGTCGGCGAGGAACGCCGTGATCTGCATCGGCTTCGGGCCGTGGAAATGGACGATGCGCGCGTCCGGGTTGGGCTCCCAGAACGAGCGCCAGTTGTAGCTGTCGTCGAGCCGGTCCCAGCGGCCGGCATAGAAGGCGTTGAGAAGCCACTGGTCGTAGGTCGCGGCCCGCTCGGGGCCGGCATGGAAGCCGCCGGACCGGGCGAGGTCGACCAGAGCGGAATAATCGGCGCGGAGGGCGGCGACGTTGATCACCAGGACGCCCGAATTGAAGCTCGCCGCGGTGGCGGTGGGCCCGGCATCGAGCACCGAGGCGACCTCGCCGCAGGCCGCCAGATAGTGCGGCCTCGTGTCCGACAGATCGACCGCGCGTAGGAACATGACGTCGACATCGGTGAACAGGACGAAGGGATCGGTCTCTTCGACCCGGGCGATCTCCAGCGGCAGGAAGAAGCCGGCCGCCGCGTTCCCGTCGTAGCCGGTCCCGGCATTGCGCTGGAGCACCGGCGCGCTGCCGAGTTCGTCGCGGAATGAGACCTGGCGATGGTGAACCGTTACGCCTTGCTCCCGCAGCCAGCCGGTCAGCCCGCATTCGGGGCCGTCATAGAGGCAGTGCGGCTCCAGTCCGGCGAAGCGGGCATTGCTCGTGACGCACACCCTGATCATCTCGTCGAACCAGCCGGCGACGCGGTGGTTGAAGCAAAAATACCACTTCATCGCCTGTACTTTCGCCTCGGGATGCTCAGCCCTCGTCCTGGTTAGCCAGCCTGCAGCCGCTTCGCAAACGAACCCGAGACAAAGATATATCTTGCAATAAGATATTACGTATGTCAGATAAGGCTTGTGCAAGAGCAATCCTGGAGAGGCACTCACCCCATGTTCCATCCCTTCCTTCAATCCCGCTTCGGCCGTTGCGCCGAGGCCATGGCCCGCGGCGAGGACGATCGGCGCGGCTTCGGTCCGCGCGGCCGGGGCGGCCCCGGCGGTTCGTTCGGCCGCCATCGCGGCGGCCCCTTCGGCGGGCGTGGCCCGCGCATGTTCGATTCGGGCGCGCTGCGGCTCGTCGTTCTCGGACTGATCGAGGCCGAGCCGCGCCACGGCTACGACATCATCAAGGCCCTCGAGGCACGCTTCCAGGGCGCCTACAGCCCGAGCCCCGGCGCCATCTACCCCATGCTGCAGATGCTGGAGGAGGCCGATCTCGTGTCCTCCGAGACGACGGGCAACAAGCGCCTCTACGGTATCACCGAGGCCGGCCGCGCCTATGTCGCCGAGCAGCGGGCGGAGCTCGACCGGATCAACGCCCAGCTCGACCAGGCCTCCGGCGAGATCCGCGAATCCGCCATCGGCGAGGAACTGAACGGTCTTCGCAAGGTGCTGCACGAGAAGCTGCGCCACGGGGCGCTGACCACCGCGCAGGCCGAGCGGCTGCGGGCCATCCTCCAGGCCGCCCGGCGCGACATCGAAGCGCTCTGAGCCGCCCGGGACACGGAACGGCTCCTTAAAGGTTTAGGGGTCTTGATCGTCCGTCGCCCTCAACCGGTGCGGACCGATGCCGCGCGCCAGACTTCTCCGCTCCTCCTTGATCCTTGCGGCCCTTGCGGCCCTGCTGGCCGGCTGCGCGGGCCAAATCGGCCTGACGGACGAGGAGTGCATGACGCGCGTCATGTATTTCGAGTCGAACCGGTCCAGCGAGGAGGGCATGGTCGCGGTCGGCACGACCGTGATGAACCGGCTTGCCACGCCGGGCTACCCGAAGACGGTGTGCGGCGTCATCGGGCAGCGCAACCAGTATGCGCCCGGCGTGCTGGACAAGCCGATGATCCCGCGCGAGAGGGCCTACATCGCCAAGGTCGCGGAACGCGTGCTGGCCGGCGAGCGGCATCCGCAAGTGGGCGGGGCCATGTTCTTCCACACCGCGGGGATGAGCTTTCCCTACACCAACATGCATTATGTGGCGGTGGCGGGGGGCAACGCCTTCTACGAGAAGATGACCACCCCGAACGGCTTCAGCCAGGATCCCGAGGTCTATGCCCGTGCGACGGGCTCCTTCGTGCCGCCGCCCTCGCGTCCCGCGCCCTCGTCCCTGTTCGCCCAGCAGCCGCCGACCACGCTCGCCGCGCTCGTGTCCAAGGCCCTGGGCTTCTCGTCCGACCCGCCGCGGCGGCGCCGGCGCTGGGCGTCGCAGTAGCGGCCCCCGTCCGCCCGCTCAGCCCCAGAAGTCGGGTCGAGCCTGGCTGAGCCGGCCGCCGATGCGCACAGGCGCCAGCCTGATCGCCAGACCGGTCGCATCGTCGGTCTCGACCGCCACGCCGCAGAGCGTCGCCGGACCGGAGGCCGGCTCGAAGCGGCCGCCCGGCAGCTTGCGCAGGAAGCGCCGGATCGGCTCTTCCTTTTCAACGCCGATGACGCTGTCGTAATCGCCGGTCATGCCGGCATCGGTCAGGTAGGCCGTGCCGTGCGGCAGGACCTGGTGGTCCGCGGTGGGGATATGCGTATGCGTGCCGACCACGAGGCTGGCCCGCCCGTCGAGGTGATGGGCGAGGGCGAGCTTCTCGCTTGTCGCCTCGGCATGGACGTCGACGACCAGGGCATCGCAGCCCATCCCGAGCGGACAGGCCTCGATCTCGCGGTCGACCCCGGCGAAGGGGTCGTCCATGGCATCCATGAAGACCCGCCCCATGACATTCATCACGAGGACGCGTCGGCCGTCGGCGATTTCGACCAGAGCGGCCCCGCGCCCCGGCGTGCCTGTCGGGTAGTTGAGCGGCCGGATGAGACGCGGCTCCCGCTCGATGAAGACCAGCGCCTCGCGCTGGTCGAAGGCGTGGTTGCCGAGCGTCACCGCGTCGGCGCCGGCGCCCAGGATGTCGGCGCAGATCGCTTCGGTGATGCCCGCGCCCCCCGCGGCGTTCTCCCCGTTGACGACGACGCAGTCGAGCGCCCAGGCCGCGCGCAGCCCGGGCAGTTCGGCGGCGATCGCGGCGCGGCCGGTGCGGCCCATGACGTCGCCGATGAACAGAAGCCGCATCGCGTCACTCGCCGCACAGAAGGGTTTCACGATCCGTCACGACCAGATCGAGGGGCTGGTCATGCGTTTCGCTCGGCACGAACAGCACCTCCTGCGTGGCGAAGGCGACGCCGATGGCCCGCACCGGCTTGCCCGCCCGCAGCATCGCCAGGGTCCGGTCGTAGTGCCCGCCGCCATAGCCGATGCGATGACCGCGCCGGTCGAAGGCGGCAAGCGGCACGAAGAGGAGGTCGGGCTCGATCGGCGCTGCCTCCGCGGCGGGCTGCGGCACGCGCAATGGTCCGGCGAGGAGGCGATCACCGGGCGACCAGCGCCGGAAGACCAGCGGCTCGGTCCGTCCCACCGTCACGGGGAGCGCCGTCACCACGCCGGCCTGCGCGAGGGCGTCCGCCAGACCCGAAAGATCCGGCTCACTCCCGATCGCGGAGAACAGGCCCACCGCCAGGCCCGCCGTCGCCGGCGCGAAGTCGACCACGATCCGGGGGCCGATGGCGGCCAGCCGCGACGCGAAGGCCTTTCGTTCGGCCTCGGGCACGGCATCGCGCCGGGCCAGGGCCGCCGCCCGAACATCAGCCTTAGACGCAACCATGCCAATGCCGACGGGTAAGAACCAGTGCGGGGCCACAGTGGCCGTGGGCTTCGATCCCGGGAACCTACAACGTAGGTGGGCGCCGTGTGGCCAAGTCCACGGACAAGGCC
>CAXTVD010000005.1:0-465 GCA_964247575.1 uncultured Lichenihabitans sp.
GCGCACTTGTCGCCATACGCGCAGGTCCCGGTCTTCATATAGAACTGGCAAGGCGTGGCACTGACCTCAGCCCGGCTGCAGTGCCGCCCGGCGAGCCCGCGTGTGCGTTCGCCGTGGCTGGCGTTGCCCGAGCTGCCGCCCTGCGCCAGCTGCGTCGAGCCCCCCGGCTGGTTCCGTGTCCAGGCCCTGCGCGACAGGATCGACCCCACCCACGACGGGGCCGAGCCTCAGGTCGACGCGGCCTGGGCCTGGCCGCCCAAGGTCGGGGAGGCTTGAGGCCATGGCGTCGCACCGGCCCGCGAGCTTCGACGGCCTGCCCCCGATGCTGCGCGAGATCGCCGAGGTGGCCGGACTGGCGGCCGCGCAGAAGCTCGCGGAGGACCACGGCGGCACGGAGGTCTCGATCCCGCGCCGGGTCGGGCTCGATCACTGGCTGGTGGGCTGCGTCGGGCCCAAGGCGGCCGT
>CAXTVD010000005.1:475-7866 GCA_964247575.1 uncultured Lichenihabitans sp.
GCCGACGGGCACGCGATCGGCGGCTTCCGGATCTACGTCCCGCTGGCTGGCAACGGCCTGATGAAGCGCACGCTCGCGCAGCTTGCCAGGGCGCTCGACAACGAGGACCTTAGCATCCGGGGCGCCGCCCGCCGGTTCGGCGTGTCGGAGCGGACCGTCAAGCGCGTGCTGGCCAAGGTCCGCCGCGGCGACAGGCGGCAGGGCAACCTCTTCTGAGCCATGACGTCGTGACCGCAGTCACCCCCCGATAGTCCCCCTCCGCAGGACCATTATCGGGCACCGAATACCGGGATTTCCGGGCGGTGACCCCGGAGGTGAACCATGCCCTTCGGCCACATCGGCAGGGCGCTGAGACTGATCTTCGGCTCCCTGCGCATCATCCAGCAGCAAGGGATCCTCATCTTGAGCCAGATCGACCAACTCAAGGCGGCCAACGCCGTCGAAGCCACCGCCACCGCGTCCGCGCTCGCGGCCATCCAGTCGCTCTCGCAGCAGCACGTCGCCGACCTCGCGGCGCTCGCGGCCGCCGTTCCGCCCTCCAGCGACACGGCCGACATCGCGTCCCTGATCACGGCCATGCAGGGCCGCGCCCAGAGCATGAACGACGCCGTCTCGGCCCTGCATGCCCAGGTCTCGGCCTCCGTGCCCGCGGCGCAAGGCGGGACCGACACCGTCCAGGCCGGAACGGGGTCCGACAGCGTCTCCGGCGCGGCCGCGACCGACACGGTCCAGGGCGCCGCCGGAGCCGACACCGTGCAGGCCGCGACCGGGGCCGACAGCGTCTCGGGCGCTGCGGGCAGCGACACCGTCGCGGGCGCCGCGGCTGGCACGGGCGCCGACGCCACCAGCTGAGCCCTCTTTCGTCCTCCCCGGGCCGGGCGCCTCGCGCGTCCGGCCTTTTTCAGCATCCATGAGGCGATCTCCCGTGAAAGGCACCTTCCCCCTCCTGGCCACGCTCGTCACCGTGGCCGTCCTCTCCCTCGCATCCGCGCCGGCTTTCGCGCAGATCGCGGCACCCGCCGGCGACGCCGGCTTCTGGTCTTCCGTCAACGGGATCGTGCAGCCGCTGGCCGTCACGGCCGTCGGCGGCACCGTCTCCTGGGCGGCGCTGCACCTGCCGTCCTGGATCAAGGTAAAAGTGACCGCCCAGCTCGAAGAGCAGGTGCGGCAGACGGCGCTGACCGGCGTCTATCTCGGCATCCACGAGGGCGAGGTCGCGCTCGACAAGGCCATCACGCCGCTGCAGCGGCAGCAGATCATCACCCGCGCCGTGACCTGGGTGACGCAGCGCCTGCCCGGGCCGGCCGGCGCGCTGGCGAGGCTCGGGATCGGCCAGGACGTCGTGCAGGCGATCGTCATCAAGATGCTCGGCCAGGTGCAGGCGCAGAACCCGGCCTTCGACCTGGGCGACATCGCCGGCGTCGCGCCGGCCAGCCCCGCCCGGGGCTGATCCATGCCGATGCGACGCCTGAGCGCCGCCGTCTCGCCACTCCTGTCCCTGGTCGAGTGGATCTTCTCGCCGCTCGCGCCAGGCGTCGACCTGTTCCTCGGGCTCGCGGCAGGCTTCTGGGGCGGCATGATGGTCGGCCGACCCGGCGTGTTCGACACCGGCAACTTCGTCGGCATGCAGTGGGCGCCCGACGCGGCCTGGATCGTGTTCGTGGTCGGCCTGTTCACGATCCACATGCTCGGTCTGCTGCGGCCGACCTGGTGGCAGATGCGCTCGGCGGCCTGCCTCCTGTCGGCCTGGTACTGGTTCCTGATCGCGATCTCGCTGACACGGCCTGGCCTGACCACCGGCACCTGGACCTACAGCCTGATCGGCCTGGTCGGGCTCACGGCGGCCATCTACGTGTCCGGGCGCGGCGCGCGGCGGGGTTGAGCCCTTGGAGTTCCTCACGGAGCTTGTCGAGCAGCTGCAGGGGTCGGGGCCGGTCGGCGCCTTCGTGGCCGCCGCCATCGTCGGCCTGACGCTGGCCGTGATCGTGCTGGCCCGGTTCAAGGATCTCTGGAGCAACGTCCGGGATCGCTCCCAGGCGGTCGACTTCCAGGGCAAGCTGCTCACGATGATCGACAAGCTGCAGGCGAGCGAGGACGCGCTGCGCCACCGGGTCGAGGATCTGAGCCAGGACAAGCGGACCCTCCAGGAGGACCTGGACGAGCTCCGGGTGCAGATGGCCCTGCTGCGCCACCAGCGCCGGCGGCTGATCGACATGCTCCGGCACGTCGTGGCCACGCTGCCCGAGCCGATCGGGGCACCCGCACAGACCGGGAGCGTGGGATGAGCGATTTCCAGGTCGCGATGGCGCTGTTCTTCGCCTTGGCGCTGGTGTTTGCCCTGGCGTGGATCACCCAGTCGCGCCGGCCGGCTCCCGTCGTGCTCACGAAACCGCGGGAGCGCGTCGACATGCTCGACGAACGCCTGTCCGCCATCGAGGCCCTCGGCCGGTCCATTCCGCGGGTCGACATCATCGACGAACGCCTGTCCGCCATCGAGGGCTGGGCCGCGCAGACGACGCCCCCGGGTCCCCTCGGCCGGTCCATTCCGCGGGTCGACATCATCGACAAGCGGCTGTCCGACATCGAGGGCTGGGCCAAGACCACGGACCACAACGTCAACAACATCCGGGCCGCGATCGGCGCGCTGCCGACCCGCGACGCCGTCCACAAGCTCGAAGTCGACATGGCCACGGTGGCCGGCAAGGTCGAGCTCAATCACGCCCTGGCGGTGGCGACCAGCCGGGCCGTCGAGCGCATCGAAAGCCACCTGATAAAGGGCACGCCATGAGCTTCACCGACAGCCTCGTCCAGGACGCACGGCTCCGCATCCTGCAGGCCCTCGTGCGGCAGACCGACCACCGCCTCGGCGACGGCATGCTCGTGGTCGAGCTCGACGCCTGGGGTCACCGGCGGTCGCGCGACTGGGTGCGCACCCAGCTGCGCGCGCTCGCCGAGCTGGATGCCGTCAGGATCGTCAACGACAGCCCGGCCGTGGTCGTAGCCGAGCTCACCCGCGCCGGCCACGACCATGCGACGCGCCGCGGCGTGATCGAGGGCGTGAAGCGTCCCGAGCTGGGCGAGTGACATGAGCGAGGAGGCGGATCGCGAGCGCCGCGCGAGCCGCGGCCGCCTGTCCTCCATGGACCTCCTGCCCGAAGAGGCGCAGGACGATGTCGTCTGGGCGGTCGGCGAGCTGAACAAGCGGGAGCGCACCGCCGCCGACATCCTTCACGAGTTCAACGGCCGGCTCATCGACAAGGGCATCGAGACCATCTCGAAATCGGCCTTCAACCGGCGTTCCGTGAAGCTGGCGGCCATGTCCAGCCGCCTCAACGAGGCCCGGCACATCTTCGCCGGCCTCGCGCCGCAGTTCACCGCCGAGCGGGTCGACGAGAACACGACCGTGCTGGGCGAGTTCATCAAGCTGCTCATCTTCGAGCTCGCCCAGACCGACGCCTCCGCCATGGACCCCAAAGGCGCCATGGAGCTCGCCAAGGCGCACCTGGCCGTGATCCAGGGCCAGAAGCTGTCGGCCGACCGGCGCCAGAAGCTGGAGCGGGAGTTCGCCGAGAAGGCCGGCAAGGCGATCGACCAGGTCGCGAAACAGAAGGGCCTCTCCGAAGAGGTCCGCCGCGAGTTGCGCGCCGACCTGTTCGGCGTGGCCGTCGCCAAGCCGGAGGCGCGCGCCTGATGGTCCGCGACATCGGCCGGGACGACTGGGCCGCGCTCCGGCGCTCGCAGGGCCGCGCGACGGCGGACGACTGGGCCACGACCGATCTCCTGCTGCGCTACCAGCGCGAGATGGAGTGGAGCTGCGATACTAACAGCGTCACGGTGGTGGAGAAGAGCCGGCGGACCGGAGCCACCTTCGGCGCGGCCGCTGCGGCCGTGCTGCGGTCCGCCGGGCGGCGCGGCCAGGGCGGCATGGACACGCTCTACATGGGCACCAGCCAAAGCATGGCGAAGGAGTTCGTCGACGCGGCCGCCTTCTGGGCGCGCGCCTTCGAGAAGGTGGTCCAGAGCACCGGCGAGACGCTGTTCGACGACGGGTCGGAGGCCGGCATCAAGGCCATGACGATCGACTTCGGCGACTATTCCATCGTGGCGCTGTCGTCCAAGCCGCGCTCGCTGCGCGGCCGCCAGGGCTTCGCGATCCTCGACGAGGCAGCCTTCGTGGACAACCTCAAGGCCCTGCTGCAGGCGGCCCTGGCCTTCCTGATCTGGGGCGGCAAGGTGCTCATCATCTCGACCCACAACGGCGCGGAGAACGCCTTTGCCGGGCTGGTCAACGACGTGCGGGCAGGGCGGCTGCCCTACGGCCTGGTGCGCTTCGACCTCGACGACGCGCTGCAAGACGGCCTCTACGAGCGCATCTGTCTCGTGAGCAAGCGCGCCTGGTCGCCCGAGGCCGAGGCCGATTGGCGCGAGAGCCTGATCAAGCTCTACGGCGACGGGGCGGACGAGGAGCTCTATTGCGTGCCCTCGGCCGGCGGCGGCGTGGTGCTGCCCCGCGTGCTGGTCGAGGCCCGCGCGCGGGCCGACATCCCCGTGATCCGCCTGACCATGCCGGCCGTCTTCACGCTGCAGCCGGCGCCGGTGCGCGAGAACACGATCGACGACTGGTGCGCTCGCGAGCTCGCGCCCGTGCTGGCGACCCTCGACAAGCGGGAAAGCCACGCGCTGGGCGAGGACTTCGGCCGGGTGTCCGATCTCACCGTCATGTGGCCGCTCGCCACCACGCGCACGCTGCTCCGCCACACGCCGTTCCTGGTCGAGCTCGGCAACGTGCCCTTCGAGCAGCAGCGGCAGATCCTGTTCTACATCTGCGACCGGCTGCCCCGGCTGAACGGCATCAAGCTCGATGCGACGGGCAACGGCGCCTATCTCGCCGAGGTCTGCCTGCAGCGCTACGGCGAGCACCTGGTGGAAGAGGTGAAGCTGTCGGCCGGCTGGTATCTGGCCGAGGTCGCGCCCTTCAAGGCGGCTTTCGAGGACGGCGCCATCACGGTCCCGGCCGACGCCGACGTGGTGCGGGACCTCGCGACGCCGATCTACAAATCCGGCATCCCGTCGATCCCGCCGCTCCGCCGGACGGCCGAGGACGGCGCCAAGCGGCACTGCGACGCCTTCGTCGCCGGCGTGCTGGCCTATGCCGCCAGCCGCGGCGACCCGGTGGTCTACGAGTACACGCCGGCCTACGGCAGCGGCGCCGAGGCCGAGATCGGCGACGCGCTGGCGATCGGCACCGGGGGACGTGCGCTATGGTGAGCCGCATTCTCGGACCCGACGGCACCCCCGTCTCCTCGGCCGACCTCGCCAAGGAAGTCGCCATGCCGACCGAGTGGGGTGTGCGCAACGTCCACCGCGAGGGCGTCGCCTCGGGCCTCACGCCCGAGACCCTGGCGGCCCTCCTGCACAGCGCCGCCTATGGCTACGGGCGGCGCTACCTGACGCTCGCGGAGGAGATGGAGGAGCGCTACCTCCATTACGGCGCGCAGCTGCAGACCCGCCGCCTGGCGATGGACGGCCTGCTGCCCGTCGTCCAGGCGCCCGACGGCGTGCCGGCCAAGATCGTGGACGCGGTGAAGGGCCTAGTCGAGGACGCCGGCTTCGACGAGATGGTCGCCTCGCTGCAGGACGCGATCGCCAAGGGCTACAGCGTCTCCGAGATCATCTGGGATTACCGCGACGGGCTCCTGAAGCCGGTGGACTACAGGTGGCGCGACCCGCGCTTCTTCGAGTTCGATCGGGTCAGCCTGTCGGAGCTGCGCCTGGCGAACGATCTCAACTTCGCCGGCGATCCGCTGCCGCCGTTCAAGTTCCTGCGCCACGTACCGCGCTCGAAGATGGGCGTCACGCTGCGCGGCGGCGTGGCGCGCTCGGCGGCCTGGGCCTTCATGATCCAGAGCTTCGGCCTGAAGGACTGGGCCGTCTTCTCCGAGATCTATGGCGTGCCGATCCGGGTCGGCAAATACGCGCCCAGCGCCTCGAAGGATGATGTCAAGATCCTGCTGCGGGCCGTGCGCGCGATCGCCAGCGACGCGGCCGCCGTGATCCCGACCGGCATGGAGATCGAGTTCGTCAAGGTCGAGGGGAGCCACGGGGCGGCCGTGTTCGGCGAGCTGATCGGCTACTGCGACCGGTCCATCAGCAAGATCATCGTCGGGCAGACCATGACGGCCGACGACGGGTCCTCGAAGGCCCAGGCGACCGTGCACAACGAGGTGCGGATCGACATCCTGCGCGCCGACGGCAAGGCCACGGGCACGACGATCACGCGCGACCTGGTGATGCCGTTCGTCGCCTTCAACTTCGGGCCGCAGCCGGCCTATCCGCGCGTCACCTTCCCGGTTGCCGAGCCCGAGGACATCGAGGCGATGGCGGCCGCCCTGGTCGGCCTCGTGCCGCTCGGGATGAAGGTCAGCCAGAGCGAGGTGCGCAGCAAGATCGGCCTGGGCGACCCGGAAGAGGGCGAGGACCTGCTGCAAGCGCCGGCGCCGCCTCCAGCGCCCGTCGTCACGGGCGACACACTCCCGCGCGACAAGCCGACCAAGCCGGCCGACCGTTCGACGCTGCCCACCACGACGGACAAGCCGAGCCTGACCCATGTGCGGGGTTGCCAGTGCGGCGCGTGCCTCGGGCCGGCGCGATTGTCGGCCGACCCGACGGACTTCGAGCCCGACGGGATCGAGGAGACGCAGTCGCTGTTCGCGACGGCGCTGGACGGCTGGCAGGAGATCACGGACCCGCTGCTGGGGCCGCTGCTGGCGGCCGCCGCCGACGCCGGCAGCTTCGACGAAGCGCTGGCCCTGATCGCCCGGCGCGGGCCGGACGGATCGCAGCTGCTGGAGCGGCTCGCGGTGGCCACTGCCAAGGCCCGCGGCCTCGGCGACGTGATGGATTGAGGCCGAGGCGATGACCGGGCTCGCCTCGATCAGGATGTCCCACTGGTACGGGCCGCTGCCTCGCTTCGGCGAGTACCTCAAGACGCGTCACGGGCGGACGGCCTTCATGGTTGTCGAGATCGGAACGCCCGTGAAGCCGAATGCGGCCTACGTCGCTCGCTTCCGGTGTGAACGCACGAGCGCGACGGCTCTGCCCGCTGGTGCCGTCGTGCACGAGTTTGCTTGGGCGAAGCGGGGATGATCGCCGCTCGAACCATCCCGGCCCGAAGGGGCGGGGGACGGGGTGCTGGACACACCCCGAGCAGCGAGAGGGGATCTCGCATGGCCTCAGCCGGCCGGACTTCCGGCCATCCCGCCGCCGCGATCGCGGCCCGGGCAGGATCAGTGAAACGGATGCAGGAGCAGTTGAGACCGGCCTCGATGGTCGGGAATGTTTGGCGGCTTGGTGAACATCGGCTTGTGTGCGGGGACGCCACAGACCCAGCC
>CAXTVD010000005.1:7876-8140 GCA_964247575.1 uncultured Lichenihabitans sp.
GACCCAGCCGCGGCCGCGGCCGCGCTCGATGGCACGACGCCGCTGCTGATGGTGACCGACCCGCCTTATGGCGTGAGCTACGATCCGACGTGGCGCGATCGCGTCATCGACGCGGCCAGCGGCAAGACAAAGGGCGGCCGGGCGGTCGGCCGCGTGCTGAACGACGACCGGGCGGACTGGCGCGCCGCCTGGCAGTGGTTCCCCGGCGACGTCGCCTATGTCTGGCACAGCGCCCTGCACGGTGACCAGGTGCGCGGCAGCCTC
>CAXTVD010000005.1:8150-10611 GCA_964247575.1 uncultured Lichenihabitans sp.
CGGCTTTGTGATCCGCTCGCAGATCATGTGGGACAAGGGCCGCCTGATCATCTCGCGCGGGCACTACCATTGGCGGCACGAGGCGGCCTGGTATGCCGTGCGCCGGGGCAGGACGGCACATTGGGCGGGCGACCGCAAGCAAGTGACGGTCTGGACCGTTCTGCATCGGCGGTCGACCACCGGCCATGCGACGCAGAAGCCGGTCGAGCTGATGCGGCGCGCGATCCTCAACCACACCCGACCGGGCGACCGCGTCTACGATCCCTTCGTGGGGTCGGGCACGACGATCGTGGCGGCCGAGGAGACCGGGCGCATCTGCCATGCCATCGAGCTCAATCCAGCCTATGTCGACATGGCGATCGGGCGATGGGAGGCGGCGACGGGGCGGCGCGCCGCTCGCATGAGATGACGAGCGTTCGGACCTCAGGGCTCCGCGGCGTCGCTCTCGTTGATGCGGGCGTACCCGGCCTCGGTCAATTCATAGAAGCTGCCGAGGGCCGATCCGCGGAGGACACGGTCCCGAACCAGGCCGGCCAGCGCGTCGTCGACGACGTCGGGCTCGAACTCCGATGCAAGTTCGCTGTGCAGAGCCGTGATGGACAGCGCCGAGCCGACCCGTGCCTCGCAAGCCCAGATCGTGTCGCAGATCGCCTGTTTGGCGTGATCGACGGTCGTCAGCTTCGCCACGATGGTTGCTCCTACCCTGCTGCGTCGGGCGATCGAGCGTGCGATCCGGAGGACGGGTCTTCGCATGGCTGACCCCGTCCCTCAAAAGGGATTTCGGACACCGCCCGAGGTCCTGTCGTTCTTCGACGATAAGCAGCTGCGGCCGGCCTTCTCCTGGCAAGACGTCTGGGGCGAGGAGCACGCCTATGCTTTCACGGTGGCCAAGGCCGTCGAGCTCGAACTGCTGACGCTGTTCAAGACCTCGATCAGCACGGCGCTGGCGAACGGGCAGGGCTTCGAGACCTGGCGCAAGGCGCTGATGCCCCAGCTCGCGACGCTCGGCTGGGCCGCGCCGCGCACGGTCGAGGACTCGACGGGCGGAGACGACCCGGCCGAAGTCGACTTCAGCAGTCCCCGTCGGCTGCGGACCATCTTCTGGAGCAACATGAACGCGGCACGCTCGGCCGGGCAGTGGGACCGGGCCCAGCGCACCAAGGCGGGGCTGCCCTACATCCTCTACGTCCGCACGACGGCGGCCGACCCCCGGCCGGAGCACCTGGGCTGGGTCGGAACCATCCTCCCGGTCGACGATCCGTGGTGGCGGACGCACTGGCCGCCGAACGGCTGGGGGTGCAAGTGCTCGGTCTCGCAGACGACGGCCCGGGAACGCGACAGCCTGCTCGCGACGCCACCCAAGCCGGGCGGCATCACCTATTCCGCGACGCCGCCCGAGGATGGGCCGCCACGTACCTTCACCAACCGGCGCACCGGCGAGATCACGACCGTCCCGGCCGGCATCGACCCGGGCTGGGGCGGCAACCCCGGCCTCAACCGGGCCCAGACGCTCCTGACCCGCGTGACCGAACAGCTCCAGGTCGCGGGGGAGGACGATGCGCGGGCCGCCATCGCCGCGATCGGCGCCTCGCCGCTGCCCCGCATCATCACCGGCCTGCCCGAGGAGATCATGATGCCGACGGCCATCACGCCGCCGGCCGTGACGAAGGCGCTCGGCGGCGGTCCGGCCAAGGTGATCCAGGCGTCGAACCGGGACCTCGGCCCGCAAGGCACCTTCTATCCCCAGATCCAGGCGGCGCTCGATGGTGGCCACCTGGTTCCCAACGAGGCCGTCGGCCGGCGCTCGCTGATCGCACGCGTGGTGGACGGCGTCCGCCAGGTGGTGCTGCAGGTGGCCGGCCGTGGAAGGGTGCTTTTGAAGGCGTTCAAGCCGGTCTGAAGGGGGCTTTGGATCGACTTCGCCCGCTAAGGTCTCACGTGCGGAAGCCGCGTGCGTTCGCCGCGGCCTCCAGCGATAGCTAGAAGTCTGACTTTGCCACTCCATATCAAACACGACGCTAGAGCGGCGCAAGCCAGCGCAGGCACATTGCTTGCTGGTACGCAGCGAGCGTCAACCGCCAAAATTTATGTGGGTGTCTTTTTAACGCGCCCGTATATGGTGCGTACCAAAATGGCAGCGCGACGCTGCGAGGTTGGCGCGTCGAGCGGCATCATAACGACGCGTGGGAGAATGGTGATGGAAAACGGATCGATCCGGGTCGTGGTATTTCAGGATGGAGAGAAGTGGGTGGCACAGTGCCTGGAGTACGATATTGGCGCGCAGGCAGCTGACACCGATACCCTTCACAAGATCCTCGACACGGTGATCCATGCGGAGATGAATGAGAGCCTCCGTCACTCCGACGTGGCGTTCGCGGGCATTGATGCTGCTCCGGCTCACTTTCACGATATGTGGGAGAAGCGATCACGTGCCTTTGATAGCCCTCGGCCCATCCCCGGG
>CAXTVD010000005.1:10621-11189 GCA_964247575.1 uncultured Lichenihabitans sp.
CATCCCCTGGTCTGCCGACATGAGCCTTGAATTGGCCTTGGTAGCCTAAGCTATGGCTTATTCTTTCGGGGGACACGTACGGTTTTCGGAGTATATCCGCTGGGCCTGCGATGACGAAGGCTGCACCATGCAGAGTGGGGTAAGTTCGGCAACCTCGATTGGACTTACTAAGATCACCGCTCCGAGCGGCAAATGGGTGATTGAGGGTGGCACGCGTCAGGATGAATTTCTGATGCCGACCACCGTCGGTCGCTTGGACCGCCGGCTAGGGTTGAAGTCACCATTCTTCTCCATTGACGATCAATCGTCGGAGTGAGTTGGTTGCCGGCGGGACGCGCCGCTCATGCGCGTCCCACTACTGGCGGCGGGCAGCCTCGCCAGGTGTCGCAGGTGCCGTCACCCCTTGCTAGATGGGCCTGGGACTTCACTCTTCCCGGATTTTTGCCGTAGGGCTTACCGGTAGGCATCACACAGGAATTGCTGCGGTTTCCTTTCCTACGCCTGGATCGGTCAACTTCACTGTTCTGCCACTCAAGTCTGGCTCGCAACGCCACCCACTGGGCTTAAA
>CAXTVD010000005.1:11199-31058 GCA_964247575.1 uncultured Lichenihabitans sp.
GGCGATGAGGCCATTTTGGAGCAAGCCTCGGAAGGTGCGGTGGATTTCGGCCATTCCCGCCTAATCCCGGTTGATCCCGCCCTATGCCACCAATTCTTGCCGGTCACACGTATCCAGCGGCGTCATCACGGGCCGGACATGATCATGGACCACAACGCGGCCTATCCCGACCGGGTGATCGAGTGGATGTTCGCCGTGATGATGGCGAGCTGGGGCTGCTACCTCCTGCTGCCCATGGCGACCTTCGACAATCCACAATATGCGGTGCTGGCCTCGATCGCACCCGAGCAGGTCTGGGGCGTCTTCTCGATCGCCATCGCCACGGTCCGCATGGTGGCGCTCTGGGTCAATGGTCGCTGGCGGCGCACCCCGGCCGTCCGTTGCGCCTGCTCGACTCTCGGCGTGATCTGGTGGTGCGCGATGGTCTTCCTGATCATCGGCGCGCCGCAGCCGCACCCGGCGGCAGGCCTCGTCTGGTACCCGGTCTTTGCCCTGTTCGAGATCATCTCGTGCTGGCGCTCGGCCGCCGACGGCTTTCACAGCGGTGCGTTCCGGTTTCATGGTGCAATGAGGGTCGGGCTGAGATGACGTCGGACCAGGCGGTGGCCGGGCTCGGGGCAATCGTCGGGGGAGGCGGGGTCAGCGCCGTGTTGATCGCCCTGCTCGGCTTCCTGACCGAGGCCCGCAAGGGACGGCGACCCAGCGCCGGCGACATGTCGATCACCTTGGCCCCCGGCCTGAACGAGAACAAGTGGGTGGAGGTGGGCGCCGGGCATCTCGGCGCCATCGCCTATGCTCTTACGCGCCTGACCGCAGTCCGCGAGATCGAGGCCGAAGAAGGGTTCGACGGCAGGGATTTCGCCGATCGGCTGGAAGGCAAGACGCTGCGCCTTCTCACCGAGATCGCCCGCCACGGCTCCGCGAAGGGATAAACGGCCTTTTGCCGCTCAGGCGGTGATCTCGTCCTTGTCACAAAGCCGATCGGAGGCGGGATCACTGTCCTCGTCGAGGTCCAGGGTGGCGTGCCAGCCGGCCCGCCACTCCCGCCATTCCTCGCTGTCCCGGCAGAAGGGGTTATCCATCAACGGACGACCGCCGGCGCGCGCGTCGACGCCTTTCTGGAAGCAGTCCTCGAGGGTCGGCAGCAATGTGTTCATGGGACGGCATCCCCGCGCTATCCTGGAGGCAACGCGGCAGGGATACGAGCGTTCCACGGTCGGGATCCATGTCGTCGCCTGCGGGAAGAGCCCTTGCATTTCGACCCTGACGGGTCGAGCAAGGAAGGCCGTAACAGACGCGCCACGTCGCTCCCCATGTCCTTCGTCCACGTCTATCGTCGAACGCTGGCGGCGCTCCGGGGCGACGTCCGCGTCGCCATCCTGCTCGTGGTCTCGAACCTCGCGCTCGCCGGCGCGCAGTTTGCCGAACCCGTCCTGTTCGGCCGTCTCATCGACCGGCTGAGCCGCAGCGATGCCGCTGGCCTGCGACCCGCGACCTGGGCCGACATCCTGCCCCTTGGCGCGGCCTGGGCCGGCTTCGGGCTTTTCGTGATCGGCTGCTCGGTGGTCGTCGCGCTGCAGGCCGATCGCCTCAGCCAGCGCAACCGCCTGAATGTCATGGCCGGCTTTTTCGATCACGTGCTGCATCTCCCGCTCAGCTTTCACTCCGCCATCCATTCGGGCCGGCTGCTGAAGATCATGCTGGAGGGAGCGGGCGGCTTGGCGAGCCTGTGGTTGTCCTTCTTTCGTGACCATTGCGCGGCCTTTGCCAGCCTGCTCGTCATGATGCCGCTCTCGCTGCTCATCAATTGGCGCCTGGGCGCCCTGCTCGTCGCGCTTGTCGTCGTGTTCGGCGCTCTGACGGTTGCCGTGCTGCGTCGGACCGAGGCGATGCAGGGCACGGTCGAGGCCTACCAGACCGCCTTTGCCGAGCGCGCCGCCGATGCCCTGGGCAACGTGCCGGTGATCCAGAGCTTCGCTCGGATCGAGGCCGAGACCACGGCCATGCGAGGGATCATCGATCGGCTTCTGCGCGCTCAACTGCCCGTCCTGTCCTGGTGGGCGCTGGTCACGGTGGCGACGCGCGCCTCCGCGACCGTCACGATCCTCGCCATCTTCGCGCTCGGCGTCTCGCTGCACTTCCGTGGTCTTGCCACGATCGGGCAGATCGTCGCCTTCATGAGCTTCGCGACGATGCTGATCGCACGGCTCGATCAGGCGGTCGGCTTCGCCAACGCCCTCTTCCTGCAGGCGCCCAAGCTGCGCGACTTCTTCGGCGTGCTCGACACCCCTCCCGTCGTCCGCGATCGGCCGGGAACCCGCGATCCGGGCGTCCTCCGAGGGCGCGTCGTCTTCGAAGACGTCAGCTTCTCTTACGACAGGCGCCGCGATGCCGTCTCGAACCTCAGCTTTACCGCCGAGCCGGGGGAAACGATCGCGCTGGTCGGCGCCACCGGCTCGGGCAAGTCGACGACACTGGGACTTCTGCATCGCGTCTACGACCCGTCCCAGGGCCGGATCACCATCGACGGCATCGACCTGCGCGACATGCCGCTCGCCGCGCTCCGCCGTTCGGTCGGCGTCGTTTTCCAAGAACCGATGCTGTTCGCGCGTTCGGTCGAGGAGAATCTCAGGGTGGGCGCACCGGACGCCTCGGCGGCCCAGCTCGCCGCCGCCCTCGACAAGGCCCAGGCGGCCGATTTCGTGTCCCGCCAGCCGGAGGGATTGCGGACCATCATCGGCGAGCGCGGACGCTCGCTGTCTGGCGGCGAGCGCCAGCGCCTCGCCATCGCCCGCGCGCTTCTCAAGGACCCCCCGATCCTCATCTTCGACGAGGCGACGAGCGCGCTCGATCCGGCGACCGAACGCAGGGTGCAACTTGCGATCGAGGCTGCGACCGCGGCGCGGACCACCTTCGTGATCGCCCACCGTCTGAGCACCATCCGCCACGCCACGCATGTGCTCGTCTTCGAGGGCGGGCGAATCGTGGAGAGCGGAACCTATGAGAGCCTGATGGCGCGGGACGGGGTCTTGGCAGCGCTGACGGGATCGCGGGAACCCCGCTCGCTTGATGAAGCCGCCCTGGCCGTCGCGGAACCGAACCTCGCTCAGGAGGTTTGACGCACCATAATCGTCATCCCGGAGGACCGATCGATGCGCAACCCATTGAAGCTCGGCGGGGTCGCCCTTGCGGCCTCTTTGCTCGTCGGTTCGGTTCCCGCTTTGGCCCAGGGCTACGACGGCTATGGCTACGGCTATGGCTATGGCGGACCCGCTCCGCTGCCTCCGCTGGCCTATCGGCCCTATAACGGCGAAGGCTACGGCCGCTATTACCCGCACCAGGAGACCTTTGTGGGTCCCTATGGCGACGCCCATCGGCGATGCCGGCCGCACAAGGCCTGCTACGAAGGCCCGAACTACTAGCACCTTAGGCCTGGTCCCGAGGCTTGCGAAGAGGCGGTTCTGCCGATCAGAATCGGCGGTCAGGTTCGTCAGGCCTGGCTGGTCAGAACCGTTGTTTCACCTCCGACCGCTCGATGCGCTCGACGATGGCGGTGCGAAGCTCTGTACCGAACGGCAGTTCCACCTCATCGTCCTCCTCGCGACCGATAAGGGCCGTTCCGAGCGGAGAGGTGGTTGCAACCAGGCCCTGGCTTAGATCCTCCAGCTTGTCCGTGAGCGTCACCGTCAGCGGCTTGTGGTCGCCGGCAAAGACGAGCGTCATCCGATGTCCTGGTGCCGCCGCCGCGGGTCGGGGCGTCTCGCCCGGTGCGTCTGACTGCGGGCGCGCCGGTCGCTCGTGCTGCGCTCCCCCATCCTGGCGGGCTGTTTCTTCCATGCTCGGTGCCGCCACCACCCGGTGCTCCACCCATGGGCTCGGCCCGGCTGCCTCTTCGCCATCCGGTCTGGGGTCGATTCCGGCGCGGGTCAGGGTGTCGACGAGATCGCGCAGGGTCCCATCAGGGTCGGCATAGAAGCTCGACGCGAAACATCGCCAGAAGCGCCAGCCGACGCGCTCGAGAACGCGCTGCCGCCGCATGTCCTCGCGCCACTGCTCGGGGCCATGGAAGGCGTCCCCATCGCATTCCACGGCCAGTCGCCGACCGCCGTCGCCTTCGATCACCATATCGATGCGGAAGCCCAACGCGCCCACCTGCGGCTCGACCCGATAGTTGCGCTCCAGCAGACGGCGGAGCACGTCCCGCTCGAACCCCGACTCGCAGCGCTCCATGGGATCGCTGGCATCGCGGGCCGCCACGACCGGCATCGGCTGCTCGAAGTGCTGGATCAGCCGCGCCTTGAGGTCGGCGGGGTTGAGATCCTCACGTTGCACCGATCGCACGAGGACGGCACGGTCGCGGCCGCGCGACATGGCGACGTTGAAGCGCTGGGCGTAGCGCAGCATGGTCAGCGCGGTCTGCCGGGACCTGTCCGCCACCATCGACAGGAAGACGATGTCGCGCTCGTTGCCCTGGAAGGTGGCGCTGTCACCGCACAGAACCCGATGCCGCTGAAGGATCTCGGCGCCGAGCCGGGCGGCAAGGAGTTCGCGAACGAAACCGGCCTGCTCGCCCCCGATCAATGAGATCACGCCGATCGAGCGACCTTCCATTCCTGGCGTAGTCGCGATGCGAGCGATCTCCTCGACGATGACATCCGCTTCGGCGCGGTTGATCTTGCGGTTCTTTTCCCGCTCGCCGTGCGGCACATAGATGTCGACTAGCGGTGGATCCAGCCGCTCGGCTGCGGCGGGGACGCGAAGCGGGAGCAGCGTCTCGGGGTAGAAGCCCATCGAGAACCGGATGATCGGCTCCACGCAGCGGAAGTGCTCCTTTAGCATGAGCCGCTCGTCCGGGAACACGGCCTGCATCAGCGTGTAGAGGCTCTCGCCCGGCTCCAGCAGGGCTTGGAACGGCAGGCCCTTCAGGTGCCGCCGGCGGAGGGCGTCGATCTTGCCTTGCGCGACGAAGGGAATCCCGGGGCTGACCTGCCGGTCGTCGCCCACGACGAGGATCTTCCGGCCGCGCAGCACCGCGGGCAGTTCCGTCACATCCGACTGCGAGGCTTCGTCGAGGATCACGAGGTCGAAGGCGCTGAGGTCGGACGGTAGCTGCTCGGCGACGCGCCACGTCGGCATGATCCAGCAGGGGACCGCGTCGTAGCAGCGGCGCATGGCCTCGCGGGCGGCCCGGCGCTGCTTGCCCGCGCTGCGTCCCGTGCCCTTGCCCAGCCGGCCGAGGGCCCGCACGAACTCGACCAGCGCGGATTTCACCGACGGCGAGAGACGCCGGTCGAGCATGTAGAAGGTGCGTTCGCGCACGAGTTCGACGAACAGCCGCTGCGTGGTGCGCTCGAGCTCCACGCGTTGATTGGCGAGTGCGCTGAACCGCTCCCGCTTGTTGCGGCGGGCGAGGTCCGCCTCGGCCGCGGCGTGGTCCCACGCGTCCCGCCACGTGACGGGGATCAGCGCGTGCTGCGCGTCGGCGGAGGCCGGTTCCCGCCGCAGCCGCTCGGCCCAGGCCGGAGCGCCGGCCGCGGCGATCCTTGCCGTCGTCGCGACGACAGTCGCGAAGTCGTCGGCGCGGTCGCGCAGGCGTTCGAGGTGCTGGCGCAGACCTGCCCATGTCGCCTCGATGCGGGTCATCTCGACGTCGGCCCGGCCGAGCACCTCATGCAAAAAGCGCCGTACGATCCCGGACGTGCGGTCCTCCCCGCTCTCGAACAGCTGACGCAGGCGGTTCACCTCCACCTGCGCGCGCTGGAGCCGCGCCGCCTCGACCGAGAACCGCAGTTGCGCCGCGAGGGCGCGCGCTTCCGCAGGGTGAGCCGCCAGACCCGCAAGGGGCGGCAGAATGGCTCTTTGCGCGGCAAGCGCCTCGAATGCGCTTTCCGCCGCACTCCAGTGCCGGAGCGCCTCGACCAGTGCAGCGAGGTCCTCTGCGTCGGCCGGACCCGGCGCGCCTGCCTCACGCGCGAAGCCCTGCCAGCGCGCGTCGACGTCCCGCTTGCGGTCGGCCGCCCGAAGAGCGGCCTCCACCGCCTGCCATGCCGCCGCATCGGCCTCCCGTACGGGAGCGCCGCGCGCCCGCACGGCGGCCACCCGCGCCTTGGCTCCTCCTTTGCCGAGGGCCAGGAGCGGCCAGAGCTTCTCGCCCCGCGCACCGCGGGCGACCGCCTCGCGCCCCTCGGCATCGTCGATCAGGGCGGGCGGCAGCTCGACCGCTGCCGCCAGAACCGAGGCACGGGCGGCCTGGGCCTCGGTCCAGTCGGCGCACAACTGGTGCAGAAAGTCCGCATAGGGATCGCTGCGACCGGCTTGAGCGCCGGACAGGAACGGGCGCAACCAGGGACGCGAGGCCAGGGCGTCCTCCGTGTCCGCCAAGCCGTCGAGCGCGACCGCCAGCGCCGCGCCGGCGTCCGCGTCACCGGCCGTGAGCACCAGGCCGGCTGCCGGTCCGTGCGCCGCGCGGTGCGCCATCTCGACCGCGCGCAGGATCGCGGCGTGCCAGCCTGCCACCGCTTCGGCCGTCGGCAGGTCGGCGGGAGAGGGCAGGGCAGCCTCGAGATGGTCGAGGAGGTCGCCGGCTCGCCCCCGCGCAGCGGCAAGGTCGCGGAGATCGGCATCGGTCAGGCCGGTGTCGGCGAGATAGGCCGCGGGCCGGTCTGTGAACCAGCCGTGCGTCTCCCGCTTGCTCGCCACGCGCCGTGCAAGCTCCGCCGGCGTTTCCCCCCGTTGGCCGATGCGCCCGAACTCCGCCGTGGCGAGCAGGTCGAGTTCCGCGTCGATCGCCGCAAGACGCGCACGCGTCTTCACGATTTCAGCCTCGCAGCGCCGGATTGCGGCGTGGCGGATCTCCGGCCGGCTTCCCTCGACGACACTCTGGATGGTGCGGATGGCGGCCTCGACCTGGCCGAGACCCTGACGCTCGTTCGACAGCAGCGCGATGGCGAGCGGGCGGACCTTCTCCGGCAGCTGGTCGCGCAGCACGCTCAGGGCGGCCTCGCCCCGCGAAACGACCAGCACGCGCTGTCCCGTCGCCATGGCGTGGCAGATCAGGTTGGCGATCGTGTGTGTCTTGCCCGTTCCGGGAGGACCCTGGACGACCAGCCCGTCGCTGCGGGCCAGCCGGCGTACGATGGCGATCTGGTCGTCGTTGAACGGCTTGGGAAAGAACACGTCCGACGCGAGCGTGACGGGCTCGTCGGGCGACTCCGGTGCGGCGCTCTCGCCCAGTGTCGTGCTCAGCGGCGTCCAATCCGTCGCGGCCGCGCGCGACGGCTCGGTGACGAGGCGCAGCGCGATCCCGTCGACGGGGCGGTCCGGCTCGCGCGCCGCCGTCCGCAGCCGGTCGATGTCGGCAAGCAGCACGTGCCCCGACCGCGGCCGCGCGAACAACACCCAGGCATCGTCGATCGTCAGCGTCTCGCCGGGTTGCCCGCCGCCCTCCCCCGGACGATAGAGGCCATCCGGCTGAAGCCTCACGGCGGCGGCGGCAAGGATTGGCTCGAAGCTCTCCCGACGAAACGGCGAGATCCCGTCCTGGGCTGCCGCGCGGTCGATCTCGCGCCGGATCAGATCCTCGAGCGGCGCAAGGTTCGGGACGCCCAGCTCCTCGTAGGGCTTGAGGTCGGACGTGGCCTCCCCCGATGTGGGGCGGACGCGGATCGTGCCGGCTGAGGCCTCGTCCAGTTCGACGTCGACGGGGCATTCCAACAAGGGCCGCTGGATGCTCCGGCCACCGTGACGCCAGCGCACGATGCCGATTCCCCAGACGACCTCGATGGCGGCCTCCGCCCCGCTTGCCTCCAGGTTCTGCACGAGCGCATACAGCCGCTCGTAAAGGGCGATGGTGCGCCGGCGCGGGCCCTCCATCGCCGCCCAGACCGCCCAGCTGTCGGCGATCCAGCGCACCAGGCGGGCCTCGATCGAGGGCTGCTCGGCCAGCACCAGGGTCTGCCGGTAGGCCGGCGGCGCAGCCCCGCCGTCCTCGAGCGCTTCGTCCGCGAGACGCTCGAAGCGCTCCGCGCAGGCGCCTGCCGACATGCGGAGGAGGCGGGTCGCCTCGTCCAACCTGACGGTCCGCTCCCGGCGCAGTTCGGGCGGCCGAGCGGGATCGGGCGAGACGGATACCCAATCGGCAAGATCGGGAGGTGGCGCGGGCGGTGCGCTGCGGGCCAGGCGCTCGACGGACAACCACACCGGCCCGTGATTGTCCGCGGCGTCGTGCGTCACGCCGGGCAGCGCGCCGGTGTCTGCGCGGGTAAAGCGGACCGCCTTGCCGTCGGCGAGCTTGTAGTCGGCGAGGTCGAAGGCGACCCGCTCGTCCAGACGCACGACCTGTTCGACATAATCGAGCAGGCTCAGGAGCTTGTCGCGCGCCGAGGCGGGCGTGGAAGGCAGCACGGCGTTCAGCATCGCGGGGGAAACAAACCCGGAACGGCGGAGAAAGGCAAGGTCCTCACGTGCTTCGTGGCTTGGCGCGCGTGGTCGGAGGCGCGGCGGCCGGATCGTCGGGCCAGGAATGGCGGGGGTAGCGCCCCTTCATCTCCGCCTTCGCCGCCGCCCAGGAGCCGCGCCAGAAGCCCGGGAGATCCGTCGTGATCTGGATGGGACGGTGGGCCGGCGACAGGAGGTGCAGGGTCAGCGGGACCCGCCCCCGCGCGAGCGAGGGGTGATCGCGCAGGCCGAACAACTCCTGCACGCGGATGGCCAGCACGGGGCCGCCTTCCTTTTCGTAATCGACGGCGACCCGCGAGCCGGTCGGCGCCTCGAAATGGGTCGGCGCCTCGACGTCCAGCCGGCGCGCGAGATCGAAAGGCAGCAGGGCATGCAGGGCCGCCGACAGATCCTCGCCGGTGATGGAGCCGAGGCTCGTGCGCCCCACGATGAAGGGCGCCAGCCAGGACGGCGCGGTGCCGGACAAGGTGGTGTCGCCAAGGTCCGGCCACGCCCCGCCTTCACCCTCCGCCCGGCGCAGGAACAGGACCCGGTCACGCCACTGCGTCAGCGCCTTGGTCCAGGGCAGGCGGTCGAGGCCCAGACCGGCCACGCCCCGGGCGAGGATCTCCGCGGACGGCAGGTCGGCCGGAACGGGCAGGTTCCGCTCGGAGAGGATCACGGCCCCGAGACGGCGGGCCTGCCGGCGGGACAGTGCCGCGCGGGTGGTGTCGAAAGTCACCTCGTCCGTTTCAGTCAGAGCGGTGCCGACCACGGCGACGATCTCCTCGATCCCGATCGGCGCGGCGAGCAGCACCCGCGCCGCCCCGGCGCGGCCCGTGACCTCACTGACGGCCAGGAAGGGCTCGGCGGCGAGCCGGTCGTGCGGTTCCAGGGCCGCCGCCCGGCCATTGCTCATCAGAACCTCGCCCGGGCGCCCCCGCGCCTTGGCGATCCGTTCGGGATAGGCCAGCGCCAGGATCGTGCCGGCCCGCATGGCCTGGTCCGCTCCAGCCGGCTCGGGACTCGTCGCCAGCGCGGCCTCCGCCTGCTTCAGAAAGGAGCGGGCCAGGCTCCGCGCCGCTTCGGCCCGCGCCGTGCGGTCGCGCGCCCATCGCGAGAGGCGCTCCTCCACGTCTGTCGCGTCGCCGCCCAGTCCACGCTCGACGAGCAGCGTGGCGATCTCCGCCCCGAGCCGGCCGGCGCCCCGGACCGCGGCCTCGACCACCATCCGCGCGAGACGAGGCGGGGCCGCGATCCGTGCCATGGCCCGCCCCCGCGAGGTGATCGCCCCCTCGCGGTCGAGGGCGCCGAGCCCCGCGAGCAGGGTTGCGGCCTCGGTCAGCGCCGGCCTCGGTGGCGGATCGAGCCAGGCCAGCGCCGCGGGGTCGCGCGCGCCCCACAGCGCGCAGTCCAGCACGAGGCCGGACAGATCCGCGTTGCGGATCTCGGGCGTCGTGAACGGCTGCAGCGCACCCGTCGCCCCCTCGTCCCACAATCGGTAACAGACGCCTGGCTCCGTTCGCCCGGCACGGCCTCGCCGCTGGTCCGCGCTCGCCCGCGACACGCGCACGGTTTCGAGCCGCGTCAGGCCGAGGTCGGGCTCGAAGCGCGGCACGCGGGCCATGCCGCTGTCCACCACCACCCGCACGCCGTCGATCGTCAGCGATGTTTCGGCAATGGACGTGGCGAGCACCACCTTGCGCCGGCCGGGAGGAGCGGGTGCTACCGCGCGATCCTGGTCGCGCCGGTCAAGGGCTCCGAACAACGGGGCGATCTCAGCCGACGACGCGTGGAGCCGTTCGCGGAGGCGTTCGGCGACGCGCGTGATCTCCCCTTGGCCCGGCAGGAAGGCGAGCACCGAACCCGACTCCTGGGCGAGCGCGCGAAGGACCGCGGACGTCATCGCACCCTCGAGCCGCTCAAGCGGGTTGCGGCCGAGATAGTGCGTGACCACGGGGTAGGCCCGTCCCTCGCTCTCGATCACCGGGGCCCGCCCGAGCAGGTCCGCGACCCGCGCGCCATCAAGGGTCGCGGACATCACGAGCAGCCGCAGGTCGTCCCGCAGACCGGCTTGCGCATCGAGCGCGAGCGCCAGCCCGAAATCGGCGTCCAATGAGCGCTCATGATACTCGTCGAAGATCACCCCCGCCACGCCGTCGAGGGCGGGGTCGTCCAGGATGAGTCGGGTGAAGACGCCCTCGGTGACGACCTCGATGCGTGTTCGCCGCGAGACCTGCGTGTCGAAGCGGGCCCGCAGGCCGACCGTCTCGCCGACTTTTTCGCCCAGTGTCGCGGCCATGCGCTCGGCGGCGGCCCGCGCGGCGAGGCGGCGCGGTTCGAGCACGATGAGCTTGCCGTCACGCGCCCAGGCCTCGCCCCGCAGGACCAGCGGTACGCGCGTGGTCTTGCCCGCGCCCGGAGGCGCCACCAGCACGGCCGCGGTATGGCTTCGCAGGGCGGCGCAGAGATCGACCAGGACGCCGTCGATGGGGAGCGGTGGCAAAGCCGTCATGCTTCACGCCCGCCCGAGCTGCTCCGCTCCCGGGCACCCCGCCCTCGCCCAGAGCCGACGGCTGCCGGCTCGGGCAGGAGGGCGCTTGCTGCTGCGGCCACGGACCGTATCAACGGACCAACGACGCATGCACCGAGCGCCGCGGTCCCTTGGCCGACGGCAACGCGACGGACGCGATGCCTCGGCACCCGAAACAACCTATGTTACATCGGGGTAGCCGAGGATGGCGGGGCAGCATGGATTTCCACTTCGAAGACGGCCGCCTGTTTCTGGATCGCACGCCCGAGCAGATCAAGGAACTCGTTCAGCGTCTGAACAGGGTCGAGGGCCAGGTCCGCGGCATCCGCGCCATGCTCGAGAACGGGCGGCATTGCCGCGACGAGCTGCAACAGGTGAACGCCGCCACGGCCGCCCTGAAGGAGATCGCCGTCATCGTGGCATCGCAACACGTGACGGCAGGGCTCGCCTGCGCCGCGGACCAGGCCGAGAACCGACAGGCCGCGATGGACGACCTTCTCGACATCCTCCAGGTCGTCATGCGCAAGGCCTGAGCCGTCGCTCGCCTGCCTCGCCGCTCATGCGCGCCGAGCGCCTGCGCGACGGGTCCGGCCCGCATGCAATGGCGTGCCGGCGCGGAACCCCTCCAGCCTACCGGGCGAACTTCTTGTATTTCAGCCGGTGGGGAATGATGCTGTCGGTGCCGAGGCGACGCATCTTGTCCTCCTCGTAGTCGGCGAAGTTCCCCTCGAACCACTCGACGTGGCTGTCCCCTTCGAAGGCCAGCATGTGGGTCGCGATGCGATCCAGGAAGAACCGGTCATGGCTGATGATGACGGCGCAGCCGGCGAAGTCCTGCAGCGCGATCTCCAGCGCGCGGAGCGTGTCCACGTCGAGGTCGTTGGTCGGCTCGTCGAGGAGCAGCAGGTTGGCGCCCGACTTCAGCATCTTGGCGAGATGAACGCGATTGCGCTCACCGCCCGAGAGCATGCTCACCTTCTTCTGCTGGTCCGCCCCTTTGAAGTTGAAGGCGCCGCAATAGGCGCGTGAGTTGATCTCCCGCTTGCCGAGATAGATGACGTCGTGCCCTCCGGAGATCTCCTCCCAGACCGTCTTCTTGGCGTCGAGCGAGTCGCGGGACTGGTCGACATAGCCGATCTGAACGCTGTCGCCGACCACGATGGAGCCGGCATCGGGCTGCTCCTGGCCGGTCAGCATTCGGAACAGGGTGGTCTTGCCCGCCCCGTTCGGCCCGATCACGCCCACGATACCGCCGGGCGGCAGCTTGAAAGTGAGGTCGTCGATGAGCAGCCGGTCCGCAAAACCCTTGGACAGGCTGCTAAAGTCGACCACGTTGTTGCCGAGCCGCTCGGCCACGGGAATGATGATCTGCCCCGTGGTGGGCGCCTTGTCGTTCTGCTTGGCGACGAGTTCGTCATAGCGCTGCACGCGGGCCTTGGATTTGGCCTGCCGCGCCTTGGGCGAGGCGGAGATCCACTCCCGCTCGGCCTCGATCGCCCGCTGCCGCGACTCCTCCTCGCGACCCTCCTGCGCAAGGCGCTTCTGCTTCTGGCCGAGCCAGGAGGAGTAGTTGCCCTCGTAGGGAATGCCCCGGCCGCGGTCGAGCTCCAGAATCCAGCCCGTCACATTGTCGAGGAAGTAGCGGTCGTGGGTGACGATCAGGATCGCACCGGGATAGGCGCGCAGGTGCCCTTCGAGCCAGCTTACCGTTTCGGCGTCGAGATGGTTGGTCGGCTCGTCGAGGAGCAGCATCTCGGGCTTTTCGAGCAGCAGCTTGCAGAGCGCGACCCGCCGGCGCTCGCCGCCCGACAGGGCCGTGACGTCGGCGTCGTTGGGCGGGCAGGCGAGGGCCTCCATGGCCTGGTCGACCTGGGCGTCGAGATCCCAGAGACCCTGCGCTTCGATCTCGTCCTGCAGCCGGGTCATCTCGTCGGCCGTCTCGTCCGAATAGTTTATCGCGAGCTCGTTGTAGCGCTCGAGGATCGCGGTCTTGCCGGCCACGCCGAGCATCACGTTGCCGCGCACGTCGAGGGCGGCATCGAGCTGAGGTTCCTGGGGGAGATAGCCGACGCGCGCGCCCTCCGCCACGAAACCGTCACCGGAAAAGTCCTTATCGAGGCCCGCCATGATTCGCAGCAGCGTCGACTTGCCCGCGCCGTTGACGCCGAGAACGCCGATCTTCGCGGTCGGGTAGAAGGACAGATGGACGTTGTCGAGCACCTTCTTGCCGCCCGGATAGGCCTTGGTGAGACCCCTCATGTGATAGACGAACTGGGAAGCCATCGCGGTCCGCTCTTCTGGTCTGGTCCGGAGTGTTGGATTTGGCCGCGAGAGGTAGCAGGGGCCGCCAGGGCACACAAGCTGGCGGACGGGGCGCACCGGTTGGACGTTCGGGGCCTGCACGGGCCGGAGCCGCGCAGGTCGGCCATCCCGCATCGAGGAGAAGGCGATTGAATTCACTGGACAAGCCCATGCGGGCGCTCGATGCGCAGCCGGTGCAGGGCTCCTTCGGGGTGTCGGCCGCGGAGGCGGTGAACGTCTTGAAGCCGCCGGCCGAGCGGCCGCTCGTCTCGCCCGACCGGCCCGTCGGCCCCGATGAACTCGGCCGGGCGGAGGACGCGCGGTTCCTGGCCGAGGTCGCACTGCATCGGCGGCTCGACACGCCGTTCTGCATCGCGCTGTTCGGCCGTGCGGGATCGGGCAAGACCTTCCTCCTGAACCAGATCGTCCAGGCGCTGGATCGGTTGGGAGAGGCGGCGAGGGCTGCGGGCGGCGAGAGCGTCTTGATGGGGGACGCCGTAGCGGTGCATGTCGACGCGGCGCAGCCGGGTCAGCCCGGGTCCCTGCTCGCGGCTGCGGTGCTCGACCGGCTGGCCGTGACCCACGCGGCGCTCGCCGCCGATCTCGTCCATGCCGGCGCGGACCCGGCGGAGGCGGCCCGCCTCGCCAACGAGGCGCTCGACGATCTGCGCCGCCGTCATCAGGCCGAAAACCAGGTCCTCGACGACCTCGGCAGCCGCGAAGCCCGGCTGGTCGAAACCGTCCTCGATGCGCCGGGATCCTCGCTCGACGCCTATGCCCGGGGACATCGCTCGGCGATCGAGAGCGCCTTGCGGCAGTTCGGGTTCGGGGGCGCAGACGGGCTGGGGACCTACAAGAGCCTCGTCCGCGAGGCCGCCGAGTCGCCCGGCCTGCCGGCGCGTCTCGGCCTGAGCCTGCGGGCCCTGTGGGCTTATCGCGGCCAGACCCGGCTGCTCCTGATTGCCGTGGTCGCAGCCCTGCTGGCCTGGGGCATCGAGGACCTCGCGGCCGATCAGGACAGCTGGATCGCCGCCCTGCGCGGCACGACCGACAAGGCCGGTTCCGTCGCCGACTGGGCCGCGGCCCATGCTCATTGGCTCGGGCCGCTCCACACCGCCGCGGTGGTCGTATGTCTTCTCGCTTTGGCAAACGTCGCCTTGCGGGCGACACGCTTCCTCCGGCCGATCTTCAAGGGGGCCGGCCTGCTCGCCCGCGACCTCGACGGGCGGTCGCGCGACCTGAAGGGCCTGCTCGCCCATCAGACCCGCCTCGGCGACGGGTTGGCCGCAGAGGTGGAAGCGGCCGCCCGGCATGCAGGGGAGGCCGAGCGACGCGCCGGTCCCCGCCCGACGGAGACGGCTCCCCGGCAGCGTGCCGGCGGCCGCGCGCGCGCGACGAGCGAGGAAGACCAGGCCAAGGCCGTGCTTGATCGGCTTGCCCAGCTGATGAGCGACGGCGCAAGCGGGGGACACCACGCTCCCGGCCGCCTCATCCTGGCGATCGACAACGTCGATGCGCGGACGGGCGCCGAGGCGGCCGCCCTGCTGCAAGGCGTCAGGCAACTGCTCGGGCCCGGCTTCGTCAGCATCGTCGCCGCCAGCCGGGCGCATCTGGCGGAGGGCTTTGGCGAACTCGATCCCGCTCGCGCCTTCGCCCAGTTCGAGCGCTGCATCCAGGTCGGCTATCGCCTCGATGCAGGAGCGCCCGCCCAAGCCTCCTGGCCGGACTTCGCGACGCGGTTGATCGATGCGCGCGAGCCGCTCCGCCCGACCATGCCACCGGGCGCACCCGATGCCACGCATTCGGCGCTCGACCGGCCGTGGCGGCCGCGCGAGGCCGAGACGATGGCAGCGCTCGCCGGCTTCGCCGGCGACACGCCCCGCGCGGTCAAGCGCTACGTCAACCTCTACCGGATCGCACGGGCCGATCCGCATCTGCGGGAAGCGCCGGCGCCGGTGTTCACGGCCCTGGCCCTGGCCCTTGCCCTCGATGCGCACGGCCTGCCGGACGATCTCGACGCCCTGGCCAAGGCGAGTCACGGCGAGGCGCCAGGCGATTCGACTTTGCTGCGCCGCGCGCTTGCGGTCGCCCGCGAGGCGTCGGGGGAACCGGTGGAACTCGGGCAGGCTCAGCGAGGGATCGAGGTGGCCGGCCGGTACGCCGCACGGGGCTGAACTGCGACGAACTCCGCACAGGAAGTCTGACTCCGCGCGAACGGTCGGTTCGCGGAAGCGGCATCGGAGCAGGGCGGGCGGGGCGGTTTGGTCGCCCTGCCGGCCTGGGAGATTCCTATCCCTCGGAGGTTCGCGACCGCCTAACTGCGTCGGTTGACCAGGTTGCCATAGGCCTCGAGCATGGATCGCGACAGACGGCCCGGGGTGAAGGTGGTCGGGCCGATCTCGGACACCGGCGTGATTTCCGCGCCCGTGCCGCAGATAAAGCATTCCTCGAACGTCGAGAGCTCCTCCGGCATGATCCGGCGTTCGGCGACCTCGATGTCGCGGGAACGGGCGAGCTCGATCACGGTCTGGCGCGTGATGCCATCCAGGAAGCAGTCGGCGATCGGCGTATGGAGGATCCCGTCGCGCGCAAAGAAGATGTTGGCGCCGGTGCATTCGGCCACACGGCCCTGCCAGTCCAGCATCATCGCATCGGCGTAGCCTTTCCGCTCCGCCTGATGCTTGGAGATCGAGCAGATCATGTAGAGGCCGGCGGCCTTGGAATGGGTCGGCGCGGTCTTCGGGTCGGGACGCCGGTACTCCGCGATGTCGAGCCGGATGCCGCGCATCTTGGCCTCGGTGTCGAACATGCTCGGCCAGTCCCACGCGGCGATGGCGACGTGGACCGTCGCGTTCTGGGCGGCGACGGCCATCATCTCGCTGCCGCGCCAGGCCACCGGCCGCACATAGACGTCGGACAGACGGTTTGCGGCGATCACGGCCGCCTTGGCTGCATCAAGCTCGGCGACGCTGTAGGGGATCTCGAAATCGAGGAACTGGGCAGACCGCCTGAACCGCTCGGAATGTTCGCGGCTCTTGAAGATCACGCCGCCATAGGCGCGCTCGCCTTCGAAGACGGAGGAGGCGTAGTGCAGGCCGTGGCTAAGCACGTGCAGCTTGGCATCGGCCCAGGGCACCATCTGGCCATCCATCCAGATCACCCCGTCGCGCTGGTCGAAGGGAAGAACGGACATGACGGCACTCCTTCTTGTCGATGGTCGTCACCGGGCCGGCGCCGACAGGCAGACCTCCCGAGCAGCGGCTCCGGTCCGACTGCCCACTCGCCCTCCTTGCCGGACGGCACGCGATTGGGATATCGGTGCCCTCAAAGTAAGTCAACACTGCTGACGTAATCGAGCGCGCTTGCCATGAGATCAGCCTCGTCGAGCCTTGCCGACCGCCCGTCCGCGACGACGGACGGCCGCCCGGCGCCGCCCCTCTTCGACCTCATCGAACTGCTGTTCTTCGCCTATCGCGACTTCGTGGAGGATGCGGACCGGCTGCTCGAGGTCTACGGCTTCGGACGCGCGCACCACCGGGTCTTGCATTTCGTGTCCCGGCGGCCTGGAATGACGGTAGCCGAACTGCTCGAAATCCTGAAGATCACAAAGCAAAGCCTCAATCGCGTGATGAAGGATCTGGTCGCGGCCGGTCTCATCGCGATGCGGTCGGGCGCGAGTGACCGCCGCCAGCGTCGGCTGTTCGTGTCGCAGGAAGGGAGTCGGCTCGCCATGGAACTCGCGACCGTGCAATCGGCTCGCCTCAGCCGTGCCCTGCACGATCTCGACGGGGGGGCTCGCGGACAGATCGCCGCCTTCCTGCTCGGCGTCGTCGAGCCCGCCAATCGGCCGGGGGTGCTCGCGCTGCTCCGTTGCGGGTCGGCGCGAGACGCGGAAGGCGCGGCCGAGTGAGCGCGGGCGCAGCCCCGTCCCCGGCGGAGCCAGCGTCCTGCGCGGATGACGCGGCGCACCTGCTCGTCGTCGACGACGACCGGCGGATCCGGGATCTCCTGTCGCGCTTTCTCCGCAAGGAGGGCTACCGCGTCACCTTGGCGGAACACGCGCTGGAAGCCCGGCTGCACCTCAAGACGCTCGCCTTCGATCTCATCATCCTCGATGCGATGATGCCGGGGGAGAACGGCTTCGAGTTCGCCGCGGCCCTGCGCCGTTTCTCGGACGTGCCCATCCTGATGTTGACCGCGCGATCCGAGGCGGACGACCGCGTGCGGGGGCTGGAGGCAGGGGCCGACGACTACCTCGCCAAGCCCTACGAGCCTCGCGAACTGCTCCTGCGCATCGCCTCCATCCTGCGCCGCGTCTCGCCCCGGATCGGCGAGGACCGCCAGGTGCGCTTCGGACCCTTCACCTTCACCCTGCCGCGGGGCGAGTTGCGACAGGGCGAGGAGATCGTCCGGTTGACCGACCGGGAGCGCGAGATGCTGCTTCTGCTGGCCGGGACCGGGGGCGAGCCGGTCAGCCGCGAGTCGCTCGCCGGGGGAACGGTCGCCGCCAACGAACGGACCATCGACGTCCAGGTCAACCGGCTCCGGCGCAAGATCGAGCCCGATCCGGCCAATCCGACGCATCTGCAAACCGTGCGGGGCTCAGGCTATCGGCTACTTCTCGCTCCCTAGCGTTCGCCGCCGCGGGCTGATCGGCCTGCCCAGGACCCTGCCGCGGCCCCGCGCCTGGTGGCGGCGGGGTGCCCGTCTGCTTGCCGAGATCCTGCCCAAGCGCCTCTACTCGCGCTCGTTGCTCATCGTCGTCGTCCCCATGGTGATCCTGCAATGCGTGATCGCCTACTTCTTCATGGAGCGGCACTGGCAGTCCGTGACCTTCCGCCTGTCGACGGCGCTGACGCAGGACATCGCAGCCCTGATCGACCTCTACCGCACCACCCCGCAGGACAAGGACAACAGCAACCTCGAGCGGATCGCCTTCGAGCGGCTCGGCCTGGATGCCGATTTCCTGCCCCGGCAGCCTCTTCCGACGGCCCTGCCCAAGCCGTTCTTCGCCCTGCTCGACAACTCGCTGTCCAACGAGATCCGCAAGCAGATCGGTCTGCCGTTCTGGATCGACACGGTCGGGCGCTCCAACATGGTGGAGATCCGCATCCAACTCGGGGATGCGGTGCTGCGGGTGCTCGCCCGGCGCAGCGCGACCTACGCGTCCAACTCCCAGATCTTCATCTTCTGGATGCTGGGCACCTCGGCGGTGCTGATCGCCGTCGCCATCGCGTTTCTGCGCAACCAGATCCGTCCCATCGTCCGGCTCGCGATCGCAGCGGAGAATCTCGGCAAGGGCCGGCTGATGGACTACCGCCCCAGCGGCGCCCTGGAGGTGCGGCGCGCCGGCTACGCCTTCATCGAAATGCGGCGGCGCATCGAGCGCACCATCGAACAGCGCACCACCATGCTCAACGGCGTGAGCCACGACCTGCGCACGATCCTCACCCGCTTCCAGCTCTCGCTCGCGCTGATGGAGGACGGCCCGGACCAGGAGGCCCTGCTCAAGGACGTCGACGAGATGAACCGGATGCTGGAAGCCTATCTTGCCTTCGCGCGGGGCGATGCGGGCGAAGCCTCGGCCGCGATCAACATCGGCGCGCTTCTGGAGGAGCTGAAGGGCGACGCGGAGCGTCATGGCCGGGCGGCCCGCATCGAGGTGGCGGGCGAGACCACCATGATCGTGCGGCCCAACGCGTTCAAGCGCTGCCTCGCCAACCTCGTGGGCAACGCGCTGCGCTATGGCAGCGTGATCCAGCTCGAGGCCTATCGCGACGACCGCTTCCTGACCATTCACGTCGACGATGACGGGCCGGGGATCCCGCCCGAGCAGCGCGAGGACGTGTTTCGTCCCTTCCACAGGCTCGATCAGGCCCGCAACCAGGATCATGGCGGCACCGGCCTCGGCCTTGCGATCGCCCGCGACATCGCGCGCTCGCATGGCGGCGACATCCAGCTCGGGGACAGCCCGCTGGGCGGTCTGCGCGCCGTGGTGCGGGTCCCGCTCTAGCCGCGCCGACGGCAGATCCCCCGCGCAGGAAAAGGAACGGCTCGACATCTTGCGCGCGTCCACAGCCCGGCGCATTGGTGACCACCCCGCTTGCGACCCCCCGGATCGACCATGGTGTTCAGCCGACTGTTCGCGCGCCTGCGCGTCGACCCCTACATCCTCGCCGTCGTCGGGATGGTCGTCCTGGCCACGGTCCTGCCGGCGCGTGGGCAGGCGGCGGTCGTCATGGGCTGGGTGACGACCCTGGCCATCGCGCTGCTCTTCTTCCTCTACGGGGCGCGGCTGTCGCGCGAGGCCGTCGTGGCCGGGCTCACCCACTGGCGACTGCAGTTGATCGTCTTCCTCAGCACCTTCGTCCTGTTTCCGCTCCTGGGGCTCGTCGTGAGCTACCTGGCCCGGCCCTGGCTCGGGCCGACGATGGCGCTCGGGCTCCTGTTCCTGTCGACGCTGCCCTCCACCGTACAGTCCTCCATCGCCTTCACGTCGATCGCCCGGGGCAACGTGGCCGCCGCCCTGTGCAGCGCCTCCGTGTCGAACCTCGTCGGCGTGGTGCTCACGCCGCTGCTGGTCGGCCTC
>CAXTVD010000006.1:0-1270 GCA_964247575.1 uncultured Lichenihabitans sp.
GCTCGAAATAGGTCAGCGCCTTCGACAGGCCGTGGCGCACCGCGCCGGCCTGGCCGGACAGGCCGCCACCCGCGACCGTGATGACGAGATCGAACTGGTTGACCCGGCTCGCCACCACGAAGGGCTGGTTGACGATCATCCGCAGCACCGGACGGGCGAAATAGACGTCGATGGCGCGCTGATTGACGGTGATCTTGCCCGTACCGGGCTTGAGCCAGACGCGGGCGACCGCGTCCTTGCGCTTGCCGGTCGCGTAGGCGCGCCCGTACTTGTCGAGCTTCTGCACATAGACCGGCGCTTCGGAAAGCGGCGAGGCCGAGGAGGACCCGAGGTCCTGGAGGGAGGAGAGCGTCTCGGCCATATCAGGCGACCTTCACATTCTTGCTGTTCATGGCGCCGACATCCAGCGACACGGGCTGCTGCGCCGCATGGGGATGATCGATGCCCTTGTAGACCCGGAGATTGCCGAGCTGCTTTCGGCCGAGCGGCCCGCGCGGGAGCATGCGCTCCACCGCCTTCTCGAGCACGCGCTCGGGAAAGCGCCCCTCGAGGATGAACTTGGCCGACCGCTCCTTGATGCCCCCGGGATAGCCGGTGTGGTGGTAGTACACCTTCTGCTCGCGCTTGCGGCCCGTGAACACGACCTTGTCGGCGTTGACCACGACGATGTGGTCGCCGTCATCGACGTGAGGCGTGAAGCTGGGCTTGTGCTTGCCGCGCAGGCGCAGGGCGATGATCGAGGCGAGACGGCCGACGACGAGCCCGGAGGCGTCGATCACGACCCATTTCTTCTCGATCTCGGCCGTCTTGGCCGAATAGGTTTTCCCGAACATGAAGTGTCCATAAACGAAGCGCGGCCGGGCGCACCGCCCGACCGTCAGTATCCCGTGCCGTATCGGCGATGGGGCATACCGTCAAGCATTGTCTTCCTATTCGGGACCAAAAACGTCAGGTGGATCATCACATTGACGTACATGGTATCATGATACCGTCGCGGGACCTGGGCGATGTCCATGGGGCTGGCCCTGAAGCATGCGCCCCTTGCACGCCGGCATCCCTATGTGCACCTGCGCGTCGACCATCACAAAGCGAGGCGACCGCATGCCTTCGGACCACGACACCTACCCCGACGACATGCTTCGAACCCTCTTCAAGACGGTCCGGACGATCGCCGTTGTCGGCACCTCGGCGAACCCCCGTCGGCCGTCGCAGGGTGTCCTTCGCTTCCTGCTGAGCCGGGGATACAGGGTCGTCGCGGTAAATCCAGGCC
>CAXTVD010000006.1:1280-30414 GCA_964247575.1 uncultured Lichenihabitans sp.
AGGCCTGGCGCCCAACGCAATCCCCGGCGTCACGACCTATGCCCGGCTCGCCGACGTCCCCGAGCCCATCGACATGGTCGACGTGTTTCGCGCTGCCGATGTCATCGAGGCGGTCGTGGATGAGGTTCTGGCCTTGCGGCCCCTCCCAGCGGTCCTCTGGATGCAGCTCGGCATCCGTGTCGATGCCGCGGCGGCCCGGGCCGAAAGCCATGGCATCCGTGTCATCATGGACCGGTGCCCCGCCATCGAGATCCCGCGACTCGCGGCTGAAGGTGGGTTCTAGCCGCCTCGCCCTTGCCGCCGCCCCTACTTCATCTTCGACTGCAGCTGCGCGTAAAGGCCTCGATAGTCGTAAGTGGGGTAGAACTCGGTGCGATAACCGCCCCAGGCCTCGCCCTCGATCAGCCGGTTGACATCGCGCAGGCGCTCGGCCGGAAAGCGCAAGGTCACGACCTGCCCGACCCCCATCATCACGTACCAGGACACGACCTCGACCCCCGGCGGGGGAAACTGGGCGAACCAGCCGGTCTGCTTGAGGTGCTGGTTGATTTCGTCCACGGTCTTGGTCTCGTCATGGCGCAGGAAGATCGTCAGCATCTCCATGCCCGGCCCGCCGGTCGGTGAATCGGCTGCAGCCGAGGTCTCCGCCTGCGCCGGACGCACCAGCACCGTCCCGAGGACCAGGCCGATCACGCCGCGCCAGAAGCCTCGCCGAGTGCTCATCCCATTCTCCTGCTTATGCTGCGGTCGGCGCTCCCGCCTGCCGGCGCGGCGCCCGTCAGGAGGAGAACGCGTAGCCGATCACTTCGGCCGAGGGGTCGACCGCGCGGCGGGAGCTTCGGTCGAGGGTCGATGCGCCCCGCAGGCCGCTGCGGTGCGTGATGGCCATCGCCAGCACCAGCATGGCCATGGCCTGGTGAGCCAGGGCCGTATGGAGGGGCACCGACCACAGCAGGGTCATGATGCCGATCGAGGCCTGGGCCGCGATGGCCAGGGTCAGGATCACGGCCGTTCCGGCCACCCGGCTGCCCGGGGCCGACCGCAAGGCGTCGACTGCGTGCGCCGCGGCGGCCGCCAACAGCAGATAGGCCGTCAGGCGATGGTCGAACTGCGCCGTGGTGGCGTTCTCGAACAGGTTGCGCCAGAGGGGGGTCGCGAAGAACAGTTCGTGCGACGGGGGGACCAGATAATCTCCCATCAGCGGCCAGGTGTTGTAGATGCGCCCGGCCCGCAGGCCGGCCACCAGCGCGCCAAGCCCGAGCTGGACGAAGACCCCGGCCACGAGCAGGCTCGCGCACAGGCGCAGGCGACGCCCGGCACGACCGAGATCAAGCGGCGTCGGCGGTGACAGGCTCGCGGCGTACCAGACTGCCAAACCCAGCGTCAGCGAGGCCGTCACGAGATGGAGGGCGAGCCGGTATTGCGAGACCTCCGTCCGCTCGCTCAGCCCGGACTTGACCATCCACCAGCCGATCAGGCCCTGCAGGCCGCCCAAGGCGAGGAGCCCCACCAGCTTGAATTTGAGGGAGCGGGTCAAGGCACCGGTCAGCCAGAACCAGGCCAGCGGCACGGCCACAACGAGCCCGATAAGACGACCCAGGACCCGGTGCCCCCATTCCCAGTAGAAGATGGACTTGAAGCCCTCGACCGTCATGTCGGGGAAGACCACGGCGTATTGCGGGATCGTCTTGTACTTATCGAACTCCGCCTGCCACGCCTCTGGGCTGAGGGGCGGGATGACGCCGCTGATCGGCTTCCACTCCGTGATGGAGAGGCCTGACTCCGTCAGCCGCGTCGCGCCCCCCACGACCACCATCGCCAGGATCATGGCCGCGACGATCCATAGCCAGACGCGCACGGCGGTCGGTGTCACGGAGACACGCTCGACAGACGCCGTTCCAGTCTTCATCAGCATCGTGGTCCTCGGTCCCTGTCCCCGGGGCGGGCGCTTCAGCCTTTCGGCGGATGCAACTGCCGCATCGCACGCCGGCAGCGGTTGATCTATACAGCCTTCCACGTTTGTCGAGACGGCAAGGGGCGGGCGCGGTGCCACAGGCGCGAGAGGGATTGTCATGAGGCGGCGGACGCGCAAGTTCATTGGCGCCGGAGCGATGCTGTCCTTCGTCGTCGTCTATGCGGCGGTCGCGATGCTTGTCGCCCAATCCGAGCCCGTCCACACGGCCCCGGGCTGGGTGCAGGGCGTGTTCTTCGGGGTCGTGGGACTGGCCTGGATCCTTCCTCTGATGCCGCTGATCGTCTGGATGGAGCGACCCGATCTCGACGATGCCGCGTCGCCGGGCGTGTGACGGCCGATCAGTCGTGAATGACGCGCCGGCCCCGGTTCCAGAGCGTGAAGGCCACGCCCGAGAGCAGCACGTCGAGATTGCCGATCGTCTGGTGGTTGCCGTTGACCGAGACGCGCGGCAGGGCCGTGAGATGGTGCCGGTGGTCGCTGAAGATCAGTCCGGGCCGGGTGGTCACGGCGCTGGCGTACCCCGCCTCGCTCGCGAGCAGGAACTCCCGCTGGCTGGCCGATGTCCGGTCCCCCACCGGGTAGGCCAGGTGACGGACCGCGCGGCCCAGACGCTGTTCCAGCAGGCGTTTGCCGTCGGCCAGTTCGGCGCGGACCCGGTCCGCCTCATGCTTGGCGAGCATCGCGTGCGAAACCGTATGGGCGCCGATCGTCACCCGTGGATGGCTGGCCAGGGTGCCGATGCCGGCCCAGTCGAGACACAACTCCTCGACCAGGGCCGGCCCATCCACGCCCGCTTGGTGCGCCAGCGCCGCGATCGTTTTGAGAAGCTGGTCCTCCGACCCACGCCGCAATCGCCAATACACCGCCGCAAAGGCCAGGGTCTTGTCCTGCGGCGTGACGGCGGGCAGGTCGAGTGACTCGCCGGCAATGGACAGCTGCACGCGATCCGCGCGCCGAATGGCCTCCTCGAGTTCGACCCACCAGAGCCGTGCGGCCCGCTCGGCGAAGCCCGGCGTGATGTAGAAGATCCCGGGGGCTCCCTCACGCTCCAGCACGGGCAGCGCCCATTCGAGATTGTCGCGGAAGCCGTCATCGAACGACAGGACGGCGAAGCGGCGGGCGGAACCGGCCGGGTCCGTCAGCCGCAGGACGGCCTCGTCCATTGTCAGCAGATCGTAGCCGAGCTGCCTCAGCCGCCGGATCGTGAGCGCCAGGAAATCCGGTGTGACCTCCAGCAGCCTGTTGGGCGAGAAGGCCTGCGGACGTCTCGGCCGGACATGATGGAAGGTCAGGATCGCCCCGCGGCCGCGCGTCAGGGGGGCGGCAAGCCGGTGCAGGCTCGTCGCGCCCAGGACACCGAACCCTGCGCCGATCAGTCGATTGCGCCACCCCATCCAAGGCCTCCACCCACATGATAGGCAAGGGTGCGTTGACGTTTCATTGCTATGCACGGGAGGTCCGAACGGCGGCGAGGCTGCCGCCCTGCGAGCAAGGCAGCCCGTCCCATGTCCCCCCAAGGTCGATGACTGTTTTGCCGGATCAGGCGACTCCGCTCGCGAAGCTCCTGCGCGAGCAAGGCCTCGGCCAGCCCGGCAGGGGCTGGAGCACCGCCCTTCGCCCCCGCGAGGCAACCCGCCCCGCGGGCGACCCGGGAACGCCGTTCAAGACGATCACGATCGAACGGAGCGTGACCGCCAGCCGCGAACCGTGGCGCCACCTGCAGGCTCTCGCGCCGGTTTCGCCCTACCAGACCGCGGCCTGGACCCAGGCGTGGCTCGACACCGAAGGCCGCGCCTCGCCACTGCAACCCCTGATCTGCATTGCACGGGACGAGCGGGACCAGCCCGTCGCTCTGCTGCCGCTCGGCCTCCGCCGCGCCGGGTTGGTGACGGTCGCCGGCTTTCTCGGCGGACGTCATTCGAACTACAATTTCGGCCTCTTCGATCCATCCGTCGCGTGGTCGGCCGACGACGTGCAGGGACTGCTGCAGGCCATTGCGGCGGCTGCGCCGGTCGCGCTCGATGTGCTTGCCCTGACCAACCAGCCGCACGCCTGGGGGGCGTGGAACAACCCCCTGGCCCTGCTGCCGTGGCAGGCGAGTCCGAGCCGGGCGCATCGCGCGGTGCTCCTGCCCGACGGCGATGCCTTCCTCAAATTGCACCAGTCATCGGCCGCTCTGAAGAAGATGCGGAGCAAGGCGAGCCAACTGGCCGCGCTCGGACCTGTCAGCCATCTCGTGGCGAAATACCCCGGCGAGATCGTCGCCGTCCTCGACGCTCACATGGCGCAGAAGAGCGCCAAGCTGGCCAGCATCGGGGCGGCCCATCGCCAGGATCTTGCGGCCACCCGGCAGTTATTCGAGCGGGCCGCGACGGCTGGGCCCGACGGCGAGCCGCCGCTCGAACTGCACGCCCTGCTCTGCGGAGACCGCATCGTGGCCACTTTCGGCGGCCTGGCCCATGCCGGCCGTTTCTCCGGGCTGCTGATCTCGCACGATGCCGATCCGGTGTTCGCGCGCCTCAGCCCCGGCGAGGTGCTGCTCGCAGCCGTCATCAAGGCAAAGTGCCGCGACCGCTTCGAAAGCTTCGATCTCGGCATCGGCGAAGCACGCTACAAGGAGGGCTTCTGCCCCATCGCCGACCCCCTGTTCGACAGCCTTGTGCCGATGACCTTGCGCGGCCGCCTGTTCGTCGCCCAGGAAGCGCTTCGCCTCCGGCTGAAGGGTCGCATCAAGCAGTCGAGCTGGGCCTGGCCCCTCATCAACCGCACGCGCAGACGCCTCGCCGCGAGACGCCTGCCTCGTTGAATGCCCGGTTCAGGCCGCGTGCGCCGTCACCCGGTTGCGGCCGCAATGCTTGGAACGGTAAAGCGCGAGATCGGCGCGCTTGAACAGGCTGCTCGCATCGGTGTCGCGCCCGCGATCGGCGATGCCGATCGACACGGTGACAGCAATGTTCCGGGCTCCTCTCTCGATGGCAAAGGTGACATGGCCGACGGCGTCACGCACGCGCTCGGCCACGAGTTCCGCGATCTCGATATTGGTTTCCGGCAGCACCACGATGAACTCTTCGCCGCCGAGGCGGCACAGCAGGTCGCCATTGCGGATCGTCTTCTTCACGCGGCTGGCGAAAGCCTGGAGGATCTCGTCCCCGACATCATGGCCATAGGTGTCGTTGACCTGCTTGAAGTGATCGATGTCCAGGATCATCAGCGAAAGCGGCTTGGCTCGGCTGGCGGCATTGCTGATCAGTGATTTGAGGTGGCTCTCGAGATAACGGCGGTTGTTGAGCCCGGTCAGCGGGTCGACGACGGCCATCTCGATGGAGGCCTGCAGCACGTTGCGCAGTTCGTCCGAATAGCGCTTGCGTCTGATCTGGGCCCGCGCGCGCGGGAGCAACTCGTTCCGGTCAATCGGACGCACGATGTAGTCGTTCACCCCCATATCGAGCCCGCGCAGGATCCTGGCCCTGTCCTCGAGGTCGGCGATGAGCAGAAGCGGCAGGTGCCGCGTGCGCTCCAGCGAGCGGAGCTGGCTGCACAGGCGCAGCGCATCGAAGTCGCGCAGTCCGAGGCTCACGATCAGCAGATCGTAGGATCCCTCGGCGGCCTTGATCAGCGCGGCCTGGGGCTGCCGCTCGACCTCGACATGGTGGGGGGCGGACAGGGTCGACGAAATCCGCGCGATCGAACTGTCGCGATCATCGACGAGAAGAATGCGACCGCCGAGGTTCGCGTCGTGGCACAGGGTCGGCACGACATCGGCCATGCCGAGCGCGGCTGAGGCCAGCACCCGCTCGCGCAATTCGTCGATCATGACCTTCAGCCGCGTCAGGGATCGCACACGGGCGATCAGGGCGAGTTCGTCGATCGGCTTGGTCAGGAACTCGTCCGCGCCGAATTCCAACCCGCGGACCCGGTCTGCGGGCTGGTCGAGCGCCGTCACCATGACGACCGGCACATGGCACACGGCCGGATCGGCTTTCAGCCGGCGACAGGTCTCAAAGCCATCCATGCCGGGCATCATCACGTCGAGTAGGATCAGATCGAAAGGCTGAAGCGCGCACATCGTCAGCGCCTCCGGCCCGCTCGAGGCCATGACCACGTCGAAATATTCGGCCGTCAGACGCGCTTCGAGAAGCCTGGCGTTCGCGGGATTATCGTCAACAACGAGAACACGGGCCGTCATCCGAACCTCTTAGTGATCGTCGAGGTAATTGCGAACAGTCTCTAGGAACTTCACCACGGAAATAGGTTTAGACAGGTAGGCCTCGCAGCCGCTCTGCCGAATCTTCTCCTCGTCGCCCTTCATTGCGAAGGCGGTGATGGCGATGATCGGGATGGCTTTCAGTTCATCGTCGTCCTTCAACCATTGCGTGACCTGCAACCCGGAGACGCCGGGAAGCTGAATGTCCATCAAGATGAGTTCGGGCTTATGCTTGCGGGCCAGACCGACGGCCTCGACACCGTTGCGCGTTTGCACCGTCTGATAGCCGTTCGCTTCCAGCAGGTCGCTGAACAGCTTCATGTTCAGCTCGTTGTCCTCTACGATCAGAACTGTCTTCGCCATCACGCCGAACCTCGTGCGCCCTCCGAAACAGCGAAGGGCCGGCTCCTCTGCTCGCGCAGAGGCGCTTTCCGATCAGAAGCCTAACGTAGGCCTAAGACATTGACGAAAGAAAAACCGAATTCTCGAAATTCCTTTAACTGCGGCTTCCCGATCGAAAGAACGAACAGGGCCGGTCGGCAAAGGCCCGATGTCCATGCTCTCGCAGCCCGCGTGCTGGGGTTCATCGCCGCCGAGCCTGAACGGCTCGCCGACTTTCTTGCGACGACCGGCCTGACACCGGCCTCCGTGCGGACCGCAGCGGCGGATGCGGGGTTCGACCGGGGGCTTCTATCCTACCTGATGTCAGACGAGAACCTCCTCCTTCTCTTCGCACAGAGCGAGAAGGAGGATCCGGCCGCCCTTGCGGGCACCGTCAACGCCGTCATCCACGATGCAGCGGACGACGGATCCTGACCGTTCCGTCCAGCGGGTCACCTATCCCGGCTACTTGGTGCAGGGGCTGTCGGGCAGCAGCTTGAGGTCGGTCAGTTCTCCCGCGAGAACGAAGTCGCCGTAGTCGAGGCGGAGTGCGCGGGAGATCCCGTCCTCATAGAGGTCGAAGGAGAGGACATAATCGGGGGCGCCGTCGCTCTTGGCGGCGTCGAAATAACTGATCGATACCGGCCAGTGACGCATTCCTTTCAGCGCATCGACCTGCACCGCCTTGTCGGCCGGCGGCGCGTCCGTGCCGGCCCCGACCACCGTCAGCGTGCTGAACACCTTTTTGCCGGTCTCCGAGCCGTCGAAGACTTGCGCCGACAGGAGCTTTCCACCGCTCCGCGCGGTGGCAATGATCTTCTTCAGATGCTCGGTGGGAAAGAGAACTCCCGGTTCGAGATTGAGCTTCTCGCTGTCCGGACGGTCGAGCGCGACCGACACGACGCCGTTGGACCCGCGATGGGCGGAGCCGTCCACATCGCCGCCCGGCCCCGCATCCCCGGTCGTCGCCACCTTGAACCGGTAGTCGCGCGCGCTGCCGTCCTCGAAGCTCGCCGTCTGCATGTCCGACACGCGCGTCTCGCCTTCCTGCGGCTGGAGCGCCGTCATCTGGCGAAGCGTCATGGCGTAGCCCTCGCAGGCCGATCCGGAGAAGTCGTAGGACATCACGCCGTCGACGGCCTCGGGCGCCTTGGTTCCTGTCGATTTGATGAGGCTGAGCTTGTAGTTGGCGTGGTGCGCGACGAGCGGCAGCGAGGCGGCGTCGACCGCCTGGTCGGCGCGGGCCGGCAGGGCAAGGCCGAGGGAAGTTGCCGTCGCGAAGAGCCCAGCGATCCGGCGGAGAGTCGTCAAGCGCTGCACGGGTGATGCTCCTGGGGTGTCAAGGGTTGCGCAAGTCAACAAAACAAAAAAGGCGGATGTGCAGCAAGGAAGCTTCATGGCATAGCGCGGTGACGACGCTGCGCGACCGACGGGGTCGCAACCAGGAGAGCCCATGAGCACGATCGAAACAACGCTGGCGGACCTCGGCATCGTGCTCCCGGTCCCCGCGGCTCCCGTTGCGAATTACGTGCCGTATGTGATGGCCGGCAAGCTGTTGACCGTATCCGGACAGCTCGCCTTCGGCACGGATGGCAAGCTGGCCGACGCTCACCGAGGAAAGCTGGGCGGCTCGGTCGATAAGGAGGCAGGCCAGGCCGCGGCGCGGCTCTGCATCATCAATGTCCTGGCCCAAGTCAAGGCGGCTCTCGGCGATCTCGACCGCGTGGCGCGCTGCGTGCGCCTGGGCGGCTTCATCAATGCCGAACCGGATTTCACCGATCTCCCCGTGGTGATGAACGGAGCCTCCGACCTCATCGTGGCCGTGCTGGGCGACAAGGGCCGCCATGCCCGCTCCACGGTGGGCGTCGCCTCCCTGCCCATGGGCTGTGCAGTCGAAGTGGAAGCCCTGTTCGAGATCGCGTAGGCGCGCTCGATGGCGGCGTTCCCGGTGCCGGACTGGCTGGTGGCGCGCCCGATCGCACATCGCGGCCTCCATGACGTGGCGCTCGGGCTTGTCGAGAACAGCCTGGGTGCCGCGCGCGCCGCCATCGCGCGGGGCTTCGCCATCGAATGCGATGTCCAGGTGACGCGCGATGGCGATGCCGTGGTGTTCCACGATTTCACGCTGGAGCGGCTGTCGGGCGAGGCAGGGGCGGTGGGCGAGCGCACCGCTTCGGCTCTGGCGCTCGTCCGGTATCGGCAGGGCGACGAGCGCATCGCGACCCTTGCCGATTTTCTGGACGGGATCGGCGGCCGTATGCCGCTGGTCTGCGAGATCAAGAGCCGCTTCGATGGCGACCTTCGCCTGGCCGAGCGTGTGCGGTCCGCCGTCGCCGCCTATGCCGGACCGATCGCCATCAAGAGCTTCGATCCGGCGGTGATCGCCCATCTCCGCCGCGAGCCGCCCTGCCCCCTCGGCATCGTCGCGGAAGCCGCGTTCAACCACCCCGAATGGGCCGATCTGACGCCCGCACGGAAACGCGAACTGGCCGCGTTGGCCCATTTCGACGAGACGCGGCCGGACTTCCTGTCCTACCATGTCGGCGACCTGCCGCACGCGGCCCCGCTGCTGTGCCGCACGGCCCTCGGGCTGCCCGTCATGACCTGGACGGTGCGCCGCCCCGAGCAGGCCGAAATCGCCCGACGATGGGCGGACCAGATCGTCTTCGAGAATTTCCTGCCCTGATCGGTGTGCCGTGGAGGGCTCAATCGTGCTGCGATGCAGCGCCGCCTTGATCCGGCCCCGCCGCCCCGTATCTTGCATTGCGGTGGCCTGTCGCGGACAGACCTTCGCCCCCGTCATTCGAGGCTCCGATGAGTCGACCGACAGCGCCGTCCGGCGATCTCCAGATCAGCGTGGCCTCATCGCTTGCGGCGGTCGAGGCGGCGCGCTGGGACGCCTGCGCGAACCCCGTCGGCGTGGAGCCCTCGAGCGGCCTCCCGGCCGGTCAGCGCGAGCGGCACAACCCGTTCCTCAGCCACGCCTTTCTCCATGCGCTCGAAGTCTCCGGCTGCGTCGGCGGGCGCTCGGGCTGGCAACCCACCCACGTGCTGGTGGAGGCCCCCGACGGACGCTTGTGTGCGGCCGCCCCGGCCTATGTGAAGAGCCATTCGCAGGGAGAGTACGTCTTCGACCACGGCTGGGCCGATGCCTTCGAAAGGGCCGGGGGCCGCTATTACCCCAAATTGCAGGTCTCCGTGCCCTTCACCCCGGTCACCGGGCGGCGTCTGCTCGTGGCTCCCGGCGAGGACAGCGCCGAGTCCAGCTTGCGGGACGGGCTCGAAGCGCTGCGCCAGCGCGTGGGCGCGTCCTCGATCCATGCCACCTTTCTCACCCGGCCCGAATGGGAGGCGCTCGGCGAAGCGGGCTACCTTCAGCGCACCGACCAGCAGTTCCACTTCGCCAACGAGGGCTACGCGGATTTCGAGGGCTTCCTCGCCGCGCTCGCCTCGCGCAAGCGCAAGATGATCCGGCGCGAGCGCAAGGACGCGCTCGCCAACGGCATCACGGTGGAACGGGTGACGGGACGCGACCTCACCGAAGCGCATTGGGACGCCTTCTACGCCTTCTACATGGATACCGGTTCTCGTAAATGGGGCCGTCCCTACCTCAACCGCCGGTTCTTTTCGACCATCGGGCAGACGATGCCCGAGCGCATCCTGCTGGTCCTCGCCAAGCGCGCGGGGCGCTACATCGCCGGCGCCATCAATTTCATCGGCGACGATGCGCTCTACGGCCGCAACTGGGGCGCGATCGAGGAGCATCCCTTCCTGCACTTCGAAGTCTGCTACTATCAGGCCATCGACTTTGCGCTCGCGCACGGTCTGAGCCGTGTCGAGGCCGGCGCGCAGGGAGAGCATAAGCTGGCGCGCGGGTACTGCGCCGTGCCGACCTACTCGGCCCATCGCATCGCCGATCCCCGCCTGTCCCACGCGATCGCAGATTATCTCAAGCGCGAGCGGGCCCACATGGCCGAGGCGCTGGACGTTTATGGGGAACACACCCCCTTCCGCCACGCGGAAGCCGAGCAGGAGTGAGGTCCTGCGCCAGGCCAAACGGGGGTCGTTAAACCTTTAGTCATGTCCGCCAAGCAGCTTTGATCCGGCGGCGTCGAGCCGCGTGTCCCGCGGCTCCCATCCCGGATCGTCCATGTCCTTCTCGTCGTCGCCGGTCGCGACCTGCTGCGCCGCCGCGCGCTTCATCATGGCGTCCAGCATCGCGCTGGCGGGCGTCGCAATCCTGCTGCTGCCGAGCCCGGGCCAGGCGGCCGAGCCGCTGGCCTTCACCATTCCTGCCGAAGACGGCTACGGCATCGCCGAGTGCATGCAGGCCGGCAATGCCTGCGGCCAGGCCATGGCCACCTCCTGGTGTGAAGCGCACGGCCATGCCCACGCGGCGGCCTATGGCATGGCCGACGACGTCACGGGCTGGATCGAGGGCGTGACACCGGCCTCGGCCCGTGCGGCTTCGGTGGTCATCCGCTGCGACGACTGACGGCCCTCACGACCCGATGAAGTCGCCGCATTTGGGGACGTCCGCACCTGCGCCCCAGGGCTGGATGGGCACGGCCGAGGTCGAATTCTTCGGCGACCCCTCGATCAGCTTGTCGGAATAGGCCATATAAACCAGTGTGTTGCGCTTGGCATCGCAACCGCGGACGATCTGCATCTTCTTGAACAGCAGCGATCGGCGCTCGGAGAAGGCGACGTCACCCTGCGCGCCCTTGCCCTTGAACTTGACCGGTCCGATCTGGCGGCAGGCCAGCGACACGTCCGAAACCTCCTCCGCCACGCCGATCGCGCCCGACAGGCCGCCGCGCTCGGGCACCGTGTAGAAGCAGGACACGCCCTCCACCATGGGATCGTCGATGGCATAGGTTGCGAGCTTGTCGTTCGGCGTCAGCATGTGGAAGACGGTCGACTTGCGGAAGATGAGGTCCGGGCCGTCCTCGGCGCGGACCGGCATGGTCGAGGCTGCGGCGACGAACAACGAGGCGGTCGCAAGCGCGACGCCCCGGGCGAAGCTGATCATGGATCATGTCCTTCTGGGAACGGAATGGCTCGCCTGAGATAGGGCGGCCTCGGCGATGCGCGAGCCCGGCCTAACCGGTCCAATCCACTGAGCAGCCTGGCACAGGCTCCGCTCTTCATCATTCGGCCAAGAAGGACCCGCAACCATGACCGATGGCGGGGGTGAGCAAGGCATTGAACCGAGGCGGAGAACGGACGTCCGGCATCCCGGCGGTGCATCGCTCGGGAATGCTCGTCCTGTGCGCGGCCGCCTGCGCCCTCATGACCACGCTGCTCGCCACACCCGTCGCCGCGCAGGACAGTGACTGCGCCCGGCTCGAAGGGGCCATCCGCGCTGCGGAGTCCGAGGCCGGCCCGTCCGACACGGGCGGCTTTGCACGGGCCGCGCAGCAGCAGCGCTACGAGATCGATCGCACCCGGCGCTACAGTGCCCAGATCGGTTGCGACCAGCAGGCAAGCGGCCCGTTCAGCGACGGCCCGCCACCCGAATGCGACGACCTCCAGGACCGGCTCGGCCGCATGCAGGACAACTTGGAGAAGATGGAAGCCCGCGCCGCCGGCGGCGAGCCCGCCGACACCCCGTCCCGGCACGCGGCCCTCGTCGCCCGTTACAACGCGACCTGCGCCGGGGTGGCCGGCAACCCGGCCTCGCTTGGGCAGGACGGCGGATCCGGCTTTCTGCCGGAGGATGGTCGCAATCCCGCGGCCGAACCGCCGGGCGGACCCGACGACCTGTCGATGGTGCCCCTGAACGGCAGCATCATGGAAGGCGGGTCGGATCAGAACCGCGTCGCCGGACGGACGATATGCGTCCGGACCTGCGACGGCGGCTATTTCCCACTGGCGCCCCAGGCCTCGACCGACCAGATCGGCGGGCTTGAGCAGCTCTGCAAGGCCGCCTGCCCCAACACGGAAGCCAAACTCTACACCATGCGGGGCGGCGAACTCGGCTCGGCCGTGGCCACCGACGGGTCGACCTACATGGACCTGCCGGCCGCCTTCAAGTTCGAGAAGAGCTACACGGCCTCCTGCACGTGCAAGCCGCCCAACCAGAGCTGGGCGGATGCGCTGGCGGGGGCCGAGCAGCTTCTCGAAAAGGGCGACCGGCGCGACGTGACGGTGACGAGTGCTCTGTCGGATCAGATGGCCAAGCCGCTCGCGACCCCTGTTCCAACCGGCAGGAAAGCGGGCCGCAGGGCTGCCGCGCTTGTGCCGACCGTGCAGTCCGACCAGAAGGTTGCGGCGGATGGCGCGCGGGCGGCCCAGGCTCCGACGGCGAGCAACGAGTCTGCCGGCATCGGTGGGCCCGCGAAGTCCGAGCGCCTGCTGGGCAAGTCCGACGGCCTCAAGATCACGACCGAGGGACCCGACGGCGTCACGAAGCGGATCCGGCTAATCGTCCCCTGACACGGTCAGGGCCGATCAGCGGCAGCAGCGGCCCGAGATCAGGCCCGGTGTCGCTGCCGGTCAAGGCGAGCCGCAGGGGATGGAACAGCGCCTTTCCCTTGCGACCGCTCGATCCCTTGAGCGCCGTCGTCCACGTGCTCCAGCTCGTCCCGTCCCAGGGCGCGGGCGGAAGCAGAGCCAGGGCCTGCCGGAGCAGATCGGGATCCTCGGTCAGGGGCGTGACAACATCGTTCACGATCCGCCACCAATGGATCACGTCCTCGAAGCGCTCGAGATTGCCGCGGACGGCGAGCCAGAACGGCTCCGCCTTCGGCCCGGTGATGCGAAGGCCGGTGAGGCGGGGTTCCGCCGAGGCGAACGACATGCCGTGCAGCGTCCGCGCCGACATGGCCCGCAGTTCGGCCTCGTCGAAGCGCGCCGGCGCGCGCGACAGATGGGCGAGCTCGACCAGGGCGCCGAGTTCGTGCAGGGACTGCACCGCGTGGACCGCGGTCGACGAGCCGGTGAGCACGGCCATGGCTGCAACGGCCAGCGCCTCGATCCCGGCCTCCCGCAGGCTCGTCAGCGACAGCGCCCCCGTGCGCTTGGAGAGGCCCTCGCCGGCCATGTCCGTCAGGAGATTGTGGTGCCCGAACAGCGGGACCGTCCCGTCCAGGGCCCGGAACAGCTGGATCTGCACGGCCGTGTTGGTGACGTGGTCCTCGCCACGCACCACGTGGGTGATGCCGAGGTCGATGTCGTCGACCACCGAGGGCAGTGTGTAGAGGTAGGTGCCGTCCTCGCGGATCAGCACGGGGTCCGACAACGAGGCGCAGTCGATGTGGCTGTCGCCGCGCACGAGGTCGTCCCACCGCTCGACGGTCCCGTCCAGCTTGAAGCGCCAATGGGGCCGTCGGCCTTCGGCTGCGAAAGCCTGTCGCTCGACCTCGGTAAGGGCCAGCGCCGCGCGGTCGTAGACGGGCGGGAGCCCCCGGCCCTGCATGCGCTTGCGGCGGCGGTCGAGCTCCTCGGCGGTTTCATAGGCCGGGTACAGCCGGCCGGACGCTTTCAGGCGCGTGGCGGCGGCGGCGTAGAGGGCGAAGCGGTCGGACTGGCGGACCGTGAGCGCCGGCTCGATCCCGAGCCAGGCGAGGTCCATCTCGATCGACTCGGCAAATTCCGCCCTGGATCGTTCCGTGTCGGTATCGTCGAAGCGGAGGATGAACGATCCCCCCTCGCGCCCGGCGAGCAACGCGTTCAACAGCGCGGTGCGGGCGTTGCCGATATGGATGCGGCCCGTGGGCGAGGGAGCGAAGCGGACGACGGGCGGGGTCATGCCGTCCGTTATTGCCGGAAGCGGGCGACCGCGCAACGCGACCGCCCGCCGGGTTCTTGTGCGCCGACCGCGTCAGTACCGGTGGTAGCGACGGTAGCCCCGTCGATAGCCGCGGTGGAAGCCGTGGCGGATGCGGTTGCCTTGCGTGTAGCCGATCCCGCCGCCGACCGCCGCGCCGACAGGACCCGCCACGGCGCCGCCCACGACGGCGCCAACGATCCCGTTGCCGACCCGGCTCTGCGCGTTCGCCAGCGTCGGCACGCCGGCCAGGCCGATCAGCAGCGAAAATCCAAGCAGAAGCTTCTTCATGTGCGAGACACCCGGGTTCGTGACAGCCTGAGACAGCGCCGCAGGCCGGACGGTAACCTCGTCGGGCCACCCTGGTTCCGCGGCGCACAACCGCAAGCGCCGGAGCGGTTAAGGTCCCTTCTCAATCAGGCCAGTTCCACCACCTGGCCGTCCTGCAACGTGACGCGGCGGTCCATCCGGTGCGCGAGGTCGAGGTTGTGGGTGGCGATGAGGGCGGCGAGGCCGGTCGCCTTGACGAGCGCAGTGAGGGTGGAGAACACATGCTCGGCCGTGCGGGGATCGAGGTTGCCGGTAGGCTCGTCCGCGAGAAGCACATCGGGGGCGTTGGCGACGGCGCGCGCGATGGCGACGCGCTGCTGCTCGCCGCCCGACAGCTCGGCGGGACGATGAGCCGTCCGGCTGCCGAGCCCGAGATAGGTCAGCAGTTCGGTCGAGCGCGCCACCGCCGCTGCGCGCGGCAGCCCGCCGATCATCTGCGGCAGCATGACGTTTTCCAGCGCGGTGAACTCGGCGAGGAGATGGTGCGCCTGGTAGACGAAGCCGATCGCGGTGCGCCGGAGTGCCGTGCGCGGGCCGTCCGCCATGGTGGCCGTGGGGGCCTGCCCGATGAAGACCTCGCCGCTGTCGGGCTTCTCGAGAAGCCCGGCGACGTGGAGCAGGGTCGATTTGCCGGAACCCGACGGCGCGACAAGCGCCACCGACTGGCCGGGCCAGATCGAGAGGTCCGCGCCGCGCAGGATGTCGAGGGTCGACCGGCCCTGGACGTAGCGTCGGTCGACCTTGGCGAGGATAAGGGCCGGGCTGGTCATCACTCGTACCGAAGCGCCTCGACGGGATCGAGCGTCGCGGCCCGCCAGGACGGGTACAGCGTCGCCAGGATCGAGAGCAGGACCGCCATGACGACGATCGTCACGACGTCGCTCGCCTCGATGCGCGACGGCAGGTGGGACAGGAAATAGAGCTCCGAGGGGAACAGGTTGGAGTGGAAGACGCCGTTCACGAAGGTCCGGATCGCTTCCACGTTTGCTGCGACGAGAATGCCAAGCAGCAACCCCGCCAGGGTTCCGGCCACCCCGATCGTGGTGCCCGTGATGAGGAAGATGCGAAGGATCGCACCGCGCGGCGCGCCCATGGTGCGAAGGATCGCGATGTCGGGGCTCTTGTCCTTCACCAGCATGATCAGGCCCGAGATGATGTTGAGGGCCGCGACCAGCACGATCAAGGCGAGAATGATGAACATCACGTTTCGCTCGACGTTCAGCGCGTCGAAGAAGGTTTTGTTGCGCTGGCGCCAGTCCGTCATGATCATCGGACGGGCGGCGGCCTCGTCGAGCTTGGCCCGCATCCCGTCCATATTGTCGGGATCGTCGACGAACACCTCGACTACGGTCGCCTCGCCATCCTTGTTGAAGAAGGACTGCGCCTCCGTGAGCGGCATGTAGACGAAGCTCGAATCGAACTCCGACATGCCGATCTGGAAGATGGCCGTCACGGGATAGCTCTTGATCCGTGGAGCGACGCCGAAGGGGGTCTGAGGCCCCTTGGCAGTCAGGACGGAGACGGTGTCGCCGATTCGCAGCGAGAGCGACTCAGCAAGGCGCTGGCCGATCGCCACCCCGCCTGCGGCGTCGAAGTTGTCGAGCGTGCCCAGCACGACATGGCCCTCGATGCCGGGCAGACGCGCGAGGTCCGTTCCCTTGATCCCGCGGATGAGCGCGCCCGACTGGTTGTAGGGCGAAGACACGGCCGCCGCGCCTTCGATCATGGGTATGACGAGCCGGACGCCCGGCACCTTGGCCACGCGTGCGTCCACCGCGTCGTAGTCGGTCAGCGGCGTCTCCACGCCCTGCAGGAAGATGTGGCCGTTGATTCCGACGATCTTGTCGAGGAGCTCGTGGCGAAAGCCGTTCATCACCGACATGACGACGATGAGCGTCGCGACACCGACGCTGATGCCGAGGAAGGAGAACCCTGCGATCTCGGATACATAGGCCCGTGCCCGCCGACCGCGCAGGTAGCGCAGGGCCACGAGCCATTCGAAGGCCGAGAACGGCCGTTGCACCTGCCCCCTGCCCGTCCGTTCCCCTCGCGTCGTTGCGACCGCCGTCACGTGGCCGGTCCGGTTTTGACGGCGGAGAGGCGGGCGACCGCCTCCTCGATCGACACCGGCAGCCGCTCCCCGGACCGACGGCTCTTTAATTCCACCTTGCCGTCGGCCAAGCCCTTCGGCCCCACGATGATCTGATGCGGAAGGCCGATCAGGTCCATGGTGGCGAATTTCGCGCCGGGCCGCTCGTCCCGATCATCGACCAGGGTGTCGAAGCCCCGCGCGGTGAGGGCGCGGTCCAGCTCCATGCACGCCGCATCGGTCGCCGCATCGCCGACCTTCAGGTTGGCGATCCCGACATCGAACGGAGCCACCGCATCGGGCCAGATGATGCCGTTGTCGTCATGGCCGGCCTCGATCAGCGCCGCGGCCACCCGCGAGGGGCCGATACCGTAGGACCCCATATGAACCGGCACCTCGCGTCCGTCGGGCCCGTTCACCACGGCCTTCATCGGGGCGGAATACTTCGTGCCGAAATAGAAGATATGGCCGACCTCGATGCCGCGCGCCGTCACCTGTGCCTCGGGCGGCAACGCCGCGAAGGCGGTTGCGTCATGCTTCTCGCTGGTCGCGGCATAAAGGCCCGTCCAATGATCGACGATGCCCTGCAGCGCCTCCACATCGTCGAAGTCGACGCTGGCCGGCGGCGGCGTGAAGCCGAGATAGTCGCGGTGGCAGTAGACCTCGCTCTCGCCGGTGGCAGCGAGGATCAGGAATTCGTGGCTGAGGTCGCCACCGATCGGACCGGTGTCGGCCATCATGGGGATGGCGGTCACCCCGAGGCGGGCGAAGGTCCGGAGATAGGCCGTGAACATCCTGTTGTAGGAGTGGCGGGCGCCGGCCGCGTCGAGGTCGAAGGAATAGGCGTCCTTCATCAGGAACTCGCGGGATCGCATCACGCCGAAGCGCGGCCGCACCTCGTCCCGGAACTTCCACTGGATGTGGTAGAGGTTGAGCGGCAGGTCCTTGTACGAGCGGACCGAGGCACGGAAGATCTCCGTCACCATCTCCTCGTTAGTGGGTCCGAACAGCATGTCGCGTTCGTGCCGATCCTTGAGGCGCAGCATCTCCTTGCCGTAATCGTCGTAACGGCCGGACTCACGCCAAAGATCGGCCGACTGCATGGTCGGCATGAGGATCTCGATCGCGCCCGCCCGGTTCTGCTCCTCCCGGATGATCGTATTGATCTTGGAGAGCACCCGCAGCCCGAGCGGCAGCCAGGCGTAGATCCCGGCCGCCTCCTGCCGGATCATGCCAGCACGCAGCATCAGCCGGTGCGAGACGATCTCCGCTTCCTTCGGTGTTTCGCGGAGCAAGGGCAGGAAATAGCGGCTCAGACGCATGCGGATCTCGGGTGAAAGGGGGCCGGGGCGCGCCAGGGCTGCGGCCGCGCTTAACAATCGCAAGCCTGACAGAAAAACAAGGCGCAACAAGCGTCGCCGACGCGGGCGAGGGCTTCACGATGTACACCCGCATGCTCCCGCCTCCTCCGACGCGAGGCGGACGCGCAAAGTCTCTAAAATTTGATGAACGCGGTGACCATGACGGGATAGATTTTCTACCCGTTTTGTTCACCAAGCTTGCCTTGCGTTATCCCAGGGGCGGCCTATGTATTTGCTCAACTTCAGCGCATCGCTGGTGACACGCTGCTCCTAGGGCGACGACAATGCTTCAGTCCGTGATGTTCTCCGACTTCAATGCCTTCGATTTCAGCTTCGTCTCTCGTCGGGAGATGGGCGCGGCAGTCAGGAATGTCGGATCAAAGGTTAGTTTTGCTAGGCTCGCCTCCTGGGGCCTCGCTTGGCTGGAGCGCAGCGATGTCGCTCCCATCAATGCACATCTCGCACGTGACATTGTCGCGGACGTCTGATCCTCCTGCTCTCACCATGAGCAATACGCTTAAAAAGCAGTTGCGCTGCCTCATTTCTGTCGTATAGTCTTCCTTGTGGAACAGAGGTCGCCGCGTCAAGGCGTGATCGACGGTCCAGGTCAGGGGAGGAAGAACGATCGCCACCGGTTTATGTTGGTCCAGTTCACTGGTCCGACAGGGCCGTCGAAAAGGTGATCGGCTTGCGAAGCGAGCGCATCGAGCAAGGTCCGGCAACGGACCTTGCTTTTTTGTTTCAGGCGACCCAGCCCGCTTGCGTCGCGGCGACATAGTCAGCAAGCGTCCCGGCTGCGATCGCGTCGCGCGCTCCGGCCATGAGACTCTGGTAGTAGGCCAGATTGACCCAGCTCAGCAGCATCATGCCGAGGATCTCGCCGGACTTCACGAGATGATGAAGGTAGGCGCGGGAATAGATCCGCGCCGCAGCGCAGGGCGACTCGGGATCGAGCGGTCGCGGATCGTCCGCGTGCTTGGCGTTGCGCAGATTGAGCTTGCCGAAGCGCGTATAGGCCAGACCGTGCCGGCCGGCCCGGGTCGGCATCACGCAATCGAACATGTCGACGCCACGACGGACGGATTCCAGAAGGTCGTCGGGAGTGCCGACGCCCATCAGGTAGCGCGGCCGGTCGCTTGGAAGGATCGGCTCCACGGCCTCGATCATCGCGAGCATGACGGCCTGCGGTTCGCCGACCGCGAGACCCCCGATGGCGTAGCCGGGAAAGTCGAGTTCAACCAGCGACCGGGCGCTCGCGACCCGGAGCGCCGGATCGTCGCCACCCTGGACGATGGCGAAAATCGCCCGGCCGGGCTTAGCCACGAAGGCGCGGCGGGAGCGCTCGGCCCAGCGCAGCGAGAGCAGCATCGCCCGTTCGATCTCGGCGGGCGAAGCGGGCAGGCGGACGCATTCGTCGAGCTGCATCTGGATGTCGGACCCCAGCAGATCCTGGATCGCCATCGAGCGCTCAGGCGTCAGGACGTGACGGCTGCCGTCGAGGTGCGACTGGAAGGTAACGCCCTCTTCGGTCAGCTTGCGGAGCTTGGCGAGCGACATGACCTGGAAGCCACCGGAATCCGTCAGGATCGGGTGCGGCCAGTTCATCATCGCGTGCAGGCCACCGAGCGCGGCTACGCGTTCGGCACCAGGCCGCAGCATGAGGTGGTAGACGTTGCCGAGCACGATATCGGCACCGAGGTCCCGCACCTGCTCGGGATACATGGCCTTGACCGTCGCGGCCGTGCCGACCGGCATGAAAGCCGGCGTCCGGATGGTGCCGCGCCCCGTCGTGATCGTTCCGGTGCGGGCGGCACCGTCCCGCCCGTGGATGTTGAATCCGAAGGCCCCGGTCATGCCCGGGCCGCGGCGGCGGCCGGATGAAGCAGGCAGGCATCCCCGTAGGAGTAGAAGCGATAGCCCGTCCGGATCGCATGGGCATAGGCCGCCTGCATGAGCGGCAGACCGGCAAAGGCGCTGACCAGCATGAACAAGGTCGAGCGCGGCAGGTGGAAGTTCGTCATGAGCAGGTCGACGGCCTTGAAGCGGTAGCCGGGGGTGATGAAGATGTCGGTGAGGCCGGTGAAACCCTGCACCTGTCCGTCGGCACCCGTCGCGGTTTCCAGGATGCGGAGCGAGGTGGTGCCGACTGCCACGATCCGCCCTCCGGCGGCCCGGGCGACGTTGAGCCGGTCGGCCGTGCCAGGTTCGATGGACCCCCACTCCTCATGCATTACGTGCCCGTCCGTGTCCTCCGCCTTGACCGGCAGGAAGGTTCCTGCGCCGACATGGAGTGTCACCGTCGCCACGTCGATGCCCCGCGCTTCCAGTCCGGCACGCAGGGCCGGGGTGAAATGAAGGCCCGCCGTGGGCGCCGCCACGGCACCGGGCTGGCGGGCAAACATCGTCTGATAGTCCTGGTCATCGACGGCGCTCGGTGCCCGTTTCGTGCCGATATAGGGCGGCAGCGGCATGGCGCCGACGGCCTGCAGCCGCGCGTCGAGATCGGCCCCGCCGACCTCGAAGCGAAGTATCACCTCGCCGCCCTCCCCCTTGCCGATGACCTCGGCCGTGAGAGCACCGGCTCCGGGGTCTTCCGTCGCAAAGGTGACGGCCTCGCCCACCGCGAGCTTCTTGGCCGGGCGGACAAAGGCCCGCCAGACCGCCGCGCTCTCCCGGCGGTGCAGCATCGCGTCGATGCGGGCGGAGGTCGTGCCGCGGCTCCGGATCCCCGCCAGCTTGGCCGGGATGACCCGGGTGTCGTTGACGACGAGCACGTCGCCCTCCGCAAGCAGGCCGGGCAGATCGAAGACGTGCCGATCCGTCAGACCGGCACGGTCCCCGAATGCAGGCTGCACCACGAGCAGCCGCGCCGAGTCGCGCGGGCGGGCGGGGTGCAGCGCAATGGCTTCGGCCGGGAGGTCGAAGTCGAAATCGTCGACGCGCATGAGCGGATCAGCGGCGCCGCCTCAGCTGACGCGGGCGGTCTTGATCCGGTCGGGATCGCGGGCCGGCTCGCCGCGCTTGATCTGGTCGACGTTCTCCATGCCGGAGGTCACCTCGCCCCACACCGTATACTGCCGGTCGAGAAAGCCGGCCTTGTCGAAGCAGATGAAGAACTGCGAGTTGGCCGAATCCGGGCTCTGCGCACGCGCCATCGAGCAGGTGCCGCGCACATGCGGCTCGGCATTGAACTCGGCCTTGAGGTTGGGCAGCTTGGAGCCGCCGGTGCCCGTCCCGTGCGGGCAGCCCGTCTGCGCCATGAAGCCCTCGATGACGCGATGGAAGGCCACGTTGTCGTAGAAGCCGTCGGTCGCGAGCTGCTTGATGCGCTCGACGTGCTTGGGCGCGAGGTCCGGCCGCAGCCGGATCACGACGGGACCCTTGGTCGTATCCAGGGTCAGGGTGTTCTGCTCGTCACTCATCAGGTGTCCTTTGCTTGAATGAAACGGATGGCGAAGATCTGCCCCGCGATCGCGGCGCCCAGCGCGGGGGTGAAGCGCAGGGGTGCGCATTGGTCGAGCGTCGCGATGAAGTCGCTTTGCAGCTTCGAGTGCTCTCCCGCGTCGCCAGGAGCGTCCAGGTGCTGAATGCGGGGGATCCCATTGATCGAACCGTCCCGCTTGAAGCTGACCCGCAGCGTCATCTCATGCCAGTCCTTCCGGGTGGCGTCCGACGACGACCAGCACCCCGCCAGCGCCTTTCCGACCTCGGCATAACGGCTCAACGCGCCACCGGGGCGCGCCTCGTCGGTATGACGAACCGTATAGGTCAGGACGAAGCCCTGCGAATAGGGAAAGTTCTGGGAGGCAGGCGGGCCGCCGCTGCCGCGGTCATCCCACCCGAACGGGATGTCGTTGTAGGGAACGCCCGGATCGGGAATCTGGCCGTAGGGATAGATCGGCGGAGGACCCTCGATCTCCGGCACCGGCACGAGGGTCTGGAACGGCACGGCGCAGTGGCGGCAATGGGCGCGCCGGGCCGCGGCCGGAACAACGGACGCAGCCAGCACGCCGATCGCGAAGGCGGCGATTATCAGCGTCGGTCCTGTCGCCCGGCGCACCACGGCTCTACTTGGCGTCGGCCATGCGCATGGTCACGATCTTGTCGGGAGCCGCGACCGCGCCGTTGTCGTCGCTGGCCCCCTTCTTGATCTTGTCCACGACATCCATGCCGGACGTGACCTCGCCGAACACCGTGTATTTGCCGTTCAGGAACGACGCATCGGCAAGGCAGATGAAGAACTGCGAATTGGCCGAATCCGGATCCTGCGCGCGTGCCATGCCGAGCGTGCCGCGCTTGAAGGGTGCGGCATTGAACTCCGCCTTCACGTCCGGCAGCTTGGAGCCACCGGTGCCCGTGCCGGTCGGATCGCCCGTCTGGGCCATGAAGCCCTCGATCACCCGGTGGAAGACGATCCCGTCGTAGAAGTGCTGGCTGATAAGCGTCTTGATCTGCGCGACCGTCTTGGGTGCGAGGTCGGGCTTGAGTTCGATCGTGATCCGGCCGTCCTTCGTGGTGAGGTAGACCGTATTGGCGTCGGCGGCGTGCGCCGCGCCGCCCGCGATGGCCAGGACGAAGGGGATCGCCATCAGGAGGCGCCGGTTGAACATCATCATGTCGTCCTTTGACGTGGGAAGGATCGTGCGGGGTGGAGATAGGCGGGGGCGTCGACGGTGGCAAGCGGAAGCGCCCGTCGGGGACCCGGACCTGCGACGTTGCCGGCGCGGCGCGAAGGCGGGCGAACTTTGTCGATCGCCGGCTCGTTCTCCGACCGGCAGGAGACGATGGCCATGGGGGACGGGACGGATCAGCAGCGCGACCTGACGGCTGGGGTCGCTTTGTCGGAGCTGGAGGCAATGCCGCTCCTGCCGGGCACAGTCGGCTCGGACGACGTGCTGCTGGTGAAGGGAGCGTCGGGCCTTTTTGCGATCGGGGCGACCTGCACGCATTCCGGCGCTCCGCTCGCCAAGGGCATGGTAGTCGGCGACACCGTCCGCTGCCCGTGGCATCACGCCTGCTTCGATGCGCGCTCCGGGGCTGCGCTTGCGGCACCGGCCCTGAAGGCGCTTGGCCGCTGGGCCGTGGAGCAGCGCGACGGGCGGGCCTATGTGCTCCCTGGCCGACGGGAGACGCCCCAGCCTCGACGCGCCGTGACCGAGCGGATCGTGATCGTCGGCGCGGGAGCCGCCGGCGTGGCGGCGGCCGCGGCGCTGGAAGCCCTGGGCGCCGGCGCGGCCGTGACCCTGATCGGCAACGAGACCGAGCAGCCCTACGACCGCACCGCGCTGTCGAAGCACTTTCTCGCCGGCAAGCTCGACGGCGACAAGCTGCCGCTCCAGATCGACGACCTCGCGGAACGCGGCGTCACGCTGCGTCTGGGCGAGACGGTGCAGGCCGTCGAGCCGGAGGCCAGGCTCGTTCGCCTCGGCGACGGCACCACGCTGCCCTTCGACAAGCTGATCCTGGCGACCGGCGGCGAGCCCAGGCCGCTCGCCGTGCCCGGCGCGGGCGGCGCGCAGGTCCACCTCCTCCGCTCGGCCGCCGATGCGCGGCGCATCCTCGCCGCGCTGCCCGCAGCGCGGCAGGCCGTGGTGATCGGCGGCAGCTTCATCGGCTTCGAGAGTGCGGCCGCCCTTCGCGACCAAGGGCTCCACGTGACCGTCGTGTCGCCGGACCGGCAGCCGTTCCGCAAGACCCTTGGCCCAGAGCTGGCGGAGGCGATCCTCGGCGTGCACCGCGCGAAGGGAACGGTGCTCCGTCTCGGCGCCGAGGTCGACCGCATCGAGCCCGACGCCGTGATCCTGAAGGACGGCGCGTCCCTGCCGGCTGATCTCGTTCTGGTCGGCATCGGGATCGCGCCGCGGGTGGCGCTGGCCGAAGCCGCGGGCCTGCATGTCGAGGACGGCGTGGTGGTGGACGAGCGGCTGCGGACGAGCGATCGCGACATCTATGCGGTGGGCGACATCGCGCGGTGGCCCGATCCGCACAGCGGCCGGTCGATCCGGGTGGAACACTGGGCGGTGGCCCAGCGGCAGGGCCAGATCGCCGCCCGCAACGCACTAGGCGAGACGCTGCGCTACGACGTCGTCCCCTTCTTCTGGACGCTGCATTTCGACCTTTCGGTCCGGTACGTCGGCCATGCCGGAGCGGACGCCGAGACGGTGGTCGAGGGCGACCTCTCGAAGAGGGACGCGCTCGTCCGATTCACCGAGAACGGGCGTGAGGTCGCCGTGGCGACGGTGGAGCGCGACCTCGCCTGCCTCGAAGCGGAAGTCGCGATGGAGCGACGCCTGGGCGAACCGGCCGCCGCGCTTCCGGCGCCGACGTGACGCCAATTCGCCAGAACTCCGCGCGCTCGTCCGCGCGGCGACTCGGCACCCTCCAATCGCAATGAAGATGAGGCTTACGCGCCGGCGGTCAGCAGCTTGTAGGTCACGGCGTCCACCAGGGCCTGGAAGGAAGCGTCGATGATGTTGGCGGACACGCCGACGGTCGTCCAGCGATTGCCGGCTCCGTCGGCGAATTCGATCAGGACGCGTGTCACGGCATCCGAGCCACCCTGGAACACCCGCACGCGGTAATCGACCAGCTCCAGGTCGGCGATGTACTGCTGGTACTTGCCGAGGTCCTTGCGGAAGGCGAGGTCCAGCGCGTTGACCGGGCCGTTGCCCTCGGCGGCCGAGATCAGGCTCTCGCCGTCGACGGTGACCTTCACGATGGCTTCGGACACCGTCACGAAGGCGCCTGCCGCATTGAAGCGCCGCTCGACATTCACGCTGAACCGCTCGACATCGAAGAAGTGCGGCACCTGCCCAAGCACGCGCTTGGCGAGGAGGAAGAAGGAGGCGTCCGCACCCTCGTAGGCGTAGCCCTCCCCCTCTTTCTCCTTCACCTCGTCGAGCAGGCGCGCCAGACGCGGGTCGTCGCGGTCCACCGCAACGCCGAGCCGCTCCAGTTCGGCGGAGACGTTGGAACGCCCGGCCTGCACGGACACCAGCACCCGGCGCTGGTTGCCGACGAGCGCGGGCTCGATATGCTCGTAGGTGCGAGGGTCCTTGGCCACGGCGGAGGCATGGATACCGGCCTTGGTCGCGAAGGCGCTGGCCCCGACATAGGCCGCGTGCCGGTCCGGCGCCCGGTTGAGCAGTTCGTCGAAGGCGTGGCTCACCTTGGTCAGCGAGGCCAGGCGGTCGTGCCCGACGCCGATGGTGAACCGCTCGGCATAAGCGGGTTTGAGCAGCAGCGTCGGGATCAGCGCCACGAGATTCGCATTGCCGCAGCGCTCGCCGATGCCGTTCAACGTGCCCTGGATCTGTCGTGCGCCGGCCCGCACCGCAGCGAGGGCATTGGCGACCGCGTTCTCGGTGTCGTTGTGGGTGTGGATGCCGATCCGCTCGCCCGGAATCTGCCGGACGACCTCCGTCACGCTCGCCTCGATCTCCTGGGGGAGAGTCCCGCCGTTGGTGTCGCACAGCACGGCCCAGCGCGCGCCCGCATCGAGGGCGGTCCGCACGCAGGCGAGCGCGTAAGCGGGGTTGGCCTTGAAGCCGTCGAAGAAATGTTCACAGTCGAGCATGGCCTCGCGGCCCCGCTCGACGACCGCCCGCACCGACTGGGCGATACCCTCCAGGTTCTCGTCCAGCGTGATGCCGAGCGCCACGCGCACATGATAGTCCCAGGCCTTGGCGACGAAGACCACCGCGTCGCAATCGGCGTCGAGCAGCGCCGCGAGGCCGGGATCGTTGGCGGCCGAGCGGCCGGGCCGCTTGGTCATGCCGAACGCGGCGAAGCGGGCGCGGGTCACCGGCCTGCGCGCGAAGAAGGCGGTGTCGAGCGGGTTCGCGCCGGGATAGCCGCCCTCGATGTAGTCCAGGCCGAGCTCGTCCAGCATGGCGGCGACGTGCCGCTTGTCGGCGAGCGAGAAGTCGACGCCGGTCGTCTGCGCGCCGTCGCGCAGCGTGGTATCGAACAGGTAGAGGCGCTCGCGGCTCACGACCCCTCGCCGGTGAGCTTGCGCGTCATGGTCGTGTTGCCGAGCCACTCCTCGCCGAGTGGCACCGTGTTGCGGGACTGGGGCACGAAGCCCCGGGCCGCGAAGAAATCCCGCGCCGTGTCGCTGGCCTCCACGGCAAGGGTCTCCACCTTGCGCGCGCCGGCCAGCCGGACGAGAGCGTCTAGCAGCAGGGTGGCGACGCCCTGCCGGGCCTGGGCCGGGGCGACATACAGCATGTCGATCTTGGGCCCCGCGAGCGAGGCAAAGCCCACAGGCTCGCCCGCGGCGGTCGCAACGAGCGTCAGCGACCCGGCGAGGCGCCTCGCGAAGGCGGCCTCGTCGTCCGCCGTCCCCGCCCAGGCCTCGCATTGCGCCTCGCTGTAATCCTCCTCGGCCAGGCCAGCGATGCTGGCCCGGAACAACGCCGCGAGCGCCGGAGCGTCGGCAGGCAGCAACGGACGGAGCGCGAAGCGGGACGCGCCCGTCACGAGACGGCGCCGGCTGCGAGCGTCCAGCTCGTCGTCCCGTCCTTGTTGTCCTTCAATGCCACGCCCAGGCTGGCCAGTTCGTCCCGCAGGCGATCCGACTCGGCCCAGTTCCTGGCTATTCGGGCCTCGAGACGCGCATCGACGAGGTCCTGCACCAGGGCGTCGTCGATGTGGCGGGCGGCCTTGCGCCGATCGCGCCACTGCTCGGGGGCGTCCCGCAGCAGGCCGAGCAGGCGAGCCGCCGCGACCGCCGGCCCGACAGCCCCGGCGAAGGCGCGGTGCAGCTCGCCCAGGGCGGCCGGTGTGTTGAGATCGTCCATCAGGGCCTCGCACGTTCCCGGATCGGCTGCGGAGCCGGCGAGGTCGCCGGCGCCCGCGGCGAGATCGTACCATCGGTCGAGCGTGCGCTCGGCCTCCTCCAGAGCCTGGACCGTCCAGTCGATCGGCGAGCGATAGTGCTTGCGCAGCATGGCCAGCCGCAGCACCTCGCCCGGCCAGGGGCGGCCGCCGAAGGTTTCGCTGCCCAGCAGCTCGTGGATGGTCACGAAATTCCCGGTCGACTTCGACATCTTCTCGCCCTCGACCTGCAGGAAGCCGTTGTGCATCCAGACATTCGCCATCACGTCGTGGCCGAAGGCGCAGCGGCTCTGGGCGAGCTCGTTCTCGTGGTGCGGGAAAATGAGGTCGATGCCGCCCCCGTGGATATCGAAGACCTCCCCGAGATGTTTCCAGCTCATGGCGGAGCATTCGATGTGCCAGCCCGGCCGCCCCCGGCCCCAGGGGCTGTCCCAGCCGGGCTCGGCGGCGTGGGCCGGCTTCCAGAGCACGAAATCCGTGTCGGATTTCTTGTAGCCCGCGACCTCGATCCGCGACCCGGCGATCATCTCGTCGAGCGGCCGTCGGGAGAGCGCGCCGTAATCTGGCATCGACGGCGAGTCGAACAGCACATGGCCCTGCGCGGCGTAGGCATGGCCGCCCGCGATCAGGCGCTCGATCACGGCGATCATCTCGGCAATATGCTCGGTCGCGCGGGGCTCGACGGTGGGCGGCAGGCAGCCGAGCGCCGCCACGTCGTCGTGGAAGCCGCGGATCGTCGATTCGGTCAGTTCCGCGATGCCGATGTCCCGCTCGCCTGCCCGCACCATGATCTTGTCGTCGACGTCCGTGATGTTGCGGACGTAGCGGACAGACCCGGGACCGTAGGTTTGGCGAAGCAGGCGGAACAGCACGTCGAAGACGATTAGCGGACGCGCATTGCCGATATGGGCGCGATCGTAGACGGTCGGGCCGCAGACGTAGAGGCGCACGTCCGCCGGGTCGATCGGCGTGAACACGTCCTTGCGCCGCGTCAGGCTGTTATAGAGCCGCAAACCCATGGCACTCCCCCGGCCTCGGCTGGCGGAAGCGCGATCCTGTCGGGCAAGGGACGGAACAGCGTCAGCCAGCGCGAACCGCTAGCTGATGATGACGGTGGCGTCGATTGGCAAGGCGCGTCGCATCGCCTTGACTAGGCCAAAGCCGACGATCCCGTCAACGACGTCGAGGCACCTGCCGGCTATGAGAACCGTCAGAGCGCAGCCGCGCTCGCGTAGGATGACGCGAGGAGCGAGAGGATGGGCACGCTTGGAATGGAGCGCGCATCGACGCGAAGGTCGTCCCCGCGGGGCCGATAGCCGGGCTTGGACAGGATCACCTGAAGGCCGGCCAGAACCGGGACGTCGTGACCCCGCGTCGCAACCGACAGTTCACGCCAGTCACGCTCCGTGGCGATCCGGGCGAAATCCCGCACGATGCTGGCCGCAAGGAAACCGACACTCACGCCACGCTCGGTTGCCTCGGCGCGCATGCGCGTCGTGAAATCGCCTCCGATCGACTCGACGGCCGCTTCCGCCACTCGATCGTTGGCACAGGAATGCAGCAGGTCTGCAACCAGCATTGTTGACCTCCCTTCGACGGGAACGGTGCGAGGCTTGGAATCGCCGGTGGCTCAACGGATGATGAGTCGCCGATGTTCCCCGCCCCGTCTGGTGCCGAGGCACCGCTCCCGCCAGTACGATGGCGGAAAACGGGAACGAGCGCTAGAGTGGTCAGCGAAACGCGTTCAAAAAATGTCAACTGCTCGTTTGCATCACCCTGAAATTTTTGCCGAGGGCGACTAGCGGGCCACAGCGAGGGTCTGGGCACGCTGCCGAGCGACCCCGATAGCTTGTCCGATAGGCGTGAACGGGCTGCGCGGAACGAATCGCCCGCGTCCGGCCGAGGCCCGGAGCGTTCCGCCTTCATACACGACCTCCCCGCGCGATAGGGTCATGCGCGGCAGCCCCGCGCACGCCATTCCCTCGAACACGCTGTAGTCGATGGCCGAGACCTGGGTGGCCGCGCTGATCGTCTTGCGCGCCTTGGGATCCCAGATGACGAGATCGGCATCGCTGCCGGGCTGGAGCGCACCCTTCTTCGGGTAGAGGTTCAGGATCCGGGCGATGTTGGTCGAGGTCACCGCGACGAACTCGTTCATCGTAATGCGGCCGGTCCCGACCCCGTG
>CAXTVD010000007.1:0-26618 GCA_964247575.1 uncultured Lichenihabitans sp.
CGACTATGCCGAGCAGGGCAACCAGCTCTGGACCTGCCCGGGCCACAACGGCGGCATCTTCTACAGCCGCAGTCCGATCGGCCGCATCTTCGTCGAACACCTCGGCGAAGCGGTGTTCCGCGACGACCTCGACAATTCGGTTCTCGAGCTTGGCGACCTCCTGACGCACGAGGGCCCGGCGCTCCAGGCCCAGAAGGAGGCCGCGGCGATCTTCGGGGCGGAGAAGACCTATTTCGTGCTGAACGGTACGTCGTCGTCGAACAAGATCGTGCTCGGCGCGATCGTGGCGGAGGGCGACCTCGTGCTGTTCGACCGCAACAACCACAAGGCGGCCCATCACGGCGCGCTTCTGATCAGCGGCGGCGTGCCGATCTATCTCGAGACGGACCGCAACTGCTACGGCCTCATCGGGCCGATCTACAACGAGGCCCTCGACGAGACCGCGATCCGCGAGAAGATCCGGACGAACCCGCACGTTGCCGACCCCGAGGCCTGGCGGCGGCCGCGGCCGTTCCGCGTCGCGGTGATCGAGCAATGCACCTATGACGGCACGATCTACAGCGCCGAGACCATCCTGGCCCGCATCGGCCATCTCTGCGAATACATCCTGTTCGACGAGGCCTGGGCCGGCTTCATGAAGTTCCACCCGCTCTATGCCGGTCGTTTCGCCATGGGATTGAAGGATCTCGGCCCGGACTCGCCGGGCATCATCGCCACGCAATCGACCCACAAGCAGCTCGCGAGCTTCTCCCAGGCCTCGCAGATCCATGTGCGCGACCGGCACATCAAGGGCCAGCGCCGTCGCGTGGAGCACCGCCGCTTCAACGAAAGCTTCCTGCAGCACGCTTCGACCTCGCCGTTCTATCCCCTTTTCGCCTCGCTCGATGTCGGCGCCCAGATGATGAAGGGCCGCTCCGGCATGATGCTGTGGGATGACACCGTCCGGCTCGGGATCGAGATCCGGAAGAAGCTGCGCGCCATCCGTCGCGAATACGAGCAGAAGGAGGCCGATCCTGTGAGGCGGTGGTTCTTCGAGCCTTTCGTGCCAGATGTCGTCACGGTTCCAGGCGCGGAGCCCGGGGCGCCGGCTCAGGAGGTGCCCTGGGAGAGCCTTCCCACCGACCTGCTGGCCAGCGAGGCGCGGCACTGGGCGTTCGAACCCGGTGCGGCGTGGCACGGCTTCGGCCATGTCGCCGAGGGTCTGGCCATGACGGATCCCAACAAGCTGATCGTGCTGACGCCGGGGTTCGACCGCCGCACCGGCAGTTATGCGGAGCATGGCATCCCCGCGCCGCTCGTCGCGCAGTTCCTCCGCGAGAACCGCGTGGTGCCGGAGAAGAACGATCTCAACGCGCTGCTCTTCCTGCTCACGCCCGGCGTCGAGTCGAGCAAGGCCGGCACGCTGCTCAGCGCGCTTGCGGCCTTCAAACGCCTGCACGACGACAACGCGCCTTTGGAAGAGGTGATGCCGGAGTTCGTGCGCGCCCGGCCTCGCCGCTACCGCGGCCTGCGCCTGCGCGACCTCTGCGCGGAGATGCACGTCTTCTACCGCGAAGCCAATGTCAGCCTGCTGCAGCAGCAGCAATTTAAGCCTGCGCATCTGCCGGAAACGGTCGTGACGCCGCACGAGGCCGGGCGGCGCCTCGTGCGCAACGCGGTCGATTACCTGCCGCTCGAAAGCCTGGCGGGCCGCGTTGCGACCACCTTGTGGGTCGTCTATCCACCAGGGATCGCAACCGTCGTGCCCGGCGAGCGCCTCGGCGAACGGGCAAAGCCGATGCTGGACTATCTCAAGATGTTCGAGCGCAGCGCCAATCTGTTTCCCGGTTTCGAGGCCGAGGTGCAGGGCCTCTACCGCGAGACGGAGCCGGACGGGACCATCCGCTTCTACACCTACGTCATGCAGGAGTGACCGAGCCGGAATGTCCGTCGTGAATGAAGAAGCCTTTTCCGCCAGGCCGACGATCGTGATGCGCCCATCGAACGACGACGACGTGCCGGCCATGCTCGACATCTACCGTCACCACATCGCGCATGGCGTGGGCACCCTCGACGCCTATGAGCTGACGCCGCATGACGCCGAGGACCTGAGGGCCCGGCGCAAGAACATGCGCCGGCACAAGCTGCCGCACGTGGTGGCGACAATCGAGGATGCGGTCGCGGGCTACGCCTATGCGGTGCCGTTCCGAAAGCGCCCGGCCTACCGGTTTACGGTCAAGCACTCGATCTACGTGCATCCCGAGCGCATCCATCGCGGCGTCGGCCGCGCCCTGTTGACCGCGCTGATCGAGGCCTGCGGAACTGCCGGATTTCGGCAGATGATCGGCTATATCGACAGCGCCAACGTGACCTCGCTGCGGCTGCACGAATCGTGCGGCTTTCGCCAGGTCGGCTACCTGCCGGCCGTGGCGCTCCGCTTCGGCCAGTGGGCCGACACCGTCATGGTGCAGCGCGGGCTTGGCCTCGACGGCAATGGCACGCCCTGAACCGCGCCGGGCCGGCGTGCCGACGATCGGCGGGTGCGTCGATCAGACGTAGAGCCCGGCCATCTTCCGCCATGCGCCGGCACGATGGGCGCGCCCCTCCCAGAGATGCAGCTGGTGGCGGGCGCCCGTCTGGTCGAGCAGGCGCCCGAGGCGACGGTTCTCCTCGAGAAACGGATCTGCGGTGCCGACGGCCAGAACGACGTCGAGCCGCCGGAGCTGCTCGAGCCGCCATGGGCAGGTCAGGCCGGGAAGAAAATGCGGCGGAGTGTGGAAATAGACATCGTCGCCGTAGTAGCCGGCCAACAGATCGTCGAAGGCGTCCACCTTCGTCGTCAGGTCGAAACGACCTGACAAGGCGACGAGCTTCCGGAACAGGTGCGGATGGCGCAGAACGAGGCTCGCGGCCTGGAAGGCGCCGAGACTGCAGCCCATCGCCATGGTGCAGTCGTGCGGATTGATGGAGGCCATCAGCGGGAGCACTTCGTTGAGGATGTACTCCTCGAAGGCGGCATGCCGGCGCATGCGGTCGGCCGGATGGCGGCCTCGGTCGTAGAATGTTTCCCGCGCCAGCCCCTCGATGCAGTAGAGCTGCAGCTGCCCGGCCTCGACCTTGCCGGCGAGGCTCGCGACGACACCGAGCTGTTCGTGTTCCCAGAAGGATCCGTCCCGCGTCGGGAACATCAGCACCTTCGCTCCCGCATGGCCGAAGACCAGGAGCTCCATATCCCGGTGCAGCCGCGAACTGTACCAGCGATGATAATCCCGCCTCATGATGACCTGAAGAACCGTCTTGCCTTGTCGGTGAGCAGCGACTGCTGCGCGGCACTATCAAGATAGTCGAAGTGACCGGCATCCAGGATGACGGTCTCATGATGGTTTGACGTCGACAGCGCGTTGGCGATCGAGAACTGACAGGGCGGTGCCACCGCCGGATCGAAGCGGGCGACGGCCACGAGCATGGGTTGCTCGATCCTGGTCGCCGCCGTCGCCGCATCGAAGAGGCTCAAGGTGTCGAGGACGTCCGGATGCGCCCTCCGGTAGTGTTGGACGGCGCGTCCGCTGCCGGGCGTGGGCAGTGTCAGCCACAGCGGCACATTGCCGAAGGTCGGCACGACCAGATGACCGCGGTCGATGCGCTTGTCGAACGCGATCGCCAGGGCCCCGATGCCGCCGCCGAAACTGATCCCGCTGTAGCCGATGCGTCCGTCCAGCCCGGGATGGAGTTCGATCAGAACCGAGACGGCCAGCCAGAGATCCTCGACGCAGCCGCCGAGGATGTAGCGCTCCGGCTTGTCGATCTCATGAAGCACGTGCCACGCCGGATCGCTCGAGATCGGCGGACGGCTGCTCCGCGAGAGCCCACGAAAACAGAGAAACAGCACCGCCGTCTCCTCGACCGGGACATCGAAATCCGGCTGCTCGCGCCCGCCATAGCCATGCCCGACCACGAGGCCGCGCCGCACCGGCCCCTGTCGGGGCCGCAGCAGCCAGCCTCCGATCTCGAAGCCGCCCGTCGAGGTGTAGACGATGTCGTGGACGTGCCAGTCGGGATGGATGGACGAGCTCGGGGCCAGTCGCGGTTGTGGCCGGATGCCCAGGGCGCCGGCATAGCGCGCCTGCCAGAACGCGTCGAACTGGGGCGGCGCCTGCGGCGGCTCGATCGCGCGAAGCTCGGCCAGCCCAAAACCGTAAGTCGGATCGAAATGGAAGGGGTGTTGCGTCGGGATGCTCATCCCGCGCCTTGTTTCGGGAAAGACACGCCGTGACAAGGTCGCGGCAGTCGCCCGTCGCGTCGAAGCAGCGGATTGCCGAACGGCGAGACGGCCAAACCCGGAGCGGCCGTCGTCGCTGCGGCCCGATCGCGGGACGGGCTGCCGGAGGAAACCGCCGGGATCAGTTCGCGAAGACCTCGGCGAAGAACGCCCGCATGCTGGCCCAGGAGCGCGCATCCGCCCTGGCGTCGTAGCGCACCATCTCGGGGCGGTTCATCCGATCGGCCGCCGTGTCGGTGAAGCTGTGGACCACGCCGCCGTAAACGTGAAGCTGCCAGTCGACCCCGCCGGCGCGCATCTCCTCCTCGAACGCCTTGCGCTCATCGAAAGGGACGGCCGGATCGTCGGCGCCGATGCAGGCCAGCACCTTGCCCTTGATGCCGGACGCATCCTGCGGCCGCGCCGTCAGTAGCCCGGAGTGGAACCCGACCACACCCGCGATCTCCGCCCCGCTGCGCGCCAGTTCCAGTGCCATGGTGCCGCCGAAGCAGAAGCCGATCGCCCCGACCCGCGCGGGATCGACGCCGGGCTGCTTCAGCAGCGTGTCGAGGCCGCCCCTGGCGCGCGCGCGCGTGCTGGTCGGATCGGCGCGCATGGGCCCGATCAGCCCCATTACGGCGCCGAGGTCCTCGATGACTTGGCCGTGTCCATGCAGATCGCAGGCGAGCGCCATATAGCCCAGTCCCGCCAGGCGTTCCGCCCGCGATTTGGCATGCTCGCCTAGGCCGAAGGCCTCGGGGAAGACCAGGACAGCGGGCCGCCGCGCCGTCGTGGCGTCATCAGCGTGAGCTGGCCAACCATGGAGAGGCCGTCGGCTGCATATTCGATCGTTTCGCTGCGGATCACGATTTCGCTCGCTCTCGAAGTGGTGGGGACGTGGGTTGCGGGTTCGCAATCCGGTCGGAATACCCGCGGGCGCGCCGTGCTCGTGTTCGATCCCGGTAGGCTCCGCGGTTGCTCCTTCCCTTAAACGCTGCTCGTGAGACCGCCATCGACATAGAGGATATGGCCCGTCACGAAGCTCGAGGCGCGGCTTGCGAGGAAGACCGTCGCGCCGGCGAGTTCGTCCACCTCGCCCCACCGCCCGAGCGGCGTCCGCTTGCATAGCCAGGACGAGAAGGCCGGGTCGGCCACGAGCGCCTGGTTCAGCTCGGTCCTGAAGTATCCCGGACCGATGCCGTTAACCCGGATGCCGTGGACCCCCCACTCGGCCGCCATGCCCTTGGTCATCATTTTAAGACCGCCCTTGGAGGCCGTGTAGGGCACGATGGACGGTCGTCCCAATTCGCTCTGCACGGAGCATATGTTGACGATGGAGCCCTCCCGGCGGGGGATCATGCGGCGGGCGACCGCTTGGCTTACGTAAAAGGCGCTGAAGAGGTTCGTCTCGAGGACGGCGCGAAAGGCCTCGGGTGGGAAGCTCTCGGCCGGCCCCCGATGCTGGATGCCCGCATTGTTGACGAGCACGTCGATGGCGCCCCACTGGGCCTCGATCCGCGACACGGCGGATTCGGCGGCCGCCGCGTCCGTCACGTCGAAGACGGCGGACTCCGCCGAGACCCCCGCCTCGGCGAGCCGTGCGCGGGCAGCCTCGACGGCAGCCTCGGACCGCCCGTTCAGGATAACCTGCGCGCCGGCCCGCCCCAGGGCCTCGGCCATGACGAGTCCAAGGCCGCGGCTCGACCCGGTGACGAGCGCCCGGCGGCCGGTCAGGTCGAAAAGGTCGCTCTGGATCATGCGCCGGCTCCCCCGAAGGCAAGCTGAACCTTCATGCTACGTGACTTGTCGGCCGCAAGATCGAAGGCGCGTCGCGCATCCGCCATGTCGATGACCTCGGTGAGCAGCGGCTTCACGTCGATGAGCCCTGTCGCGATGAATCCGACCGCCGTCCCGAACTCGCCCCAGAAGCGGAACGTGCCGCGCAGGTCCAGTTCCTTGGTCACGATCATCGACATTGGCAGCGCCGCCTCCGCACCCTGCCCGATTTGGACGATCATGCCGAGCGGGCGCACGACCCTCAGCCCCGAAAGCAGCGTGGCGACGCCGCCCGCCGCCTCGAACATCACGTCGAAAGCGCCCTTGTCGACCTCGTAGGCGGCGAGGGCGTCCGGATCCCGCGCGACGTTGATCACCCGGTCTGCGCCGCAACGGGTCGCCACGGCCAACGGCGGGTCGAGGAGATCGGTCACGACGATCTCGGCGGCCCCGGCCCGCCGCGCCGCGGCCGCCGTCAGCACGCCGATCGGTCCCGCGCCCGCGACGAGGACTCGCTGGCCGAGCAGCGAGCCCGCGCGCGCCACGGCGTGCAGCGCCACAGCGAGCGGCTCGGCGAAGGCGGCTTGCGTCAGCGACACCGCCTCGCCCACCGGATACGCCTGAGCGGCGTCGCACACCAGATGCTCGCGAAACCCGCCCTGCACATGAGGGAAGCGCATGGCGCTGCCGTAGAAGCGCATGTCCAGGCAGTGGCTCTGCTGGCCGGCCTGGCAGAACCGGCAATGGCCGCAGGCCCGGCCGGGATTGATCGCCACGCTCTGGCCGCGACGCAGTGCGGCAACAGCGGCCCCGACCTCGACGACTGTCCCGGCGATCTCGTGGCCGAGGATCATGGGCTGCCGGAGCCGCACCGTGCCGAAGCCGCCGTGCCGGTAATAATGCAGATCGGAACCGCAGATGCCGCCGGCGCCCACGCGCACCCGGACGTCCTGTGGCCCGAGCGGCACGTCCTCGACCTCGTCGACGCGGAGGTCGCCCGCCGCATGGATCACAACTGCTTTCATACCAACGTTCCCCGTCCTCAACACCCCTAGGCGTCCGGTGTGTTCTCCCCGGCGACGCGCGAAGATGAAGGCCGGGAGGATGATGGCACCGTTGACGGGGCCGATCCAGAAGGCAGGGGCTCGCAAGACCGTCCGGGCCTGCTGCAAGACGCCCGTGAGCGTACGCAGCAATACGCAGCAATAAGACCGCATCGTGCGCGCGCCCGGATGGGGCGACACCGAAGCTGAACCCCAGGCGCGATTGCGGCGGGTGAAAGCAGGTCGTTGCGGACGACGGGGTCGTTCGATGTCCGAGCCGTCCGATCAGCCATGTGGCGACGTCCTCCGCGAGAGCTTGGGATGAATGCCCGTCCCGACCAACCGATGCCGATCCGCATGCCTTGATCGGTTTGCCGCTTGACAGTCTACTGTTGCTGTAGACTACGTGGTGGCCGGTCCGGCCGAGTACGGCTTCGGGGGATGTCATGGTGAGCGCGAGCAGACGTCCTGACGTTGCGGTGCTGGGAGCGCTTTGCGCCGTGCTGACCTGGTCCACCCTCGGTGTCGCGGCGACGCGCGGGCTTGGCTGCATGTTCCAACCGCCCCCCCGTTCCTGAACACCGGCGTGGTGGCGGGGGGGATCGTCGCCATCGCGATCATTGCGGTCAGTCTCGACGCACTCGTGCGCTGGGCCGAACGCCTCCTGTCCCCTGGCATGGCAAGGTCTGAGATCGATCATGACGACAGTCTTCTCGCGACGCACGATTCTCCTGGGCGCGGCGGGCGGCGCGCTTGGTGTGGCCTCGTCCCGCGCCGCCGCGGCGCCGGTCCTGCCCGAGCTGCGCATCGATTACGCGCCCTATAACCCGCTCTCCCTTGCGATCCGCTCACGCGGGCTGCTGGAACAGGCGTTCGCCCCCGAGGGAACGGCGGTCCGCTGGGTCCTGTCGCAGGGCTCGAACAAGTCGCTCGAGTTCCTCAATGCGGGGTCGGTCGACATCGGCTCGACCGCGGGAGCGGCCGCGCTGATCGGACGCCTGAATGGCAATCCCATCCGGTCCTTCGGCACCTTCTCCAAGCCTGAATGGACCGCCCTCGTCACCACGAGCGCGGGTCCCTTCGCGAGCCCGGCCGACCTCAAGGGCAAGCGCCTCGCGGTGACCCGCGGCACCGATCCGCACATCTTCCTGGTCCGGGCGCTCGAGACCGCGGGCCTTGGCGAACACGACGTCAAGCTCGTGCTGCTGCAGCACCCCGACGGCAGGACGGCGCTGCTGCGCGGGGACGTCGATGCCTGGGCGGGGCTGGATCCCCTGATGGCCCAGGCCGAGATCGAGAGCGGCGCGCGCCTGTTCTACCGCAACCCTGGCTTCAACAGCTTCGGCATCCTGAACGCCCGGGAGGACTTCGCCAGGACGAGCCCCGACGCGGTCCGCCGCGTCCTCGGCGTCTACGAGGAGGCGCGGCGCTGGGCGGTGGCGAACCCCGCCGACTTCAAGGCGATCCTGGCGAAAGAGACCAAGCTCTCCGACGTCGTCGTGGCCCGGCAGCTCGAGCGCACCGACCTGTCGTCCACGAGCCTCGGCGCCGCGCAGCGCGACGTCATCCTGGCCTCCGGCCTCGCGCTGCAGAAGGCCGGCGTGGTCCAGGCGACCGCGGACGTCGGCGCGACGGTGGACGCGCTTCTCGACACCAGCTTCTCGCCCCGGAACGGCTGAGCATGGCGCTATCGATCGGGCGAGGGAAAAGCGGGCGCGGCCAATGGCCGGCTACCCCGTCGCTTTACCGACTGGACCGCGCGGCCCAGGCGACCGGCTCGGCGGCGGCGTCCGTGATGCTTGCGCTCGTCGTGCCGGCGGCCCTCCTGATCGCCTATGAAGCCGCCTTCCGCGCGGGGCTGATCGAGGCTCGGCTGCTGCCTCCGCCGAGCCGCATCCTGGGCAATCTTTGGTCACTGGCCCGAACCGGAGAACTCTTCACCCATGCGTCGGCGACGCTCTGGCGCGTCGTCTCCGGCTTCGCGCTGGGCTCCATCACAGGGCTGTCGCTGGGCGGGCTGACCGGCTCGTCCGCCCTGACGCGACGGCTGCTCGACCCGACCGTGCAGGCGCTTCGCTCGATCCCCTCGCTCGCCTGGGTGCCCCTGTTCATCCTGTGGCTCGGCATCTTCGAGCCGTCCAAGATCGCCCTGATCGCGACCGGCGTGTTCTTTCCGGTTTATCTCGGCACGATGGCCGCCCTTCTGCGCGTCGATCGCAACCTCGTCGACGTCGGGCGCATTTTCGGGTACTCGCCCGTCGCGATGGTTCGCCGCATTTACCTTCCCGCGATCCTGCCGGAGACCGTCACCTCCCTCCGCTCCGGACTCGGGCTGGGCTTCATGTTCGTCGTCGCGGCCGAGATCATGGGCGCCTCCGAGGGCCTGGGCTATCTGCTCGTGGACGGTCAGCAGCTCGGCAAGCCCGATCAGATCCTCGCCGCGATCGTGGCTTTCGCGCTGATGGGCAAGGCGCTGGACAGCCTGCTGCTCGCCGTCGCACGACCGTTCCTGCGCTGGCAGGACAGATCGATCGGTTGATGGACGAGAGCGCGTTCAAGAAAGTGGCCAGGACCTCATGTCGGACCAGATCACACGGACCAACCGAGAGGAGGCGCCGACGTCGGCGGTGCCCGGCTGGCGCGAGGGATTGCGGGACATCGTCGCCGGCCTTCATGCGTCGCGCGAACTGACCCACAACATCCGGCAAAACGGCCGCATTCGCGACCTCCCCTCCCAGCAGGCGCTGGTGACGGTTCTGGCGCGGCTGTCGTCGGCCCTGTTCCCCACCCATTACGGCCAGGCCGATCTCACGCTCCACGCAATCGACGGCTTCGTCGAGACGGCACTCAAGGAGGCCTTGACGCTGCTCGAGGACCAGGTGCGGCGTGACCTTCTCAGCTCAGCCAACTATGACGGCCTGACCGCCGCCGAGGTGAAAAGTAAAGCGGCCGATATCGTGGCCCGCTTCGCCCAGCAACTGCCGGCCATCCGCGCCCTGCTGGTGGGTGATCTCCTGGCCGCGCATGCGGGAGACCCCGCGGCCAAGAGCTATCCCGAGATCATGCTGGCCTATCCCGGCCTGATCGCCATCCGCTACTACCGGCTCGGGCGCACCCTCTACCTGCTCGGCGCGACCTTGCTGGCCCGGCTGATCTCGCAGATCGCCCATTCCAAGACGGCGATCGACATTCATCCCGGCGCTTCGATCGGCGAGAGCTTCTTCATCGACCACGGCACCGGCATCGTGATCGGCGAAACCGCCGTGATCGGCGATCGGGTGCGGCTCTACCAGGCCGTGACGCTGGGCGCCAAGCGCTTCCAGGCGGACGAGAACGGGGCGTTGATCAAGGGTGAGAACCGTCATCCCATCATCGAGAACGATGTCGTGATCTATGCGGGAGCCACCGTCCTCGGGCGCGTCACCATCGGGGCGGGCTCGGTCATCGGCGGCAACGTCTGGCTGACGCAGAGCGTCCCTCCCCGGAGCAGCATCAACCAGGCCAGTCTGCGCCGGACCGGCATGCCCGCTTAGCGGGCCCGGTCGCGGACGTCGCACCGGGAGACGAGGAGGAGGAGGTTCGGGCCTCTTCGTTGGGACCGCCGTGCTCCATGTGGCCAAGTCGTACGCTTCCTGCAATCAGCCCGATACTGCCCTTGAGAGCTCTCGAGAACAGGGGCACACCATAGCCGATCGACGCATCGAGAAGCTCGGAAAGGTCGGCACAAGCCCCGGGCGTCAGACTTCGCTTTGAAAAGGAAAGCGATTCATGAGCCTCTTTAGCACCCTGCAGACCGCCGTTTCGGGTCTCTCAGCTCAGTCCAGCAAGCTTGGAACGATAGGCGACAACATCGCGAATTCCAGCACTACAGGGTATAAAGGCGCTGATACCGAATTCGAAACACTACTCGGCGAAGGTTCCACCAGCAGCTATCAATCCGGCGGCGTCCAAACGAAAGTGCGGTATGGAATCACGGACCAGGGCGATATCTCAGCAACCACATCAGTCACCGATCTCGCTATCAGCGGCAATGGTTTCTTTGTTGTCCAACCACCAGCTGGCGGGACCGCTCTGACCCGCGCAGGATCCTTCGTGCCGGACGCCAGCGGCAATCTCATCAACACGGCTGGCTTCAAGTTACTGGGCTACAATCTGACCGACGGCAGCTACAATGCCGGTTCAGCTTCTGGAACACTCGAGCCGATCAATGTTTCGACACAATCTCTGATCGCAACACCCTCGAGCTCCGCGACGTTGGGCGTTAATCTGCCATCGACTGCGACCGCCGTAGCCGCAGCCGACCTGCCGTCCGCCAACTCCGCAACAGCAACTTACACGGCTAAGACTTCTCTCACTGCCTATGACGATCTCGGAACGGCAGTCGACCTCGACGTATACATGACCAAAACGGGCGACAACTCGTGGGAGGTTGCCACCTATAACGCGGCAGACGCAGCAAGCGGCGGAGGTTTTCCCTACGGCGCCGCAGCTTTGAATACCCAAAACCTGACGTTCGATCCGACAACCGGCAACATCGCGAGCGGCAGTGCGACCTCACTATCCATCCCCATTCCGAACGGGAAAACCGTCACCGTCGATATGAGCAAAACAACCCAACTTGCCTCCGACTATGAGGTCGGCACCTCGACCATCGACGGTAATGCTCCGAGCAAGGTCTCGAGCGTCTCGATCTCAACAAACGGGACGGTCTCCACCGTTTACGCGAGTGGCGTCACACGTTCGACGTACAAAATCCCGCTCGCGAATGTCGAGAGCCCGGATAACATGACGGTTCTCAGTGGAAATGTGTACGAACCCAACCTGGATTCAGGACCTGTAAACATTGGGTCCGCCAGCTCGGGCAGTTTGGGGAAAATAGACTCCTCGTCTTTGGAAGGATCGACGGTCGACTTGGCCACCGAACTGACGAATATGATCTCGACTCAGAATGCCTACCAAGCCAACTCGAAGGTTCTGACAACCGGATCCAATATGCTGACCACTCTGATACAGGCGGTCCCGACCTAGTAAGTGAGTTTGATGCCCGGGAATGAGTTTTCACTCGGACACGCTTGCGGGAACCTCATGTCAAAGCTGGAGGTGACCCGCCGCCTCGAAGACTGGAGTCGGCCGTCGAGCGTCCTGCCTTTCCGAAAAGCCCCGGCCTTGATGGTTCTCGTCGACCAGGGTCGCGCGGTAACCGAGGCCGCCGAGATCACGGTGTGAGGCGATCGACCGTTTACCGCGAGCTTCAGCGACCGGGACCAGCAGCCCGACGTGAAACTGACGGGCTGCTACACCCAATCCACGGCGAGGCTCAGCGTCGCGTGGAGGATCACGCGACCGCTCTCATCACGGACGCGGACAGCCATGTCTCGCCGATCGCCATCCGGTAGGACATCCCGTGCGATGTCGGGCAAAGCACCGATGGCGGCCACGCGGGCCGCTGCCCGGTCGGCCAGTTGCAGGCCTCCTTCATCAATAACGCCCGTATCCCCGTCGTGAGTGTCGAAATAGTAGTGCGGCATGGCTCTATCCTCGATCGGACGCTAACGCGCGAGACAACCCCTTGATCGGCGAGAAGTGGAGCGGCGCCTCCGACCCTAAAGGACCGGCTACTTCACAGCCGGGCTCGGCTCCAGCAGCCCGTTCTGCCGCCCTTCGGACAAGGCCTCTGAGCAGACCTGATCCTTGTTGCCTCTGAAGCTCGAGGCATAGCTCTGGACGCTCTCCTTGAGCGAGTTGGACCGCTGCTTAAGGTGCATGTCCCTTTCGGAGATGCCGGCGGCCTCCAGCATGGCCGAGAGCTTGCCGTCATTGAGCTTGACGCCGTCACAACGCTCCGCGGCGGCGACCATCTTGCTCGCAGAGAACAGAGCCACCTCCTGGCTGGGGGAGAAGGTTGGCGTGGCTGGGCGACTGGCTTGAGCCAAGGCGGAGTCGGTGCATACGATCTGCAGCAGCGAAAAGGCGAGCCACTTGACGCTCATCCAGCTCGGCGTCGAGGATTGGGCTCGCACCGAGGGCGCGCTCCGTGGTTTCGGCGACAAGCGGCTGACCTACCGGTCAGCTTACGCGGGCTCAGTAGCGAGGACGGGAGTTTTCCGAAAGCGTCAACGAGACTGTCCGCACTTCCGGCGCGCATTCTGACCTTCTGACAGTTCAGGACGCCATGAGGCAGGTGCTTGATCCTTTCATCTATTGTCTTGCAACGAAGGTGATGCTGTACAAAATGGCTTGGAGGCTGGCTCACGCTAGCACAAATCTCCCTCTAGTAGAGGGAGAGGCCGAAAACTCAAAAAAGAATAGCGCGGGGGTAGCGAGGCTGTCTTTACCAGCCTCGCATAAGGCCGGGATACTACTGTCGGGTAAGTACTGCGCTGGCCTTGTGGCTTCCATCAGTCCAGAAGTAAGGCAGGCTGTTCCCCTTTACCGGGCCTACCACGATGTAAGACCCCGTGGGATTATCAAGCCTGATCTTCTTGCCTTGCATCGTTGGTGTTTGCGGCCCCTGATCCTGACCGCCATATGAGTAACTGGCCGGTGCTCCGCCTTCAATCCCAGGGGGAATCATCAGCATGACCGGTGTTCCGCTCTTCAACTGGCCGGACCATGTACCCTCATAATTACCCGCCGCGTATGCCTGCCCAACCAGCAGCGCCGATACAACTGCGAACGTTGAAATAGCTTTGATCATCATAATCCTCGCGGTGCCGCGCTAATTGTGACGGCCTCGCCACAATATGGCGGCGTAAATTGCCTGACAATGCCGGAACGTGTTTGCAAGGTATATGATCGCCCGTTCTTGAGCATCCGGGCACCGGCTAACCCTTGCAGCTGCAGCGGGTCCTGGCCCTGCTGCAACTCGCCCCGCGGCGGACGCCCGGGCCGCGCTGGCCGTCTTGGAGCTCCTCAGCACTGTGCCGACGCGACATGCGCGTGGCCCAGGGAGCGGTCGAGCGCATCGTCCTTGACGCTCCTGGATCAGAGGTGCGGCGTGGGCGTAAAGACGTTCGAGGACAGGTCCGGCGAGGACGGCGGCGGCGGCGGAGCGCCCTTCAGAGCGGCTTGGCCGGCGAGACCGGTCGTCGTCCAGCCGCCGCCGAGCGCCTGGATGAGACCGACTGCGGCGAGGTAGCGGTTCTGGCGGATGGTCAGCGCGGTCTCCTAATCGCCGAGCAGGGTCGCCTGCCGCTGCCCGAAGGCGTCGTAGAGCGTGTTGTCGATGGCGCTCGGTGTCAGGCCGAACCGGGCAGCTGCCGATCGTAGTCCACGTTGATCGACAGACCCGCTTGCTGCTGGTCGGCATTGCGTTTCGTCAGTTCCGGGGTGGCGTTGCAGGGCGGCGGTGAGTTGTGGCGCCCAGGTGAAAATGTCCTGGCTGGTCGGACAGTGAACGGGTACTGGCGTTGCTTGCCGACCGCCCACGCGGATGTTCTGCGCGGCCTGCAGGAACAGGCCGCCCGCGGTTGGCGACTCCGGCTGGACTCGAACCAGCGACCTGCCGCTTAGAAGGCGGCTGCTCTATCCAACTGAGCTACGGAGCCGAAGCGAGCGACCTAGTGCGTCCACTGCCCCAGGCGGCTGGTCTTGAAGTTGTCGGAGTAGGACAAGCCGCGCCGCTCGGCAGCCGGCGCCGGCTCGTCGACGTGGTAGGCGATACCGCGCTTCTCCGCAAAGGCAACCGCCTCCTCCTTCGTGTCGAAGGAGAGCTGCACCTGGGCGTCCATGTCGGAGGAACTGGTCCAGCCCATCAGCGGCTCGATGGTCCGGGCCGAGGCGCGCTCGTACTGAAGGATCCAGAGCTTGGTGCGTCCCCGACCCGAAGATGTGGCGCCACGCGAGGGGCGGAAGATGCGAGCCGTCGTCACCTGCGTCATTCCTTCTTGAGCAACCGTGCGGCCGGAACCCGATCGGGCCACGATGCAGGGCTGCGATGATGGTCGGGGCAGCAGGATTCGAACCTACGACCTGAAGTACCCAAAACTTCCGCGCTACCAGGCTGCGCTATACCCCGAATGTCCTCAACCTCTGTTTCTGCTTCGCCGTCCGCGATGCGTCGGATCGCATCAGGAGCAGCGGGCCGAGACAGCGGCGCGAACGCGGACAGATGGAAAGACACCCGCCCGATTGCTCGCATCGCCTGTGGCACATAGCACAACGCGCTACGCCGACACCATGGGCGTCTGTCGCCGTGACGTGCGGGGGTTGTCCGGTGCCACCGGCAGGCGCCGCCGTTTCTCGACCCGCTCGCGGATGTCAGGACGGGGGCGGCAAGGCCCCCTACCAGCGCGCCTCTCGCTTGAAAAAGGGCTGCAAGGCTTCCGCGACCACGACGAACTTCTCGGCTTCCTCCTTGTAGGACTCCCAGAGCAGCGGCCCGTCCAGCGGAGCGTCGCCGATCTGCGACTGGAAGCCGACCCGACCGCCGGGAAGCCGGGTTCTGAGGTCGGGGTCCTTGCCCTCGAAGGTGCAGAGCGCCCGCGCCACCGCCTCGATCTTGTCGTCCATCCACGCCTCCATGGCCTGCTGCGGTCTCAGCGTCCGGCGTTGCCCAGCCAGGCGCGCCGTAACCTACAAGGTCGATGGGGCCTGGGTAGGGGGCGCGGCCGGCGGCTGAACCTGATCCTGATCCTGCTGCATCTGCATACGCCGCTGATTGTGGGCCCGGCGCATGCCGACGACGCAGCCGCCCACGGCGCCGAGCACGCCGTGGTGGACGAGGTGGCCGGCGACGCCCCCGACCAACGCCCCCTTGATGCAACCCTTCGCTTCCGCCTGGCCCGCGACGAGGCCTGAGCCGAGCATGATGATGATGGCGATCCGTTTCATGGCGCGTTCCTTGGCAGTTCCGGCCATCAACGCACGATGGGTACAAAGGTGCCTTTGCCGGCGATGCGACCGATCAATTCATGAAGCCGACCGCCTCCTCGACGACCGTCAGCAAGCCTTCGTAGTGAATGTAGAGCCAGATCACCGCGACGAGAAGGACGTTGAGAATGACGGAGATGGCCAGGGCCGTGCGGTAGATCCGAAGCGACATTTCAACCCTCGTGAGCCGCAGGACGTCGGCCTTGCGCGCATGCCCCAGCAGGTCAGTTAAGGCGGGCCACTCCCTGCGACGCTAAGACGGCAGCCGGGGAAACGCCATGGCCGGCGTGGCCCGGGGCGCGACGGCACTGGCGCGATCGACCTTGGGAGCGCAAACTCGGCGCGTCCCGAACAATCTCTTCTGCGCTCGCGTTGCCAGCAGGACCAGCCGGCTTGACCCGTGGTTTCAGGAGCAATCGTCATGAGCCGCGGCTCGATGGAACGCAGGAGTTGGCAAGTCGCGCGGTCTGCCATCGTGGCGATCACCCTCGGCGCTCAAGTGTTTGCACTCGGCCGGGCGGCGGAAGCCGCTTCGCATGGTCACCGCGGCAGCGGCTATGGACTGGCCGGCGGACTCAGTCCCGATCTTGCCCTCGGCAACGTCTTTAGCGGGATCTACGGGCTCGGCTACACCTACGACCGCCCGCACTACAGCTTCAACGGTTGCGCGCGCAGGACGTCAGGGACGCCGCAGGGCGACCTCACCGTCAGGGGTTGCCGCTAAGCGGCGGCTGCAAGTCCACGACAGAGATCGACGATCAGGCCATCTCGGGCGACGGGTCGTCTTTGCCATGTCCGCGCCGCTTGGCTGCGTTGCACTCGTCGATGTTGCATTGCAGCACCCCCGGCTTAGCTTTTGGACAGCCCAGCAGGAAGCATGGGGCAACGACAAGGACCCAGACTCATGATCAAGGTGTTGATCGCCAACGTCCGCCAGAAGCTCGATGATCGTCGCCGCTACCGGCGTGCGCTGGCGGAAATCGAAGCTCTTACCCAGCGTGAACTTGCCGACATGCGCGCCGATCCGGTCGAAATGGCTCGCGACGCTTACGCCGATATCTTCGGCAGGAAGGCCTGAGGCTCCGGGAAGCAGGCGGACGTCCGACGCTGCTGCAGGTCGTTGCTTGGAACAGCCTGACGGGCGGAGCCGGCTATGCGGCACCGCTCGAATTGGCAGCGCAGCGCCATGTTTCTGACGGTCGGCTGCCGGCCTTGCTGCGGAATGGAAGGTGCCTTTGACGCTCGGACCAAGTTGATTGCGGGGTCGCGAGGAGCCGATGTTCGAAGTCTGGGAAAGCGCGTCGGAGCCGGGTCTCTACCTCGTCTTCCGTGAGAGCCCTTCCTTCCCTGGCGCTTTCGCGGTTCAGGACTGGATCGAACTCGGCGTTGGCCGCGTGACGGACGATATCGTGATCCTCGTCGATCGGGACGGCCAAGCGACCTTCCGTGCGGCTGCCCCATTCGAGCGTAACATCCTTCTCGGGCCAGCCCTGAGCGACGACACGATCTAGCCGCGCGACCCGACGGGCTTCAAAGGATCGGCTTCCCGGCCGGATCGAGAAGGGTTGAATACAACGCAGCCCCAGTCATGCCAGGCTCCGGGCTGCAAAGACGTACCCGGCCCGCCGAAACCCCACCCACGGTATCCGCCATCAAAGAGGTGGCCGTCCCGATCGATCCAGGCGCCGAGAAGCGCCCTGGCCTCATCGTGGGGCCGCCGCATCGCGCCTCCCTCCTCGCCGGGATCGCCGCCGACCGAGCGTCCCCGCCCCGCCCCCGCCGCCTAGTTCGGGAACATCGGGTTGTCTACCTTGTCGCCCGGCTTGACGCCGATCCTGGCCACGGTCCCCGCATTGACCTCGAGCACACCGAGAGCCGCCCCATGCGAGGGAATGATCCGCTCCGACAGCGGTTCGGCGTTTTCGGCAGTGCTGATCACCCGTCCATCTGCGCCGACGAACACCATGTCGAGCGGGATGTAGGTGTTCTTCATCCACATCATCACGGGCGCCGCGGTCTTGAAGTCGAACAGCATGCCCCGGTCGGCCGGCAGGTGCTTGCGGAACATCAGTCCCCGCTCGCGGTCGGCGTCGGTCCGCATCACCTCCACCGCAAAATCGTGCGGACCGCTGGCGGTGACGATCTCCAGTTTTTCGAGAGCCGGCTCAGCCCTGACAGGACCGCTGAAGGCCAGAAGCAGCAGGAAAGCTGCCGAACGCGCAACCCAGGACACCGTCGACCCCTCCGTGAACAAGACGATTCCGGACAGCAGGCTTCTAGGGCAAAGCCGCGCCAGGATCAAAGCCGGCCGGACATCCCAGGCGATCCGCAGGGACCGAGCAGGCGGCGTCCTTCACGCGATCCGGTGTCGAGAACCGCATCCGAACCTCTGGTTCGGCGTGCCGCGAACGTTCGGCGGACGCCGCCGGGGCGACGGAGGGCTAGTGCGACGACCCGGCCGGGCTGTCGATCGGACGGATCTCGGCCGCCATGAGGCCTTTCGGGCCGTCTCCGAAGCGCACCAGGAAGCTGTCACCCGGCTTCAGCTCGGTGATGCCGTAGCGCCGCAGCGTCTCCATGTGCACGAAGATGTCCTCCGTCCCGTCCCCGCGGGACAGAAAGCCGAAGCCGCGGGTGCGGTTGAACCATTTGCAGACCGCCACCTCGAAACCGCCGGACGGGAGGACCTGGACATGGGTCCGCGGCAGGCTGGTCTGTGCGGGATGAACGGCGGTGGTCAGGTCGAGCGAGATGATGCGAAAGACCTGCAGGCCCTTGGGTCGGTGCAGCACCTCGCAGACGACGCGTGCGCCCTCGCGGGCCGTGAGATGGCCGTCGCGCCGCAAGGTCGTGACGTGCAGCAGGACGTCCTGTCCTCCCTCGTCGGGAACGATGAAGCCATAGCCCTTCGCCACATCGAACCACTTGATGCGACCTGCCATCTCCGCGATCGCGACGTCAGACTGGTCGGCCGCTTCATCAGCGGGAAGGGTAAACGGATCGACCGGATTCTCTTCATTGCCCAAAGGTTTACGTCCCGCTCAGGCGACCCGATCATGCGGCCTTGGCAACCGGTCAACCCCGGCCGTTCGCTCCAATGTCCTCGCGAATCAAGCGCGCATCGCCATGGCTTCGAACATACCATTCGAGCCGACGTGAAAAAGTCGAATTCCGATTTCGGGCGGCAAGCGCCGGCGGTGTTGCATCCGCGCGACTAGGCCGCCCGGCTCCAGGGCTCCAGGACCGCCCCGACATCCGCGCGAATGACGAGATCGGCCGTGCCGTCCAGCGGCGTGGGATCGCGGTTCACGATCACAAGGACGGCGCCGTTTTGGCGGGCCAGAAGAGGTAGCGTCGCCGCCGGCCGCACCACCAGCGACGAGCCGAGCACCAGGAAGAGGTCGGCCCCGAGGGCCGCCTCCCGACTTCGCCGCAGCTCATCAGGCGACAGGGGCTGGCCGAAGGCGATCGTCGCCGATTTGATCGGGCCACCGCACGCGCAGGCCGGCGCCTCGCCGGTCGCGGCGAGAGCCTCCCGCACGGCCCGGAGTTCGTGACGTGCGCCGCAGGACAGGCAGCGCGCATAGGTGCCGTTGCCGTGCAGTTCGATCAGCCGCGAGGCAGGCAGGCCCGCAGCCTGATGCAGCCCGTCGATGTTCTGGGTGATCACGCTGGCGAGACGGCCCTCGTCGGCCAGCGAAGCGAGCGCGCGGTGAACCCGGCCCGGCTTGGCCCCGGCATAGATGTCGTCCATTGCGAACTTACGGCGCCAGGCCTCGACGCGCGCGGCGGCGCTCGCCATGAATTCCTTGAAGTCGATGGGGGGATAACGGCGCCACGCGCTGTCCGGCGAGCGGAAGTCGGGCACGCCGCACTCGGTCGACACGCCCGCTCCGGTGAAGGCGACGAGGCGTCCGGCTTGGTCCAAGATCTCCGCCAGCATGCGCTGAGCGTCGTCGACCGTCTCGATCAGCATCCGTCTGCCCCCTTGAGGCAAGGGGCTTCCTGCAGCCCCCTGTCCGACGGCAGATCGGCGGTCAGGCCTGCTTCTTCAATTGCACCACGTTGTGCAGCGTCGTATCGGCCTGATCGAAGAAGCGACGAATGCCGCGTGCAGCCTGACGGATACGCTGCTCGTTTTCCACCAGGGCCAGGCGGACGAAGTCGTCGCCGTGCTCGCCGAAGCCGATGCCGGGCGCCACCGCGACATCCGCCTTCTCGATCAGCAGCTTGGAGAATTCGAGACTGCCGAGATGGCGGAACTTCTCCGGGATCGGAACCCAGGCGAACATGGAGGCGGCGGGGGCCGGGACGGACCAGCCGGCGGCGGCAAAGCTTTCCACCATCACATCGCGACGGTTGCGATAGATGTCGCGCATCTCCTGGATGCAGTCCTCCGGCCCGTTCAGCGCGGCGGCTGCGGCGACCTGGATTGGCGTGTAGGCGCCGTAGTCGAGATAGCTCTTGACGCGGCTCAGCCCCGCCAGGAGACGCTCGTTGCCGACGGCGAACCCCATGCGCCAGCCCGGCATGGAGAAGGTCTTCGACATGGAGGTGAACTCGGCCGTGACGTCGATTGCGCCGGGCACCTGCAGCACGGAGGGCGGCCGGTCCGCGCCGAAGTAGACCTCCGCATAGGCAAGATCGGAGAGGATGAAAATCTCGTGCTTCTTCGCGAACGCGACGAGGTCCTTGTAGAAGTCGAGCGAGGCGACCATCGCGGTGGGGTTGCTGGGGTAGCAGACCACCACCGCGATCGGCTTGGGAATCGAGTGGAGAACGGCGCGCTCGAGCGAGACGAAAAAGCTGGGCGTCGGTTCGGCCGGAACCGAGCGGATGACGCCGCCGGCCATGAGGAAGCCGAAGGCATGGATGGGGTAGGAGGGGTTGGGCACCAGCACCACGTCCCCCGGCGCGGTGATCGCCTGCGCCATGTTGGCGAAGCCCTCCTTCGAGCCGAGGGTCGCCACGACCTGCTTGTCCGGATCGAGCTTCACGCCGAAGCGGCGCGCATAGTAGTTGGCCTGTGCCCGGCGCAGTCCGGCGATGCCCTTGGAGGACGAGTAGCGATCCGTGCGAGGCTTGCCCACCGTCTCGATGAGCTTGTCGACGACGTGCTTGGGAGCCGGCAGATCGGGATTGCCCATGCCGAGATCGATGATATCGGCCCCGGCATTGCGCGCGGCGGCCTTCAAGCGGTTCACCTGCTCGAAGACGTAGGGCGGCAGACGGCGGACACGATGAAAATCGGTCATGACCTCGGCAATCCAGGAAAGAGCGAACGCGCGGAGACACAGCAGCGCTAGTAGCCAGCGCTCGCAATGTCCACGGAAAAGGCTTAACGGACCCTTGATTTCGGCGGGGCTGACAGGGCCCGCGACGGCTTAAGCGGCACGGGTGGTGACTTGACGCCGGCCCGCTGCTGTTGGGCGACCCGCGCCCGGTCGAGATCCCGGGTGGTCGCTTCGACCTCCTCCGGGGTCATGACCTTGACGGGCCTGTCGGGATGCTGCCGTCCGACAGGGATGAAGTCGGTGGTCGCGGGACGGCTCTGCCGCACGAAGTCCGGGGCTTCGACGGGCTTGGCCTTGAGGTCGAAGGCCCGCAGGAGGCCATCGAAGGAGCCGGAGGCGTCCGCCCCTCCCCCGGAGGTCTGCGCCGCGGCAGGCGCCGCCGATGCCAAGGCGAGCAGCAGGGCCAGCCCCGCCTCCATGGCTCCTGGCGCCCCTGACCAATGGGGCCGCAGCCTCTTCCACCCATCCCGGCCTGCGCGCGCGATCATCATGCAGCGATCATAAACCGGCCGATTGTGATGGGAACAGGTCCAGGGCTCCGGGGCGGCGCGGCCCGCAACGAAACGGGTTGCGAAACCATTGCCGACAACGACATGGTTTCGGGGTGTCGCCGATGTTCGCCGGACCGGCGGCGGCGAGCGCCCATGCTGGGGAGGCGGACGTGACGGGCGGAAAGAAGACCAGGGCACCGTCGAGAACGGCCGGCGCGACCGGCAAGGTCCGCAAAGCCAGCTCCGCCGCCAAGCCCGCGCGTGCGGCGCCTCCTGCTGAGGCGGTGGCTGAAACGGCAAGCCCGGTCTACGCCCCGCAGCCGGCCATCCCGGTCCGGCGGAATGCCGCCGTCGTGAAGGCCGTCGACGCCGTTCTCCACCCCGGCCTGGGTGCGCCGACGGGGCACCGGACCGCGCCCGCGGTCCAAGCCGCCTCGAGGCGCCGCAAGGCTCCGTTGCCTGCGGCCAACCCGGCGGCGTCGAGCGACGCCCCCCCGCCCGCGGTGGCCGCGGTCGCCCCGCCGGCGACCGTGCAGCCCGAAGCCCCGCCACGCGCACCGGTCTTGCCGGCCGGTTCGGCCGCGGCGGGAGCGGCCTCCGCCGCCCTGGAGCCGCCGGCTCCCGATCTCGACGTCCTCGCCCGGAATATGACGAGCCTCCTCGAGGAGAGCGGCAAGGTCGCCACCGAGCTGTACAAGCCGCGCGAGGGGCGGCCGGCCGCGCAGCCGTTCCGCTCCGACATGTCCGACGCGGTGCGGACGCTGGGCCAGGTCGCCGAGCACTGGTTCGCGGATCCCGCACGCTTCATCCAGGCGCAGTCCTCCCTCACGGCCGGCTTCTTCGATCTCTGGGTCAAGAGTGCCGGACGGTTCACCGAAGGGGCCAAAGCCAAGCCGGACGACGAGCCGGTGCGTCCGGTCGACAAGCGCTTCAGCGACCCGGAGTGGCGTGCCAATCCGGTCTTCGACTTCCTGCACAGGGCGTTCCTGCTCGGCACGGACTGGGCGAACGACCTCGTGGACAAGGCCGACCTCGATCCCGACACGAGGGAGCGCGCGCGCTTCTACGTCCGCCAGATGTCGAGCGCGCTTTCGCCCTCGAATTTCGTGCCGACCAATCCGGAGCTCCTGCGTGAGACGCTGAAGGAAAGCGGCGGCAACCTCGTGCGCGGCATGAAGATGCTGGCCGAGGACATCGCGGCGGGCGGCGGCGATCTGCGCATCCGTCACACCGACACGAGCAAGTTCGAGCTCGGTGTCAACATGGCGCTGACGCCCGGCAAGGTGGTGTTCCGCAACGATCTGATGGAGTTGCTGCAATATGCGCCGAGCACGCCAGAGGTGCTGAAGCGACCGCTGCTGATCGTCCCGCCTTGGATCAACAAGTTCTACATTCTCGACCTGAACCCGGACAAGTCGTTCATCCGCTGGGCCGTCGCGCAGGGCCTGACGGTGTTCGTCATCTCCTGGGTCAACCCGGATGCGCGGCACGCGGCCAAGGACTTCGAGGCCTATATGCGCGAAGGCATCCTGGCTGCCCTCGACGAGATCGAGACGATCACTGGCGAGAAGCAGGTCTCCACGATCGGCTACTGCGTGGGCGGCACGCTGCTGGCGGTCACCCTGGCCTACATGGCGGCCCGAGGGGACGATCGCATCGCCAGCGCAACCTTGTTCACAGCCCAGGTCGACTTCACCCATGCCGGCGACCTCAAGGTCTTTGCCGAGGAACAGCAGATCAGCGCGCTGGAAGCGCAGATGACCGGGCAGGGCTACCTCCCGGGATCCAAGATGGCGCAGGCGTTCAACATGCTGCGCCCGGAGGATCTCATCTGGACGTCGGCGGTGAACACCTATCTCAGGGGGAATGCACCCCGCCCGTTCGATCTGCTCGCCTGGAATTCGGATTCGGCTCGCATGCCGGCGGCCAATCACTCCTTCTACCTGCGCAACTGCTATCTCGAGAACAACCTCGCCAAGGGCCTGATGGAGATCGCCGGCCAGCGGCTCGACCTCAAGAGGATCACGATCCCCATCTACAATCTCGCCACGCGCGAAGATCACATTGCGCCGGCCGTTTCGGTGTTCGCGGGATGCCGCTTCTTCGGCGGTCCGGTGCGCTATGTCCTGTCGGGATCGGGCCACGTGGCCGGCGTCGTCAATCCGCCGGACAAGGGCAAGTACGGCTACGCCGTCGGACCGGTCCCTCTCGGCGATTTCGCCACCTGGCTCGACGCCGCCGAGCAGCGCCCGGGCTCCTGGTGGCCGGACTGGGCGGAATGGATCAGGGAGCAGGCGCCCGAAACCGTCCCGGCGCGGGAGCCCGGCGGTGGCCGGCCCACGCTCGGGGATGCGCCGGGGAGCTACGTCCGCGTGAAATCCTGACGGCGCCGGGATCAGGCCGGCGGAGCGTCGGACCCGACCAGGTCGCGACCCGTGGGCCGCTGGCCGCGGAAGCCGGTGGCGAGCACGTAGAGCTCGGATGAATCGGCGCGGCTCGCCTGCGGCTTGAGGTGCCGGACAACGGCGAAGTCCCGCTTGAGGTCCGCAAGCAGCGTGCCCTCCGTTCCGCCCTGAAGGACCTTGGCGAGGAAGAACCCGCCGGGCGCCAGCACCTCGCGCGCGAAAGCGACCGCAGACTCGACGAGCGCCACGATCTTGAGATGGTCGGTCTTGCGATGCCCCACCGCATTGGCCGCCATGTCCGACAGCACCCCGTCGGCGGGGCCGTCCAGCATGGCCTTCAGCCGCTCGGGCGCATCCTCGTCATTGAAGTCGAGCTGCGCGAAGGTGACGCCGGCAACCGGCTCCATCGCGAGCAGATCGATGGCGACCAGCCTTCCCCGCCCCTGCTCGGTGCCGAGCTTGCGGGCGGCGACCTGGGACCAGCCGCCCGGGGCCGCGCCGAGATCGACGAGGCGCAGGCCCGGTTTCAGCAGATGGTGCTTGTCGTCGATCTCGACGAGCTTGTAGGCCGCCCGGGACCGGTAGCCATCGCGCTTGGCCTGGGCGACATAGGGATCGTTGAGCTGGCGCGACAGCCAGAGCGTCGAGGACAGGGAGCGCTTCCGGGCCGTCTTCACGCGCGTCTTGAGCGAACGGCCGCCGCCGCGTCCGCCCACGCCCGCCCCGCTTTTGGCTCCTGTCATTGCAATCCGTTCGCCTGTCGCTGCCGGCTCCAGACCCCGTCGGCGCTCATCATTTGCATGAGCAGCCCCTCGCGCAAGCCCCGATCGGCGATGCGGACCCAGGGTGAGGGAAAGGCTCGTCGGATGGCTTCGAAGATGGCGCAGCCCGCCAGGACGAGGTCGGCCCTGTCGGGTCCGATGCAGCCATGCGCGACCCGCTGGTCGAAGGTCAGGTTCCGCATCCGGCGGATGGCGCCGTCCACTTCCCCCGTCGACAGCCAGAGCCCGTCGACCCGCCGGCGGTCGTAGCGCCGCAAATCGAGGTGGACGCCGGCGAGCGTCGTCACCGTTCCCGAGGTCCCCAGCAGGTGAAAGCGTCGGCAGCGGGTTTCGCTCTGCGTCCGGGCCGCGAAATCGACGAGTTCCTGCCGGACGTAGTCGACCATCGCATCGTAGGTCGCATCGTCCACCGCGCGGCCGCCGAACCGCTCGGCCAGGGTCACGACCCCGAGGCGGAGGGAGGTCCACTGCCGGATGCGGCTGCGCATGGCCGCCTCCCAGTCCGAGGCACTGCCGGTTCGGACCGGCGCATTCTCGGCACCCCGGTCGAGCCACACGATCTCGGACGACCCGCCGCCGATGTCGAAGAGGAGAACCGCACGGGCCTGGGCATCGGCGAGCGAGGCACACCCGGCTGTCGCCAGGCCGGCTTCGGTCTCCCGGTCGACGACTTCGAGGTGCAGCCCGACGGACGATGCGACGCGTTCGATGAAGGCGGTGCCGTTCGCGGCCGCGCGGCACGCCTCCGTCGCAATCAGCCGGGTACGGCCGACCCGACGCGCCGCGAGCTTGTCGCGACACACGGTCAGCGCATCGAGCGTGCGCTCGATCGCGTCCTCGCTGAGCCGTCCGGACCGATCGAGCCCTTCGCCGAGCCGGACGATGCGGGAGAAGGAGTCCACCACGCGAAAGCCCTCGACCGCGGGCTTTGCGATCAGGAGCCGGCAGTTGTTGGTGCCGAGATCGAGGGCGGCATAGGCCTGATCAGGTCCGGGCGCGAGCCCGGTCGCCTCGTCGTCGTTTCGGCTTGCCGTTCCGGTTCCTCCGCGGCTCCCTCCCACACCCGTCGCCCCTTGCGCTCGTCTCCCACCTTGGTCGACAGATTGGTCCGATGACGTGGGAAAGTATGGCGGAACGACCCAACAAAGCAACTTACGATAGGAGGCGGGCGCCGGGTGTCCCAGCTTGCTCCGTCGCCTGGTCGCGGGCGACCGGCTTGGCCTGCGCCGCCCGGCGCCGGTTTCGGACGGCGATGTTGAGCGCCTCGACCGCCGCGGAGAAGCCCATGGCGGCATAGAGGTAGCCACGCGGGATGTCGAAGCCCGACCCCTCCGCAACGAGCGAAAACCCGATCAGGACGAGAAAGCTGAGAGCCAGAACCTTCGCCGTGGGATGAGCCTTGATGAAGGCTGCGACGGCATTGGCGGCCAGGTACATCGCCAGGAGGGCAATCAGCACGGCGATGACCATGATGGCGATCTCCTTGGCCATGCCGATCGCCGTAAGGATCGAGTCGATGGAAAAGACGAGGTCCATCACCGCGATGTTGATGATCACCATGCCGAAAGCCCGGGACGCGAACGTCTTCTCCTCCTCCTCCGGCGAGGACTCGACCTCGCGGTGCAGCTCGATGGTGGCCTGCGCGATGAGGAACAAGCCGGCGCCGAACAGCACGATATCGCGCCAGGACACGCCATGATCGGCGAGCCTGAACACGGG
>CAXTVD010000007.1:26628-30191 GCA_964247575.1 uncultured Lichenihabitans sp.
CACGGGCGCGGTGAGGGCGATCAGCCAGGTGAGCGTCAGGAGGCACGCGATCCGGAAGACGAAGGCGAGCACCAGGCCGAACAGGCGGGCGAGGCGAGCCTGCCGATCCGGCAGCTTGGCTCCGATCAGCGAGATGAAGAGGACGTTGTCGATCCCGAGGACGATCTCCATCGCCGTCAGCGTCAGCAGGGCGATCCAACCGGACGGCTGGCCGATCCAGGCAAAGTAGGAAGCAAGAAGCAAGGCGTCCTCGCGCAATGTGCGGCCGCGGGAAAGACCGCGACCCGACCCGCCCGAGCGGCATCTTGGCCCAAGTGCTCGCTTCGGGCCGCCGATCCGTTATCTGTTGCGTATGACCATAGCTTCACATCGCGCCGGGGACACGGCCGGGCGACCGCATGACAGGATTTTAATCTCCGGAGCCGGCGTCGTCGGGCTCGCTCTGGCGGTCGGCCTGGCGCGGACGGGCTGGACCGTGACGCTCGTCGGCCCCCACGATGCCAGCCGGAACGGGCGCACGGTGGCGCTGCTCGACGGATCGGTGCGGATGCTCGGGGCGCTTGGTGTGTGGGCGGACGTCGAACGATCGGCGGCCCCACTCGCCGTGATGCGGCTCGTCGACGACACCGGGTCGCTCTTCAGGGGGCCTCCGGTCGAGTTCAGGGCGGCAGAGGTCGGGTTGCCCGCCTTCGGCTACAACGTCGAGAATGCCGCCCTGCTCGAAACGCTCGAACGGGTCGCCCGGGAGATGCCGGGACTGGAGCGGGTCGACGGGTATTTTGCCAGGAGCCGGCTCGATGGCGGTGCGCTCCAGATCGAGACCGAGGACGGGGTCGAGCGCCGCGCAAGCCTGCTCGTGGCCGCCGACGGCGCCGGCTCTCCCGCTCGGACGGCCGCCGGACTTTCCGTCCGGGAGGTCGGCTATCCGCAGATCGCCCTGACCGCGATCCTGCGGCATCAGGCGCCGCACGGGAACGTCTCGACCGAGTTCCACACCCGGCAGGGGCCCTTCACGCTGGTGCCAATGCCGCCCGATGCGGCCGCGCCGTACCGCTCGAGCCTCGTCTGGGTGATGGCACCGGCCGAGGCGGACCGGCGGCTTGCGCTGGACCCGGCAGCGCTCGCCCGCGAGATCGACGTCCAGTCCCGCCTGCTCGTCGGGCGGGTCGCGATCGAGGGTCGGATCGGGCGGTTCCCGATCCGCACGATGGTGGCGGACCGTCTCACCGGGGATCGAGTCGTTCTGGTGGGCGAAGCGGCCCACGCCTTGCCCCCGATCGGCGCGCAGGGCCTGAACCTCAGCCTGCGCGATGCGGCCACCCTGGTGGACCACCTCGCCGAGGCCCGGGCGCGCCGGCTCGACCCTGGCGGCCGGGTCCTGCTCGACGGCTACGAGCGCAGCCGCCGGGGCGACATCGCCCTGCGGGCCGCGGGCGTCGACGCCTTGAACCGATCGCTGCTCTCGTCGCTGCTGCCGGTCGACCTCGTCCGGACCGGAGGGCTCGCCGCCTTGTCGCGGCTCCCCGCAGCCCGGCGCATCGCCATGCGCTACGGATTGATGCCCCGGCACGCCATCCCCAGCCTCATGCAGTGACCCGTCTTGACGGGGCGGCACCGACAGGCGCTGGAGAAGGCTCGATCGCGGGAGACTGGTCATGCGCATCGCAACCTGGAACGTGAACTCCATCCGCCAGCGCCTCGACCATCTGCTCGGCTACCTCCGGCGGATCGAGCCCGACGTGCTGTGCCTGCAGGAGATCAAATGCGTCGATGACGCGTTCCCACGGGCCGAGATCGAGGCTGCGGGCTACCGGTGCCACGTGCACGGCCAGAAGGGATTCAACGGCGTCGCCATCCTGTCCAAGCAGGAGGCGACCGCGATGCCCGGGCTGCCGGGCGACGAAGAGGACAGCCAGGCCCGCTATATCGAGGCCGTCGTGCCGGACGGAGCCGCGGTCGTACGCGTCGGCTGCATCTACCTGCCGAACGGCAACCCGGTCGGGACCGACAAGTACCCCTACAAGCTTGCCTTCATGGACCGCCTGCTGAGCCATGCCACGCGGCTCGCCGTCACCGAGGAAGCCGTCGTGCTGGCCGGCGACTACAACGTCATCCCCGAACCGGCCGACGTCGCCGATCCCGAGAACTGGATCAACGACGCCCTGTTCCTGCCCGACACGCGGTCGCGCTTCCGTGCGCTGCTCAACAGCGGCTACACCGACGCGGTCCGGGCGGTGACGGGCGACAAGGGCGTGTACAGCTTCTGGGACTATCAGGCCGGGGCCTGGCAGCGGAACAGGGGCATCCGGATCGACCACCTGCTCCTGTCCCCGCAGGCGGCGGACAGGCTGGCGGATGCGTCGATCGACAAGGACATGCGGTCGCTCGACAAACCCTCCGACCACGTGCCGGTGCGGATCGACCTCAGCGCCTGAGCGGACGGCTCAGTTCCGCTTGCGGCGCTCGTCCACATAGACCAGGGCCGCCTGCCGGTCGTTGTCGGACGCGGAGGCCACGGCCTTGTTGTAGAGGTCGATGATCCAGAGGTCCTTGGGATCCTTGCTGTCGAGGGCCGCATCGCGCGCCATCGTGAGCCACATCAACCCCTTGGCGCGCTGCTCCGCGAAGCCGTCGAAGCCGTTGAACAGCATGTGCCCGAGCAGCGCCTGGGCCTCGCAGTGGTTCTTCTCGGCCGCGAGCGACAGCCAGCGCGCCGCCTGCCGCAGGTCCTTCGGGACGCCGTCCGCGCCGTCCAGGAACAGGCGGGCGAGGTTGTACTGGGCATCGGCATTGCCGAAGGACAAGGCCGCGTACTGGAACATCTCGAGCGCCCGCTCGGGGCTCGGCTTGATCTCGCTGTTCGGGATGCCGTTCAGGCTGTAGATGCCCAGCGCCACGAAGGCATTGGACACGACCGAGATGTCCCGCCGGTTGCCGTCGTCCTCGTCGTAGTTCTGGACGATCTGCGAGAAGTAGTCGAACGCCTTGGCGTCGTCGTGCGGAACGCCGTCGCCGTCGGCGTACATCTTGCCGAGCTTCCAGCGTGCCAGCGGATTGCCGTTCGCGGCCGCATATTTGAACGCTTCCACGGACGATTTGACATCGCCGGACCGATAGCCGGCGACCCCCGCGCGCATCGCCTGCTGCGGGTTCTTGAAGACCTGAAGCGTGGCCTTGCCGTCGCCGGAATAGTCATTGCCGTCGAGCGCCCGCGCCTGACCGGCCGCGACGCAGGCCAGGGCCACGATCGCCCAGACGGCCGAGGACAAGGTCAGGCTGCGATCAGATGTCGGCATAGACGTGGGTCTCGCCCGCGTAACCCGGATGGGTCACGGCACCCTCGTAGGCCGGACCAACGATCTGGGCGTATTTCCAGATCGCCCCGGAGCCGTAGTCGGTCGTCCGCGGTGTCCAGGCCTTGCGACGCTCGGCCAGTTCCTCGTCGGACAGCGCGACGTCCATCGTGCCCGCCACGGCATCGAGGGTGATGACGTCCCCGTCCCGCAGGAGCGCGATCGGCCCGCCCACCGCCGCCTCCGGCCCGACATGGCCGACGCAGAAGC
>CAXTVD010000008.1:0-2529 GCA_964247575.1 uncultured Lichenihabitans sp.
CCCCATACGCGCCTCGATACGGGGCTGCGGAACTCGATCAAGACGAGCCTCGGCTATCTCGGCTTCCTCGTCGCCGCCGCGCTCAGCCTTGCCCATCTCGGCTTCAGCTTCGAACGGCTGGCCATCGTGGCCGGCGCGCTTTCCGTCGGCATCGGCTTCGGTCTCCAGTCGATCGTCAACAATTTCGTTTCGGGCCTGATCCTGCTGTGGGAACGGGCGGTCCGGGTGGGCGACCTCGTCGTGGTCGGCAGCGACCAGGGCTATGTCCGGCGCATCAATGTGCGCTCGACCGAGATCGAGACGCCGGACCGGGCCACCGTGATCGTGCCGAACTCGAACCTCGTGAGCGGGGTCGTCAAGAACTGGCTCCGCAACGACCGGGTCGGCCGCATCGCGCTGCCGTTCACGATGGGTCTCGGGGCGGATCCCGAGCGGGTCCGCGAGATCCTCATTGCGGCGGCCAAGGACCACGATCACGTGCTGTCGATCCCCGCGCCGCAGGTGCTGTTCACCGCGCTCGGGGAAGCCAACATGCAGATCGAGCTGCTCTGCTTTATCGAGGACGTGGAAGCGCAGGCGCGGACGTCCAGCGACCTGCTGTTCACCATCTTCAGGGAGCTGCGCGCGATCGGCCTCTATCTTCCGGCCGGGCCGCCGACGGTTGCCAGCCCGGTGCTCGACAAGCTCGACGCCTGGCTGACCAGCAAGGTGGTCGAGACGCCCGTGCCGCTGAAAGCGGCGCGGACCGGCTGACGGCGTTCCTGCGAGAGCAAGAAGTGGTATGGTCCTCCGGGCCGCCGTGACCGGCGCGGGACGGCCGTGCGAGGTCACGCCCCGGAGTCACACGACGAGCGGTCGACCGCCGAACGTCGTCGCGGCAAGCGCTCCCATGGCGATCGCATCGCCCAGAGTGCGTGGCTGGGGCTCGTTTGCAAGCAGACCGGCAAGGAAGCGCGCGAGGAACGCGTCGCCGGCTCCCGTCGTATCCACGGCCGCGACCACCGGCGCGGGCAGGGACAGGACCTGCCCATCGCGGACCAGTTCGGCCCCCTCCGCGCCGCGCTTGATGACGACGCAACGATAGCGCGCCGCGAGGAGCTCACGCTGGCGCGTCCGCTCGGTCGTGCCGGCGAGAACGGCGGCTTCCGCTTCGTTGGGAAAGCAGATGTCGACCTCGGCCGTCCAGTCGAGGAACGCCGCCGGTCCCACCTCGGCGAGGATCGCGCTGGACGCCGGGTCGACCGTCACCGCGAGGCGGCGTGACCGCGCGCGCGCCATCAGGTCGAGCACGGCGGCGCGCGGCCCGACTGTGAACAGGGCGTAGCCCGACACGTGCAGCAGGGCGACGCCGTCGAGCAGGCGGTCCGGCAGATCGGCTGCGCAGAGCGCGTCGTTGGCGCCGCGATCGGTGAGGAAGCTGCGCTCGCCGTCGGGGTCGAGGATCGTGACGATGGAGCCGGTCGGCAGGTGCGGGTCGCCGGACAGGTGCGGATCGACCCCGTAGCGCCGCAGGTCCGCCGCGCAGTCCGGCAGGTCCGGCAGGCCCAGGCGGGCCGCAAAGGTCACCGGCACGCCGCAACGGCCGAGCCAGGTGGCCTGGTTGGCGCCCGAGCCGCCGGGATGCCTGCGGATCGTGGCGCGCCGGTCGGAGCCGCGCGCGAGCGGGCCGTCCGGCTTGACGATGACGTCCGTCATCACGTCGCCGACGACGAGCACGCGGCCTGCGCTGCGTTCCGCCGGACGCATCGTCAGGCTGGCGCGGTGTCGCCGGCCTCGACGAGGGCGACGGCGATCGCCGCGGCGAGCGCGGCATTGTTCTTCACAAGCGCGATGTTGGCTTGCAGGCTGCGGCCCCCGGTCAGTTCGAACAGGCGCTGGAGCAGGTAGGGCGTCAGCGCCTTGCGCGTGACCCCCGTGCGCTCGGCTTCCGCGATGGCATCCGCGATGCGCGCTTCGATGGCCCCGGCATCAAGCGCATCCTCCTCCGGGATCGGATTGGCGACGAGCAGGCCCCCGGGCATGCCGAGCGCCCGCTGGGTCAGGATCACGGCCGCGATCTCCCCGGCCGTGTCGAACCGATGGTCGACCGGATGACCGCTGTCGCGGGCGAAGAAGGCCGGGAAGGCATCGGTCCGATAGCCGAGCACGGGCACGCCGCCCGATTCGAGCACTTCGAGCGTCTTGCCGATGTCGAGAATGGATTTGGCCCCCGCACAGACGACGGCGACCGGGGTCGAGGCGAGTTCCTTGAGGTCGGCGGAGATGTCGAAGGTCTCCGCCGCGCCGCGGTGTACGCCGCCGATGCCGCCCGTCGCGAAAACCGCGATCCCCGCGAGCGCGGCGATCTGCATCGTGGTGGCGACGGTGGTGCCGGCCGTTGTCCCCTTCACGAGCAGGGAGGCGAGATCGCGCCGCGAGGCCTTGGCGGCGTTGCGTCCCTCCTGGGCGAGCCTCGTCAGGTCTGCCTCCTCCAGCCCGACGAGGATCCGCCCCCCCATCAGCGCGATCGTGGCCGGTACGGCGCCGCCC
>CAXTVD010000008.1:2629-23132 GCA_964247575.1 uncultured Lichenihabitans sp.
GCTCGTCGGCCCGGCGCCGCGTGCGGCCGGTATGTCGCATTGTTCTTAGGGGAACCCTAGGGCTTGGCTCAAGTTACCTTCGATACTCGCCTTCAGCGTTGATGGAGACGGACGCGGCGCCCTCGCCGCATACAGGAGTCGGATGGTGGTTGGTTCAGCAAGGCCCGAGCGGCTCGGCGTGGCGATCGTGGGCCTGGGAGGAGCGGTGGCGACCACCGCCGTCGCCGGCATCGAGATGATAAAGGCAGGGTCGAACAGGCAGGATGGACTGCCGCTGGCCAATGTCTCCGTTCCCGGCCTCGCCAACTATCGCGACATCGTGTTCGGCGGCTGGGACCTCAACGGCAACGACCTGGGTGCCGCCGCCGAAGAGCATGGGGTCATCGGCAAGGACGAACTCTCCAACGGGGCGTCGGCGCTCCGCACCATGAAACCCTGGGCGGCGGTCGGCAGCGGCAGCTTCTGCAAGAACATCGTCGGCCGCAACATGATCGCGGCGAAGAACCACCGCGAGGCGGTCGACCTGATCGGCGACGACATCCGGCGATTCAAGGAGGAGAGCGGCGTCGACCGCGTGGTGGTGCTCAACCTCGCCTCGACGGAGAGCTGGCCCGATCTGACCGTCGAGACGCTGAACGACCCCGCCGCCTTCGAGAAGGGCCTCGACAGTAACGACGAGTCGATCGGCCCGGCAATGCTCTACGCCTATGCGGCGATGGCGAATAATTGCGGCTACGCCAACTTCACGCCGAGCGTCGCGGCCGACGTTCCGGCGCTGATGAGCCTCGCCCAGCAGTGGAACGTCCCCGTCGCGGGCAAGGACGGCAAGACCGGCCAGACCATGATGAAGACCGTCATCGCCCCGGCTCTGAAGTCCCGGTCGCTGCACGTTGACGGCTGGTTCTCCACCAATATCCTCGGCAACCGCGATGGGCTGGCCCTCACCGATCCCAATTCGCTGCAGTCCAAGCTGAACACCAAGGGCGGCGTGCTCGACGAGATGCTCGGCTACCCCGTCGAGGACCACCTGGTCGACATCCGCTACTACCGGCCGCGCGGCGACGACAAGGAAGCCTGGGACAACATCGACGTGACCGGCTTCATGGGCCAGAAGATGCAGATCAAGATCAACTTCCTCTGCAAGGACTCGATCCTGGCCGCGCCGCTGGCGATCGAGATCGCCCGGGTCGTGGGCCTCGCCTCCAAGCGCGAGGACGGCGGGGTGCAGGAACAGCTCAGCCATTATTTTAAGGCGCCGATGGTCAAGCCCGGTCATGTTCCCGAGCACGCTTTCCACAAGCAGGAAACGATGCTGATGGAGTGGCTGAGCAAGGGCTGAGGGGCCGATGGGAACGGCATCCGGGTCGGAGGGAAGCGTGTCGCGGGCCGCTCTCGCCCCTGTGTTCGGCGAGATCGGCGAGCTCAAGCGCATCCGCTCGGCGGGTCGGCATGGCTCCATCGCGACGCGGCTGTTCGCGCGCGCCTGGCAAAACCTGGTCGATGGCGAGCGACCCGCCACGAGCGCTCTGCGCATCACGGCGTCGGCCCTTGCGGCGGCCCGTCTCGGCGACATCGACGCCGGGCGGCTGGCGGCGGGCGGCGTGTCGCCGGCTGATACCAGCCGCATCCTGCGGGCCGCGGTGGCGGAGGTGTCCGGGGCCGTGGCGGAGCCGCTCCGCGCGGCGCTGGCCGACGCCGTGGAGGACCCTTCGCCCCCGTCGGAGGCGGCGCTGCCGGCCTTTGTCGCGGCCCTGGCGGCGCAACCGCGCGCCGGCGTGACCTGTCCCGGCCGCCCCCGGATCATCCTGGAGCCGCCTGAAAACCATGCCGAGCATTGCCTCGTCGTCGCCGTTCTCGGCGTCCTGCTCTGCCCGGGCTACGGCGCCTCGCCGGACACGGTCTTCCTGGCGGGGCTGTCGCACCACCTGCACAATGCCGCGCTGCCCGATTCGGGCTTCACGGGCGAGATGCTGCTCGGCCCGCATCTCGGACCGGTCATGCACCGCTTCACCGAACAGGCGCTTGCCGAGCTGCCGCCCCGCTTGCGCGATCAGGTTGCGACGGCGCGGGCCATCCTGCCCGATGCTGCAACGCCCGAAGGCCGCGCGTTCCACGCCGCCGACACGATCGATCGGGTGATGCAGATCGCCCAGCATCTGCGGGCGGCCTCCCTGACGATGGATCGCGTGCTCGGCGACATGGCGCTGGTGCACGACGGGCCGGTCAAGGCCTTCCAGGAAGGCGTGCTGGCCGAGATGGCTCTCCCGTGAAGCTCCTGTCGCCGGTGAGCGGGCTGGCGCTCGCCCCGGACCAGCCGCACAGCCTTGCAACGCCGGACGGCGAGCGCTGGCCGTTGGTCGAGGGCATTCCCTACCTGCGAACGGGCCGCGACGACCTCGTCGGCGAGGTGCTGGCCCGGCTTGACCGGGGCGATCAGGCGGGCGCGCTCTTGGAACTGCTGCGGGACGCCGACGCATGGTGGGACGAGCCGCCCCCGCCGCGGGCCGCGCTGCACGAACTCGTCCTGTCGATCGACAGGCTCACGCTGCGCGAGGCGATGGCGGCCCTCGGCTGGGGCCGTGTCGGGGACTACTTCGCCCACCGCTGGACTGACCCGACCTATCTCGCCGGCCTCGCGCTGATCACGGCCCACTGGCGCGCGCCGCGCACGGGCTTCGAACTGGCCTGCGGCATCGGCCATTACCTCCGGGTGCTGGCCCGGCAGGGCATGGCGGTGACGGGTGCGGATGTCGTCTTCGCCAAGCTCTGGATCGCGCGACGCTTCGTGGTTGAGCCCGAGACGGCGCTGGTGTGCTTCGACGCGGCGAGCCCCTGGCCGCTCGGGGACGGGGCTTTCGATCTCGTCCTCTGCCAGGATGCCTTCTACTTCCTCGAACCCAAGCCCGCGATCCTCGCGCGGCTGCGAGGCCTGCGCGCGCCGGACGGCACCCTCCTCGTGGGCCACGTCCATAACCGCGATGTCCCGAACCATTCGGCCGGATCGGCGCTGGGCACCGCGGAGGCGCAGGCCCTGTTTCCCCGAGCCGTTGCCTACGACGATGCGGCGCTGACCCGGGCCTTTGCGGAGGGGCACCCGCCGCTCGCGGTCCCGCTGCACGCCTTGCGCACCGCCGAGGCCTTTGCCCTGGCCGAAGGCCCGCCCGGTTCGCACCCCGTCGACCTCGACCGGACATCGGAGACGCCGGCCGTCCGGCGCAACCCGCTCCACGCAAAGAGCGAGAGCGGCTGGGTGGTGCGCTGGCCCTCGGAGCGCTACCGGGACGAATATGCGGGCCTGGCGACCTACCCGTTGCAGGACGACACGGCCGAGCCGACGCCCGACGCGATCCGCCGCCGCCTGTTCGTCAATCTCCCGGAGCGCTGGTGAGCGCCGGCGCCCTGCGCTGGGGCATCGCCGGCTTCGGCTGGGTCGCGCGCGACTACATGGTGCCGGCGATCCAGGCCGAAGGTGACGTCCTGGCGGCCGTCTGCGACCCCGACCCGGCTGCCCGTGCCGAGGCGCAACGGCTGGGCGCGCGGACCTACGACGACGTCGCGGGCCTGGCGGCCGACGAGGGCGTCGACGCCGTCTACGTTGCGACGCCCAATCACCTTCACCGGCCTCTCGTCGAGGCGCTGGCGGGCGGCGGCAAGGCGATCCTCTGCGAGAAGCCCATGGCGGCGACGCTGGCCGACGCCGAGGCCATGACAGCGGCCTGCCACCAGGCCGGCGTCTTCTACGCGACCGCCTTCGACCAGCGGCACCATCCCGCCCACCGCGCCCTGCGCGACGCGATCCGCGCCGGGCGGATCGGCACGGTCACCGCCCTCCGCATCGTTTATGCCTGCTGGCTCGGCGCGGACTGGGACAAGGGCACCGGCGCCAACTGGCGCGTCGACGCCCGGCAGGCCGGCGGCGGCGCGGTGATGGACCTCGCACCGCACGGCCTGGACCTGGTCGACTTCCTGCTCGACGAACCCGTGGTGGACCTTGCGGCGCTGATGCAAAGCCGCGTGCAGCACTATGCTGTCGACGACGGCGGCCTGCTGATCGGCCGGACGGCCTCGGGGGTGCTCGCAAGTCTCCATGTCGCCTATAATTGTCCGGAGGGACTGCCGCGCCGGCGGCTCGAAGTCGTCGGCACGACGGGTCAGATCACGGCTGTGAACACGATGGGGCAGGAGGCCGGCGGCACGCTCGTTCTTCATGACGGCCTGTCCGGCGCCGCGACGCCGCTCACGGTGCCGGGCGGGGAGCGCTCGCCGTTCGCCAACCAGCTGCGGGCCTTCTCCGATGCCTTGCGCGGCGGCGACCGCAGCGCCTACTCTGCCGCCGGCGACCTCCACACGATGCGCCTCATGGACCGCGCCTACCGCATGGCGGGAGCCGAGGCGGCGGCGCCGACGCCGGTCCGGACCACGCGCGGTCGCGCGGTCCTGTCCCCCAAACCCCTGTTCTGAGCGTCATGGCCCCGCATCATCTCCCCGCCGACCTGCCCGATGCCGCGCGAGCCTATATTGCGGCCCTGCCGGCGGGGCGCTTCGTCGGCTTTGCCATGACCCCGCTCGACCGGACGGGCGTGCCGGCGTGGAAGGTCGGGCTGTTCCTCGACGATGCGGCCGGCCTGACGGGCGCCATGCCCTCCGGATACGGCTACGGCACGACCGACGGCGAAGCGATCATCGGCGCGGTCGCCGAGATCGCCGAGATGATCTGCCCGACGCTGCGCCTGATGGAGGAGCCCCGGCGGATCGGCTCCTATGCGGCGCTCGTCCGCGAGGTGGGCACCGCCGGCATCGTCGATCCGCTGAGCCTCTGCCTCCCCGCGGGCAGCCCCGTCGGCCCCGACACGACGCTCGCCTGGACGGCCGCCACGCGCGCCCGCAACGGCGAGCGGGTCCTCGTGCCGCTCGACGTCGCGGCCTGCGACGTCTTCGAGCTTCCGGCCGGCTACGAGCCCTTCACGACGCTCATCACCAATGGCCTCGGCGCCGGCCCGGACGTGGAATGGGCGGTGGGGCACGGGCTGCTCGAATGCCTGCAGCGCGACGGCAACGGGCTGCTGTTCCGCGCCCTCGACCAGGGCGTCGTCCTCGATCTGCCCGCCGATCTCGGCGCGGACGTCCGGGCCCTGCTCGACCACCTCGACGCCGTCGGAATCGAGGTGCTGCCGAAGTTCGCCACCGACGAGTTCGGTCTCGCGAACCTCTATGTCGTGGGCTATGACCGCGCGGGCCATGGACCGCGCGTGCCGATCATGTTGTCGGGCTGCGGTGAGGCCTGCGACCCCGATCGCGAGCGGGCCCTGCGCAAGGCCGTGCTGGAATTCTGCTCGGCCCGCGTGCGCAAGACCTATGGGCACGGGCCACTCCGCGAGGCGCGATCGGTCGCCCCCGGCTCCTATGTCGACGACTTCGTGCGCACCGCGCTGCCCAGCCTTGAGGTCGAGGAGAGCCGCGCGCTCCGCGCCATGATGGACTGGGCGGCCTACGACAGCGCGACTCTCAAGCAGGCCCTCGCCGGCAGCGTGTTCTCGGAGCGCGTCCGCAAGCCGTTCACCGACCTGCCCGCCCATCCCGGCCAGGACGCCTATGCCCGCGGACGGTTCGCCCGCGCGCAGCTCGAACAGGCCGGCTTCGACGTGCTTTATGTCGACTGCTCGCCCCGCGACGGCTCGATCGGCGTGGTCAAGGTGATCGTGCCGGGCCTGGAGGTCGAGACGATGAGCTACTACCGCATCGGCGAGCGCAACACCCGCAAGCTGATCGAACGCGATTCGCCGCTCATCCGCTTCGGCGACCCGACCGGACCTCTGCGCCCGGTCCGGCTGAACGAGGCGGCGCGGGACCGTCTGGCACCGCTCCTGCGCGGCCGCACGCCGCTTTTCGACACCGACGCCGCGGACCGCATCGTCGGCCCGCTCTATCCCCTCTACCGCGAACCCGAGGCGCACCACGTCGCCTACCGGCTGGAGCGCGACGCGCTGCGGGTCGGCGCGTGAGCCTGCGCTTCGCCTACAACACCAATGGCACGGCCTCGCATCGCCTCGACGACGCGCTCGTGCTGATGGCCGAGACCGGCTATGCCGGCGTGGCGCTCACGCTCGACCACCAGCATTTCGACCCGCTCCGGCCCGATTGGGAGGCCGGTGCGCAGGCGCTGCGCCGCCGCCTCGACGACCTCGGGCTCGGCTCGGTCATCGAGACGGGGGCGCGCTACCTCCTGGATCCCCGGCAGAAGCACGAACCGACGCTGCTCAGCGCCTCTCCCGAGGGGCGCGCGCGGCGGGTCGCATTCCTGAAGCGGGCGGTGGACGTGGGGGCGATCCTGGGATCCGAGGCCGTCTCCTTCTGGGCCGGCGTGCCGAAGCCCGGTGTCGACCGCGCCACCGCGCGCGGCTGGCTGCTCGATGGGCTGCGCGAGGTCGCGGCCTATGCCGCCCATCGCGGCGTGGTCGCCGCGCTCGAGCCGGAGCCGGGCATGCTGGTGGAGACCGTCGACGACTTCGCGGCGGTCGCGGAAGCCGTGCCGGGCCTCACCCTCGCGCTCGACCTCGGCCACCTCCTCGTGACGGGCGAGCGCGAGCCGGCCGACGCGATCGGCGAGTTCGCGGCACGGATCGGCACGGTGTCGCTGGAGGACATGAAGCGCGGCGAGCATGTCCATCTCGCCTTCGGGGAGGGCGACATGGACACCGCCGGCGTGCTGGAAGCCCTGGAGGCCGTGCGGTTCGGCAAGCTGGTCTGCATCGAGCTCAGCCGCGACTCGCACCGCGCCGACCGGATGATCCCGGAGGCCATGGCCTATCTCCGCTCCTGCCGTGCGGCAGAAGTCCCCGCGGCCCCCTGACGGACGGCTTTCCCATGCGTGTCTGTTTCATCAGCCGACGGTTCTTTCCCGCGATCTCGGGAATGAGCGTCTATGCCATCAACCTGCTCCGGGAACTCGTCGCGGCCGGGCACGACGTGACCATGATCAGCCAGTATCGCGGCGACGCTTTCGGCACCAAGGTCTATGGCGGCGGCCCGCCCCCGCCGGTGCCGGGCGTCAAGGTGATCGGGCTCGAACAGATCGGCGAGCAGACGGTCGGCGATTTCGAGCGCGATATCGAGACCATCGTCGATGCGATCGCCGCCGAGCATGCGATCGAGCCCTTCGACGTGCTGCATGCACAATATGGCTATCCCACGGGATGGGCGACGCTGCTGGCCTCGCGGCGCCTCGGCGTGCCCAATGTCGTGTCGATCCAGGGCGGCGACGGGCACTGGGTCGGCTCGTGCTGCGAGACGCACCGGCTCGCCATGGTCGCGGTGCTCGACCATGCCAACGCGCTGCTGATCGGCGGCGAGTCCTTCATCGACGAGGTGAGCGAACGGCTCGGCACGAAGCGCGATCGTTTCGTCGTCGTCCCGGGCGCGGTGGACACCGCGCGCTTCCACCCGGCCGACGAAGCCACGGTTGGCGCGGCTGCCGATCCCGTGCGCCTGCTCTATCACGGCCGCGTGGACCGGCGGAAAGGCGCGCTCGACTTCATCGAGGCGCTCGATCTGCTGCGCCGGCGGGGCACGCCGTTCCATGGCATCGTCTCGGGCATCGGCCCGGATGTCGAGCCCTGCCGCGAGCGGGCGGCGGCGCTCGCCCTCGGCTCCGACTGTCTCAGCTTCACCGGCTATGCCGACTACGAGGCCGTGCCGGCCCTCTACCGGGCGGCCGATGTCTTCGTGTCGCCTACTTATATGGAGGGCTTCTCCAACACCATCCTCGAGGCCATGGCCTCGGGACTGCCCAACGTGTCCTGCTTCGCGGTGGGCGTGAACGACTGCCTGCGCAACGAGGAGAACGGATTGCTCACCCAGCCTGGCGACGTCCCTGCGCTCGCCGGCAATCTGCAGCGGATCATCACGGACGCGGCGCTGCGCCGTCGCATCGCCGCGTCCGGCCTCGAAGAGTGTCGCCGCGTCTACTCCTGGGGTGCCGTCGGCCGCCGCATCATGGCGGTTTATGCCGATGTCGTGCATCGCCGGCCCGATACGGGTTTCGATCCCGTCCTTCCCGTGACGCCCTGCCGCTATCGTGCGGAGCCGCACCTCCTGTGACCCAGACAGCCCTCGCGCTTTCGCCCCACCTCGACGACGCCGCCTTTTCCTGCGGGGGCACGCTGGCCCGGCTTGCCGCCGAGGGCTGGCGCGTGGTGATCGCCACGGTGTTCACGGCCTCGATGCCGGATCCGCAGGGCTTCGCGCTCGCCTGCCAGCTCGACAAGGGGCTCGGTCCCGAGGTCGACTACATGGCGCTGCGCCGGGACGAGGACGCGGCAGCCTGCCGCCTGCTCGGTGCCGAACCCCTTTGGCTGCCCTTCCCTGAAGCGCCGCACCGGGGCTACGGCTCCGCGGCGGACCTGTTCGGGGATCCCCATGGCTCCGACGACATCGCCGCGCCGCTCGGCGATACGCTGGCGGCCCTGCTCAAGGTGGAGGCGCCCGCGCTGCTCCTGGCCCCGCAGGCGATCGGCGGCCATGTCGACCATGTTCAGGTGACCCGCGCGGTGACCCGCCTGGGGGCCGCCTGCCCGATCCTGTGGTGGACCGACTTTCCCTACACGATCCGGCGCGACACGCCGCATCGTCCTTTCGCCGCCGAGATGGCGGGTCTCGGGGAGGTGGTGGTGGAACTTGGCCCGGATGCGGACGGGCGCAAGCTCGCGGCCTGCGCCGCCTATATCAGCCAGGTCGGCTACCAGTTCGGGGGGCCTGCGGAACTCGCGGTGCGCCTGAGCGAGGCGGGCGGCGTGGAACTGTTCCGCGGGACGGGCGAGCTGCCGGTCTGGCCCATGCCGGTTCGGCTGCACTGACCCCTTCGGGCTTTCGGTCGGTCAGCAGGCCCAGCCGACCTCGCCGTCGATCTCGCCCTTGAGGGCAGGCGTGATCGCGAGCACGTCGGACTCGCTCATCCGCATGAGGTAGCCGCGTTCGCCGAGCAGGCCGAACAGCGCTCCCCGGTCGGCGGCGGACAGCGCCCAGTGTTCGAGATGCACCACGGCGGGGCGGAAGCCGTGCCGGTCCACCTGGCGCAGGATATCGAGCTCGCAGCCCTCTGCGTCGACCTGCAGCAGATCGAGGCGCGGCAGGCCGTAGCGCTCGACAAGGGAGCTGAGGGTCAGGCAGTCCACCGGCTCCCGCCGCGTGTGCTGCCGCAGCGCGGCAAGCAAGGCACCGTCCACGCCCACGCCGCCCAGGGCATTGCGCTCGGGATGGAAGGAGCCCAGGCCCTCGGCCCAGAGCGGCACGGCGCCCTCGAGCGCCGCCTGCCGCTGCACCCGGACCATCTCCCGGGTTCCGTCGCTGTCGGTGAGCGCTGCTTGAACCAGCGTGACGGCGGGGTGTCCGGCATAATGGGCGCTCAACGCGACGAACAGATCGGGCAGGGGCTCCAGGATGAGGCCGGCCCAGCGGTAGTGCTGCACGAAGGCGTAGATCGGATCGTAGCGCTTGCCGTCCATCGCGCCGACCTGGAGGAACCCGAGGTCGGGAGGCGTCCGCGCAAGCGCGTGAAGCACCGTCTGCAGCCAGTATTCGTACGATCGGGCATAGCCGGGCGAGAGCGCGGCTAGACGCTTGGACAGCTCGAAATAGGGGGTGAAGTCCTCCGAGCCGTAGTAGGCGGTCTGTTCGGCCCGGACCCGATCGGGGTCCTCCACCAGGCGGTCGCGTGCCACTGCCTCTGTCATCGGTCCGCTGGTCTCATGTTGTTGGGGGCAGGCACCGGCCGGTCAAGCTCAACCGAGTTCGCTCAAGGGCACCGGCGCGGCATGCGGGCGGGTGGCCAGCATGGCGTCGATCAGCGCCAGCGCTTCCCGCCGTCCGGCGTTGCGGACCTGCTCGAAGGGGGTCCAGGTGCCGGTGAAGTCGAGCCCGGCAAACACCTGCCGGTAGCGCCGCAGCTCGTTCGGCGTGAGCGGGATGCCACGCACAAACGCCTTGTGCGCCGAGATGGTGCGCGCGCGGCGGGGATCGGCCGGATCGAGCTCGAATTTCAGCGCATCGCCGCAGAACAGGATGCCGCGCCGGGCGTCGTGCAGCACCGTGTGCCCGTCGAAGTGGCCGGCCGTGCAGTGCAGGGTCAGGCCGGGCAGGGGCTCCAGCGTCTCGTCGAAGGGCCACGTGACGCGGACCGCCCCCGACCAGGCGAGGTCCCCCGGATGCAGCGCCAGTTCGGGGTCGAACGCGTCCTGGATCTGCCACAGCGCCCCGTAGGAATGGGGGTGCGACGCCGCGAGCACGCTAACGCCGCCGAGGGTGCGGATCTGCTCGAGAGCCGCCACGCTGTAAACTGCGCAGCCCTCGAACATCAGGTTCCCGCTCGCCGTCCGGATGAGGTAGCCGCTCGAACCGATCCCGTCGACAGGGTCGTTCCAGAACCGCCAGAGTCCCGGCTCGTACTCCGCCCAATGGCAGGGATAGAGCGCCTCGGCTGCCGCCCGGTCGTGAAAGCGCCAGCCCTTCTGCGGGACGACGTGGCGCGCATCCAGGCACAGCGGACAGGCGGGCGGGGGCTCGAAAGACCGTTGCCAGAAGCCGCAATTGTCGCAGAAGAAGGCGGGCAGATCGAGCGCGCCCGCAAAGGGCAGGTATCCCGGCATCGCGTTAGGCGAACCGGCCGGGCTGATCCACGGTCGGCGGCACGTCGAGGCCCATCACGATCATGGTGCAGGGCTCGTCTCCCACCGTGCCGGACAGGTGGCCCTTCCGGCCGTCGCGTTCCATCGTGTTCTGGTCCTCGCCCATCATGATCTCGCCCGCACCCATCTCGACGCGTGTGCCGTCCATCGTCTGCACGAACCAGCGGCCGGTCAGGATGGCGATCCACTGTGGCCTGGGGTTCTCATGCCAGTCGCCAACCCAGCCGACCGGCAGGACCGTGAAGGTGACCCCGGCCTGGCTCGGCTGCATCGTGTCGTTCCATTGCGGGTCGACGCCCGGGCCGATGCCCTTCAGCTCGAAGCGCGAGAGCGTGCAGCGCCGCTGCCGGCTTATGCCCTCGCTGTCGACGTAGACGTGCCAGTACGGCATGGTCGGCTCCGGACCGGCATCGGCCATCGATCGCAACTCCTCCGCGAGGCACCCGCGCTCTCCACGCATCCGAAGGCCTGGACCGGCGTTTTGTTCCATGCCGGCACTTGGGAGGGACGCAGCGCAGGGGAAGCGACGGCATGGCGGGCGCGTGGGTGTCGGGTGGTTCCGTCCCGACGACCTGCCTTCCCTGCTGCCCGTGATGACACCCTCGAGACCTTCGGCGCGTTCCGGCCATTCGGCGGCTTTCGGCTGATCTGAGGCGATCGGGGCCGGCGCTCGTCAGCGGCTTAAGGAAGCGGCAACCCTGTTCGGCATCGGAACCGGCGGACCCTGCCGGCCCGGGGCAGTGTTAAGGCAAGCTCACCTGCGGCGCGGTTATACCGGATGACCCCGAGGCAGGAGCCCGTCGCTTGCGTTCTTTCCAGCGCTTCAGCACCTTGCGCACCACCCTTTCGGTCGGGGCCATGGTGATCCTGCTGGCTTGCGGGACGTGGCTCATCCTCAGCAAGGTGATCGATCAGGTCGCGGCCCGTCATACCGGCGACCTCGCGCGCAGCCATGCGGGCCTCCTCCGTCCGGGCCTCTTCGACCCCCCGGCCGGGGGCGAGACGACCGGTCGTGAAGGCGGCGCGTTGCCGACCCTCGTGGCCGAGCGGAACGCGCTTGAGCACGACTTCATGCTGGCGTTCTACGAATTGGCCTTTCTCATCGGCTGCAGCTTCGGTGTTCCCGTGGCAACGACGCTGTGGCGGGGATGGCAGAAGCGCCGGAGCGACGAACAGGTGTCCTTCCTGGAGCGCCATGACGCGGCGACCAGGCTGTTCAACCGGACCCACTTCATGGGGGCGCTCGATCGGCACCTGCCGCGGGCTGCCGCTTCCCGCCAGCTTACCGCCTTGCACCTCGTCGACATCGACCGGTTCAGGGCCGTGAACGACGCCCTCGGCTCGATCGGGGCGGACGCCCTCATCGGCGCCGTCGCCGATCGCCTGCGTGAGGCCGCCGGTCCCGACGACGTCGTCGGCCGCTTGGGCGGCGACGAATTCGTCTTGGCCCAGGGAGGGCTGCGAAGCCGCGACGAGGCGGACCGCATGGCTCACGAGATCCGGGGGCGGCTCGCCCGGCCGTTCCGCATCGCGGGCGAAGACCGCTCCATCACCGCCAGCATCGGCGTCGCGGTCGCACCCACCGACGGCGAGGGCGCCGGCGAGCTCCTTCAGGCGGCCGATACGGCCATGCGCCGCGCCAAGGCGGACGGTCGCGACGCCGTTCGTCTTTATCACCCCGCCATGGACGAGGCGCTCCAGCGGCGCCGGCTGATCGAGAGCGCCGTGCAGCGTGCCGTCGCGACAGGCGGCTTCTCGTTGCATTTCCAGCCGGTCTTCGCGGCCCAGACGGGGGTGCTCGTCGGCTTCGAGGCGCTGCTGCGGCTGAACGACCAAGGCGGCCAGCCCCTTCCGCCAGCCGACTTCATCCCGGTGGCCGAAGAGATGGGGCTGATCGACCGGATCGGGGCCTGGGTGCTCGACGAGGCCTGCAGGGCGGCGGCGACATGGCCCGATAGCCTGATGGTCGCCGTTAATCTGTCGCCCCGGCAACTCGACAGCAACGACATCTGCGCCGTGGTGAAGCGGGCGCTCGAGACCTCCGGATTGCCGGCGCACCGGCTCGAACTCGAACTGACCGAAAGCGTGCTGCTGCAGGACACGCACCAGGTTCTCGATCAGCTCGTCGGGTTGAAGGCGCTCGGCCTGTCGCTCGCCATGGACGATTTCGGGACCGGCTACTCCAGCTTGAGCACCCTCTGGCGGTTCCCCTTCGACAAGCTCAAGATCGACCGCTCCTTCGTGATGAACCTGTCGGCGACCGACGAGAACATGACGGACATTCTCCGGACCATCATCTCCCTCGGGCGCAGCCTCAAGCTGAAGGTCACGGCCGAGGGCGTCGAGACGGAGGCGCAGGCCGATGTCCTCAAGGAGCTCAGCTGCGATCTCCTCCAGGGGTTCCACTACGGACGCCCGACCCCCGGGGACGAACTCGATGACATCGTCTACGGAGCCGCCACGGATGCGCAGCGGCCCGCCTACACCTTCAAGGGACGCTTCGGCGCCTTCGCGGCCTGAGCCGGCGCTACAGCACGATGTTGCGGTTGAACTCAGACATGGCGATCGGCGTCAGGAAGTGCAGGGTGGCACGGCCGGCCGCGACATGGGCCAGGCGCGCCTTGCGCGAGCCGACCTGCACGGTGTCGCTCGGCGTGAGCGGCGGCAGGTTGCCACGGAGCGTCACGTTGGCAAGCGAGAGTTCCGTGATCCAGACGGGATAGCGCCGGCCATCGGTCGTCACGATGACGGTTTCGTTCAGGTCGGGCACCATGCGCTCGTGCAGCTTGTTCGTGGTTCCCCGCGGGCCGATCTCCGCGCCGGCGGCGACCAGGCGCTGCTTGCTGCGGTCGAGATCCTTGAACAGCACGTCCAGCTGGCCGTTGACGATCGCTTCGGGGCCGAGCGCGATGTTGCGCTCGTCCGTCGTGCCGACGCTGTCCGCGAGCCGGCGGGCGTGGATCGCGACGGCGTGGCAGAAGCCGCGCTCGATGCTGGCCTCGCGCAGGCGCTTGTCGTTTTCGGCGGCGCGCGACAGCGCCAGGGCGGTCGGCCCGAGCGAGGCCAGGCCGGCAAGGAGGCTGATCAGGTGGGGATTGCCGTAGCCCAGCGCGGCCGCGCCGGCCAGAACGAGCGCCAGAACGCCGGCCGCGGCCGTGAAGCCGGCCAGGGTCCGCCCGCGTCCCGAGTCGCGCTCGAGAAGGGCATCGGCCCCGCGCTTGGCCATCTCCGCGGTGTCGCTGAGGATGTCCGCGCGCGCTTTGGCCGATGACAGTTCGGGCGCCGACGATCCATCCTCCCGCGCGTTGCGCAACCGCTGCATGATCTCCAACCCCTCAGAGTCGCGGCGGCGCCACGCCGTCCTTGCGTGTCACGAGCCGCCGATGATGCCGGACGTGGTCCTGACGACCCACGCGTCGCCGCGCCGTTCGATGGACAGGACCCGTCCGGCCTCGTCGAGAAGCGATCCGGCCTTGACCAGGCTCAGGGTCTTGCGGTGCTCGATGAGGGCCTTGTTGCCGACCACGTCGCGCAGGATGAAGTCGTGCAGGTCGCCCGCGCGGAGCGCCGCAGACGTCTGCCCATCGGTTCGGGCCGGCACCGGGGGGATCGAGCCGGTCGGCTCGGGGTCGATCGCCGTTCCGGCCACGGCTGGCGCGGGAGCGATCCGTCCGCTCGGCTTGGCCTCGTTCGGGCCAGGCGACGTGCTTCGCCGATCCCACTGGACGAAGATGTTAAAATCCTTCGATCCCGTCCCGGTCACCTCGCTTGGGGCCGTGGCGATCATATAGCCGGCAAAGCCAGCCGAGGCCCCGGCGATCGTCACCCCGAGGCTGCCCCAGATCCAGTCCGGGGACAGCACGTCGCGCGAGCGGGCGCGGGAAGGGGAGCGGAACAGCGTCATTTCTGTTTCTGCAGCATGGTGGACAGATCGCGGAACGCGTCGGTGCTGAGGGGCGCCGTCGGCGACTGCGTCAGGGCCTCGTAGATCCGCGGCACCAGCACGATGGCCTGGTCGAGATCGGCGTCCCCGCCGGCCTGGTAGGCGCCCATGGCCCGCAGGTCCCGGCTGTCCTCGAAACGCGCGATCATCTCGCGCAGCTTGGTGACGAGGGTGCGCTGCTCCGGCGTCCAGACCTGGTGGGCCAAGCGCGACAGCGAGGCCAGGACGTCGATGGCGGGGTAGCGCCCTTGGGCCGCGATCTTCCGGTCGAGGACGATGTGGCCGTCGAGCGTGCCTCGGATCGTGTCGGCGACGGGATCGTTATGGTCGTCGCCATCCACCAGCACCGAGAACACGCCCGTGATGCTGCCCTGGCCCTCGATCCCGGGTCCCGCCCGCTCGAGCAGCCGTGGCAGATCGCCGAAGACGCTCGGGGGATAGCCGCGGGCCACGGCCGGTTCGCCGGCGGCCAGCGCGACGTCGCGCGCCGCATGCGCGAAGCGGGTCACGGAATCCACGATCAGCAGAACGGTATCGCCGCGGTCGCGAAAGGCTTCGGCGATGCCCGTGGCGGTGCGGGCGGCGAGGCGTCGCATCATTGGGCTCTCGTCGCCGGTGGCGACGACCGTCACCGCGCGCTTGGCGTTGGGGCCGAGCGCATCCTCGACGAATTCCCGGACCTCCCGCCCGCGTTCGCCGACGAGGGCGACCACCACGGTGTCGAAGCCGGCGCAGGCCGCGAGCATGGCAAGCAGGGTCGACTTGCCAACCCCCGACCCCGCAAAGATGCCGATGCGCTGGCCGGCGCAGAGGGGACAGAACAGATCGATGGCGCGCACGCCCGTCCTGAGCGGCGCCTTGACACGACCGCGCGCCAGGGCCTTGGGCGGCTCGCCGTCGGCCGTGACCATGCGGGGGCCGGGGAGCAGCGGGCCGCCGCCGTCGACCGGCTGCGCCAGCGCGTCGACGATGCGACCCTTCCAGGAAGTGTCGGGGGCGAAGGCGAAGGGACCGGTCTTGCGGACGGCAACGCCGAGCCGGGCTGCGACGCGGCTGCCGAACGGCTTGACGATCGCCGCGGCGCGGTCGACGCGCACCACCTCGGCGTTCTCGGCGACGCCGTCGATCTCGTAGGTCACGTTCTGGCCGAGGTCCAGAAAGGGCGACAGGCCGCTGACCCGGATGCTGGCGGGCGAGACTTCCGCGATCACGCCCGAGACGACGACCGTCGGAACGGCCGCGTCGGCCTCGCGGACGGAGCGGGCGAGCCGCTCGAGGGCGTTCACGCGCGCCGCCCGTTCACGAATTCGACCCCAGCGTCCTGATGGCGTCCTGCAGCGAGGAATCGGCGGTCTGCGAGCTCTGGGTGACGCTGTCGAGGTCGTGCTGGATCTGGATGAGCTTGGATATTTCCAGGATGGGGTTCACGTTGGAATTCTCGACGTATCCTTGCACGACGCCGGTCGCGGAGAAGTCGAGGACCGGGGTGGCCGCGACGTCCGGGATCACGCCGGAATTCTCGGCGCGCGTCAGCTTGGCCTGCGGGTCGATGCTGAAAAGCCCGAGCGCCCCGACCTGGACGCCGTTCTGCGTCAGCATGCCGTCGGCGGAAATCACGGGGGGACCGGCGTCCGGGTCGAGCAGCAGCGAAGACCCGCCGGCATCGAGAACGGGATAGTCGTTCAGGGTGCGGATCTCGCCGCCCGGGCCGAGCTTCATGCGTCCGTCGTGCGTATAGGCGATGCCAGTCGGCGTCTTGATGCCGAACCAGGCGTCGCCCTGGATCGCCACGTCGAGGGGATTGTCCGTCTTCGTCCGCTCGCCCGCCCGGGTCGAGATGTAGTTGGCCCCTTCGGTGCTGAAGGCGACCGGCTGGTCGCCGGTGTTCGAGAGCACGGTGTCGAAGGTGATGCCGTCGGCCCGGAAGCCGGCCGTGTTCATGTTTGCGACGTTGTTGGCGATGGACTGAAGCCGCCGCTCGATCGCGAGCTGGCCGGACAGGCCGACATAGAAGTTCGACTGCACCTCAGTTGCCCCCGAGCTTCAGTTTGGCGATGCTCATCAGCAGGTCGGAACTCAGCCCGAAGGTGGAGGAGCTGCTCGCGAGAAGGGCGTTGCTCGGCGTCGAGGCGGTGGGATTGTTGCCGGTGGCGTCCCACTCCGCCGTGAAGCGGGTGACCAGCTGCTGGACCTGGGTCGGGTCCTGCAGGTCCTTGATGTTGAGGACCTTGTCGAGATAGGCGGCCTGCCTGTCGATGTCCTGGACGCCCGAACTGGCTGGGATGCCATAGGCGGTCTGCACCACCTTCAGCAGCGCGCTATCAGCCAGGAGGCCGTAGGACGACGTCACGGACGAGGCCGTGCGGGAGAAGTAGAGGGCGAGTTCGACACCCTGGTTCTGCTGGCCCTCGTTGTCCTCCAGCGTCTGTTCGACATATTTCGTGGTGGTCGCGGTGGTCGCGGACGCCGTCGTCGTGGCGGCCGCGCCCTGTCCGGCGAAATCGAAAGCCTCGGCAAAGGCCTTGTAGCGCGGATCGGTCAAGGTGTTGGCAAGCGCGGTGGGGCTCGTCGTGCCTTGGTTCAGCAGCTTCGTCATGAGACCCTTGGCATAGGTCATGTCCGACAGGCCGTAGGCCTTCATCGCATACGAGAACAGGTTGTAATTGTTGACGAACTGGTCGACCGACGTGACCTTGCCGATGTTGGCGAGATAGTAGGCCGTGGCATTCTTCACCGTCGGATCGGCGGCGGTGGCGGCCTGCTGGCGCGTCAGGTTGGCCTGCAGCGAGAGATAGGCGGAGGTGGTGGAGAGCACGGGGCACGACCTCGGAGTGGCGACCACACCGTTCGAGAGGGTCGGGTGGCTCCCGGCAAGCTGACGGTGCCGACTTGTCCCAGGCTGACGTCCCGCACGGGCCGTCCGCAGACAGCCCCACGCAAGTCGTAGCTGTTGGATTGTCGCCGCAGGCCATCATGGGCCGGAGGAGCACCGCGCCTTGAGTTTCATGATCGGGATCGTCGTCGCCCTCGGGGCCATGCTGGGCGGTTTCGCGGCGGCCGGCGGGCACCTCGGCGTCATCTGGCAGCCCTACGAGATGATCATCATTCTGGGGTCGGCGCTCGGCACCTTCATCGTCGCCAACCCGCTCTCGACCATCAAGGACACCGGCAGGGCGGTGATCGAGGCCATCAAGGGCGCCTCGCCCAAGGGGCGCGACTACCTCGACGTCCTGGGCCTCCTCTACACGCTCATGCGCGAGCTGCGGGGCAATGCGCGCAACGAGGTGGAAGGTCACATCGATGCGCCCACGGAATCCGAGATCTTCAAGAAGTACCCGAAGGTGCTCGCCGACAAGGATATGACAAGCTTCATCTGCGACTATTGCCGTCTCATCCTCATCGGCAATGCCCGCACGCATGAGATCGAGTCGCTGATGGACGAGGAGATCCAGACGATCACCCGCGACCGGCTGAAACCCTATGAGGCCCTGCAGGCGGTTGCCGACGGCCTGCCGGCGCTCGGCATCGTGGCGGCCGTGCTCGGGGTGATCAAGGCGATGGGCGCGCTCGACCAGTCGCCGGAAGTGCTGGGCGAACTCATCGGCGCGGCGCTCGTCGGGACCTTCGCGGGCATTTTCATGTCCTATGGCCTGGCCGGGCCGCTCGCCCACAAGATCAAGGTGACCCGGGCCAAGCGCGTGCGGCTCTACACCATCATCAAGCAGGCGCTGCTCGCCTTCATGAACGGCGCGGTGCCCCTCATCGCGCTGGAACACGGCCGCAAGACCATCTCGGCCTATGACCGCCCCTCGATCGACGAAGTCGAGAACGAGACGATGGGCGGGGGCGGTGACTCCGGCACGGCCAAGAAGGCGGCCTGACGATGGCCGCCGCCTCAGCGCGCGAGGCGGGACCACCCGCCGCTCGCGACCGATGGTACGAGAAGAGCCCCGGCGCGCCGCTCGTGCGCTTTCCCGTGCTCGGCGAGGCCATGACGGCCGTCGCCCGGGCCTGGACCGACAGCTTTTGTGCCCTGTCGGCGTCGCAGGGCGAGCTGACCTTCAAAACGCTGCGCGCGACCACGGCCGCCGAGCTGATGGACCAGGAGAACGGCCTGCCGATCCTCGCCTCGCTCCGGGTGCCGGCCTGGGATGCCGTGGTGGGGTTGGCGCTCAGCCGTCCGCTCGTCTCGACGGTGGTGGAGGCGCTGTTCGGAGGCGCAGGCGAGGAGGACGGGCGCGCCGACAGCCGCCCCGTGTCGCCCGTCGAAATGCGCATCGTCGACGTCTTCGGAGGGCAGGCCGCCGTCGCCCTGACCGCCGGCTTCCGCGACTTTGCCCCGACGCGCTTCGAGTTCGACCGGACCCATCCCAAGCCCGATCCGCGCTTCCTCGGCAAGCCGGGGCTCCCCCTGCTGGCCGCCGCCTTCGAGATCAGGGCGGTCGGGCGGACGGTGCCCTTCGATGTCGTGCTGCCCCTCGGCGCCGTCGAGGACGGCGCCGCCGTCTGGGGCGGCGCGTCCGCCGCGGCGCCCATGCTCGACGGGACCCGCTGGACATCCCAGCTCCGGGCCGAGGTGACCCGGGCTGCCCTGAGCCTGCAGGCCAGCATCGCCATGGGTCCGCTGTCGCTCGGCGCCATCGCGGGCTGGCGGGTGGGCGACGTCCTGGAACTGCCGCCCGCCTCCGGGAGCAACGTGCTCCTGAGCTGCGAGAAGGAGGCGCTGTTCCGATGCGATCTCGGCCAGTCGGCCGGGCGCTACACGGTGCGGGTCGAGGAGCGGACCGCGGCGGACCGTCAACCCTCGCGCAAGGACGGATGACTAGACCGGTCGGAGACGGTCCGGTCTGCTCCGCACCGGCTCGGCAGGTGGCCCCGTGACGAAAGCAAGACGCAATGGCTGAAGACACCATGCCGCTCGAGTCTCCGGCCGAAGCTCCCAACCTGGACGCGATCCTCGGTATCCCCGTCTCGGTGCAGGTGGTCCTCGGGGGAGCCACGATGCCGGTCGCCGAACTCATGAAGCTGTCCCGTGGGGCCATCGTTCCGCTCAGCCATCGGGTGGGCCAGCCTGTGGACGTCGTGGTCAACGGCCGGGTGATCGCGCGCGGCGAGATGGTCGTGGTGGACGAGGAAGGCTCCCGGCTGGGCGTGTCGCTGACGGAGATCGTCGGCTCCGGGCAGGCCGACCGCAGCGCCTAGGGCCCGACGGCGTCGGCGACGCCGGACCGGCCATCTTGGGAAAGGACGAGATCCTCATGTCGACGGCCGTGTCGCCTCCCGCGACCCTTGAAAACCGGATCATGAACGGTCCGGAGAAGGTGGCGGCGCTCCTGCTGGGCATGGGCAAGCCGCTCGCGAGCCGCCTGCTCAAGCATTTCGATCCGCTCGAACTCAAGCTGATCACCCGCTCGGCCGCGGCGCTCGGGGCGGTGTCCATTCATACGCTGGAGGGCCTCGTCGAGGAACTCGCCGGCCAGTTCTCCAGCGGCCTCGACCTCTTGGGCTCGGCCGCGGAGGTGGAGCACCTGCTCGGGGGCGTCCTGCCCCCTGACCAGATCGCCGACATCATGTCGGACGTCCTGGGCAACTCCAACAGCTCGACCTGGGTCCGCCTGTCCGACCTGCCCGAGAAATATCTGGGCGAGTACATCAGTAACGAGCACCCCCAGACGGCGGCCCTCATCCTATCGCGGCTGACCCCGGCCGCCGCCGCCAAGGCTCTGGCGGTGCTGTCGGTCGACCTCCGCAACGAACTCACGCGCCGCATGCTGTCGCTGCGTCCGGTCAGCGAGCCCACGATCCGCATTCTCGAGACCAAGCTGCGCGACGACCTCCTGCTGAACCCGGTGCGCGACCAGGCCGGCGCGGCGCAGAGCCG
>CAXTVD010000008.1:23142-30157 GCA_964247575.1 uncultured Lichenihabitans sp.
GGAAACGGATCAGATGGAAGCGGTCCTCTCCTCGCTCGCAGAGGTCCGGCCGGTCGACGCCGCCGCGCTGCGGGCCAAGCTGTTCTCGTTCAACGACATCGTGAAGCTCTCGCCCAAGGCCCGCAGCGTGCTGTTCGACAAGGTCCCGACCGACGTCGTGGTCCTCGCGCTCAAGGGGACGGCTGCGGACTTCCGGGATACCGTGCTGTCCGCGATCGGCGCCCGGGCCCGGCGGCTGATCGAGAACGAGCTGAGCAACGGGGCGGGCTCGGCCAAGGAGGTCAACGATGCGCGGCGCACCATCGCCACGATGGTGCTCGAAATGGCCGCGCGCGGTGAGATCGAGCTCGGCGCAGCGCCGGCCGATGAATGAGGCGGGAGCGGCCCTCGACTCCCCGCGCGGCGCGGCCCTGCCTGCGCCGCGACGGAACGGTCGTCGAGGCGGTGAGCCGCCCGGCGTCGACCTGACCCGGCGGCCCGCAGTATGAGCGACGACGCCGAAAGCGACGACAAGACAGAGCAGCCGACCGAGAAGAAGCTGCGCGACGCGGTCGAGGAGGGCCGCCTGCCGGTCTCTCGCGAAGCGCCGCTCCTCGCCTTCCTCGCCGCTTCGCTGCTGGTCTGCACGCTGATGCTGCGGGACGGTGCCGCCCGGCTGATCGAGACGCTCAGCCGCCTTATCGACAATCCCGGCGACTGGACGATCCGCAACGGCGCCGACGCGGTCGAGCTCTTCAGGGCGGTGGGGGAGGCGATGGGCAGCTTCCTCGCTCCCATCGTGGTCCTGTTCACCGTCGCCGGGCTCGCCGTATCCTTCGCCCAGAATCTGCCGCGCGTCGTGCTGAGCCGCATCGCCCCCAAGTTCTCCAAGCTGTCGCCCATGGCCGGCTTCAAGCGGCTATTCAGCCGCGACGGCCTGATCGAATATGCCAAGAGCTGCTTCAAGCTCCTCACCCTGGGGGCCATGGTCGGGCTGCTGCTCAACACGCAACGCGATCTCGTCCTCGATGCGCTCTTCGCCGAGCCCGGCGGCATCCCCGAAGCGGTGCTCAGCATCGTCGTCCGGCTGCTGATCGGCGTGGGAACGGCCTTCGTCCTGCTCGCCGCGGCCGACCTCGTCTGGACCCGGGTCAAGTGGACCAAGAGCCTGATGATGAGCCGCCGCGAGATCAAGGACGAGATGCGGCAGTCGGAGGGCGATCCGATGCTGAAGGCGCGGCGGCGCTCGCTCGCGCTCGACCGGTCGCGCCGCCGCATGCTGAAGGACGTTTCCCGCGCCACGATGGTGATCGCGAACCCGACCCACTACGCGATCGCCTTGCGCTATGTCCGATCGGAGACGACGGCGCCGGTCGTCGTGGCGAAGGGGCAGGACCTGATTGCCCTTCGCATCCGCGAGATCGCCGAAGAGAATAAAATCGCGGTGATCGAAGACAAGCTCCTTGCAAGGTCCATGTACGATCATGTCGAGGTGTCAAAGGCTATCCCACCGCAATTCTACAAGGCTGTCGCGGAGATCGTACACTTCATACAGGCACGTAATACCAAGAAGGCATCGGCCGATCTAACCAAGGTGCTTCGTTGACAAAAGAAAGTAACCACGATTGGAGCGCCTATGTTGGCATCGTCGAGAATAACATCGGCGAGTTCGTCGAGGAAATGCGGACGATCGATATCGTCGATCTTATCACCTTTGTGCGCACCGAGCGCTTTCCCAATATTGAGGACCTCATCAACTCGTCCACGGAGCTGTTCTTCAAGTCGGAGATGCTGGTGTTCACCTGGGCCGCAGGGATCGACCTGCGATGGGAGAGCCGGCCCGTCGTGACGCTCGGCATGGAGTTCCGGCACCCCACCGTCTCGCTCTTCTTCAATCTGTCGATCGGCGCCACCGAACGCGCCGTCGAGATGCTCGGGGTCGTCTTCGAAGAAGCCCGGCTCGATCCCATCGCGCAGGTGCGACGCGCCTTCAGGGACGCCAGACTGGTGGACGGCGCCCGCAATCCGGTCGTGGTGCGAACGCGGGCCGGCCGCGGCACGGCCGGACCGTCCGGCCGGGAGTGACGCGCATGCCGACCGCGCCTGCTCCCTCCGCCTCGCGGGCCCCAAGCCCGTGAGGGGCGGTGCGCCGGATCCGCGATCGGGCAAGGCCGGACCGGCCCCACCTGTCGTGGAGGCGCGACGGCTCGAGGGATCGACGCCGCTGTCCCGGAGCGACTTCTCCTACAGCGTGGTCCCGGCTGCCGTGGCGTCCACCCGGCGCGCAGACCCGACCCCCGATCATCAGTCCCAGGCCGAAAAGCGTCTGTCGAGACGCCAGCGAACGCGGCTCCGCACCGGCAAGATTATCGACGCGGCCGGTCGCTTCCTCACGGAATGCCTTGTCTTCGACCGATCGCCGACAGGCAGTCGCCTGCGGCTGCCGGCCGGCGTGGCGCTGCCCGCCTCGACGTTCCAGTTCTACGATGACCAGCAGGCCGTGCTGCAGCAGGCCGAGGTCGTGTGGCGAGCGGAGCAGGACCTCGGCGTCCGGCTCCGGGCCTCGCCCGATACGCCGCGGAGCCACGCCCTCGCCGAGGAGATGCGGCGCCGCTACTACGCGGTGTCCAAGTAGCGCCCGGAGCCTGCCACGTCTGGCGTTCGGGTGCCGGCGAAACGCAACGCCGCCGGAGACGTTCCGCCTCGCGCGCGGAAGAGGGAATCACCCGCCACATCGTTCGTGAAGCCGCCGGGCGACGGGGTCGGGCCCAGCCATGCCGGCCCCCGGGGCGGCTCGGGCCCGGTTCTCGACGTGCCGCGGGCCAACGGGGCCTGTCCCGGCCAGCGCCGTCCGCGATGGCTCCCCTGGGGTCCGCGGGCGCCGGGCTAGCGGATGTAGTCGCGGGCCTCGTCGAGCGAGGCGAAGACGCGCGTGCCGAGCAGGGTCTCCACCTCCACCGCCCCGTTCGCCAGGATCGTGTAGTTCCGGCTTCTGTGCGGGGCGGGACGGGGCGCGGGCTCCACGATCGGCTCGACCGTCTCGGGCTGGATCGAGACGGGGGGAGCGTCCGGATAGACGGTGGCCGGCGTGGCGCGCGGCGCGCTGGCCCGGTCGAGCACGTTCTCGAAAAAGCGCTGGAGCGCCCCGAAGCCGGAGCGCAGCGCGCCCAGGATCGCGAGCGCGAAGCCGCTGATGATCGTGGTCTCGGCGACCGAGAAGACGTCCGACCGCAGGGAGGCGACGGCCGCCATATTGCCGGCCGTGACCAGGAAGGGACTGAGCGCGGCGTCCGCGATCAGCACGATCCACCCGGCCGCGGCGACGGCGAGCCCGAAAGACGTGGAGCGATCTCTTGCCATGCGTCAGGTTCCGGCCGGCATCGGCCTATTTGTTGATCGTGTCCCGCGAGATGTAGCTGAACTGTTCGATCAGCACGTCTTTGACCAGCGGGGCGCCGAGGTGGTCGTTGGTCGCGGCGACGAGATGGCTGGTGAACCGGACGAGATCGTATTTCGAGAGATTATGGAAATCGAGGCTGCTGTCGCTGTAGATGGTCCGGAAGGCTTCATCGAGCAGGTACACTTCGGGCGGAACGTGCAGCGTCTTCAGCGTGGTGCCATCGATTGTGAAGACGAACTGCATTGCCATGAAGCCCTGGACGACGCCGTCGGCGATCATCGGGACATTGAGCACACGGGTCTTCTGGTATTGCAGCACGGGACTGGCCGCCGTCTTCGGGGCGGTCAGGGCAGGCAGATAGAGCGCCGCGCCATAGGCTGCGCCGAGGGCGACCAGCGTGACCCAGACGCCGATCAGGAGAAGCTTCACCGCCAGGCCGCCCGCGCCGAATAGGTGCCGTCCCACTCGGCATCCTTCATCACCTGCGCGATGATCTCGGCGATCTCCCGGACGGCGCTGAGCTGGACGTCGAGGACGGCACGATTGCGATCGAGGGCCGCGGTGAGGCTGGCAAGCCGGTCGCGCACCTCGGCGGGCGGGGATCGGTCGGCGTAGCCCCGCATGACCCGGCTGAGTTCCAGCATGCCCTGTCGCTTCTGCCGGTTGAGTTCGGCGAGGTCGATGGCAACGTGGCGGGACAGGGCGTCGGTTTCGAAGTCGACGACGCCCTGGAGCCGGTCGACGACCGTGGTGAAGTTGGCGAGCAGGGGGTCGCCCCCGCCCGGGGCGGTGCCGGGGCGGGAGAGCGCGATCCTGGCGAGCGGTTTGCTCAAGGCTCGTTCTTTCTTCTGGTGTGGGCGATCGATCAGGTGCGCGACGCGGCGGGGGGCGTGAGCGGGAGAGGCGTCGCCCCTGGCGCGGAGACCGTGGTCCGCTCGAGACTTTTGGCGATGCCGATCCGGCCCGATTTGGCCATCTGGTTGGCGATCTGCTCGGCCAGGAGGCTGCGGCCCATATCGGCCGACTCCGCATCGCCGAACAGCTCCGCGTTCTTGGGGAGGATGTTCTCGATGAAGCTCTGCAGCACCATCGCCTCGAACTTCTGATTGGCCGCCTGCTGCTTGACGTGTCCGCCGGATGGCGGCGCGCTGGCCACCGTCCGCAGCGGCAGGGGCAAGGCGGCCGTGCTCCGGCTCACGCCCGGGCCCGCCGAGTCGAGGGCTGCGTCGAAGCTGGGTGCCGAGGCCCCCGGGGAGTCCGCGGCCGCCCTGGCGAGTTTTGTCGTCGCGGCCTGCAGCTTCAGCGGATCGGCCGCCTGCGCGACGTCGAGGATGATGTCCGAGGGCGGCGCGATCGACACGGAAGTCCCTCCGGAGCGGGGTTGCGAGGACCGCCCGACCATGTCGTGCGCGCCTTGCGGGAGGCTTGCGAGGGCCGTCCGGATCCGGCCCGGCTCCCTGGGGCGCGTCAGGTCCGAGGGTCGGAGGCGCGCGCCAGCATGGTCTCGACCAGTTCCTCCAGGCGGCGGCGCTCGGTACGATCCCGCTCATCGGCTCCGAGCGTGTCGGCGACGCGTTCGGCGAGCTTGAGACGGGTCTCCGCCTCGAGCTTCGAGGCCGCGAGCGCCGCCCGCGCGTGCTCCGCCTCCGCTTCCCGAGCGAGAAGGCGGCCGACCTGCCGGACGGCATGCGCGGCGAAGGTGCCGGTCGGGGGCGCGTCGGAGAGATAGGTCTCGAGGGCGGTGCGGGCGGCGGTCACATCCGCCTTCGCCCGTTCCGCCGCGCCGAGCTTCCAGTCGGCCATGTCGCGCAGCGTCTGCTGCACGGCCCTGATCCGCTTCAGCGCGCGCAGACGCTCGTTCATCCGTTGACCAGGAACCGGCTGAAGGCTTCGGTGAACAGGTGCATCATGGGCGTGACCGTGAGGTAGAGGATGTAGAGCCCCCCGAGCAGCAGGAAGGGTGCTGCCAGGAAGAAGATCTGCACGCTCGGCGCCAGCCGGTTGGTCAGGCCGACCGCAAGGTTGGTCACCAGCGAAAAGATGAGAAAGGGGCTTGCGATCCGCAGCGCCAGCAGGAAGGCGGCCACCGAGCCGTCGACCATCCGCACGAGCGCGAAGCGGAGCGGCAGCCCGTCCGGGATCGGCAGGGCATTGTAGGAGGCGGCGAGCGCGCGGAAGATCTCGAGGTGCTGGTCGGTGATGAAGAGGAGCGCGGTCGCTGCCAGCGTCAGCAGCGATGTGATGGCGGGCAACGGCTCATCCTCGTTGACGGGCGCCCCGAGATTGGCGCTGAGCCCGACGAACATGGCGATGCCGTGGGCGAGGGTCTCGAGCGCGATGAAGAAGATCCGTCCGAGCAGCCCGATCAGGCCGCCGATCAGCGCCTCGGACAGCATGGTCCGCAGCAGGATCAGAGGGGCGTCGTCCTTGAGGATCGGCCGCAGCGTATCGAGCAGGCTGGGCACGAGCGCCAGCGATAAGGCGATGGCGATGAACAGGCGCGCCTGGACCGGAATGCGCGAACTGGAGAAACCCGGCATCACGAGCAGGCAGGTGCCGATCCGGCTGAAGACGACGAAGGCCGACAGGACCAGGAACTGCGGCTGGTCGATCACGACACCGAGCCGAGCGGGCTGATCTCCAACCCCCGCGCGATCTCGAGATGCGACAGCACGGGCAGGGTCGCGAACATGCGCTCGACGATCATGCGGACATAGGTGCGAACCTCCGGCGCGGCGATCAGCACGAAGCTGTGGCCCTGGTCCATCCGCTCGCGGATGGCCTTGGAGGCCTCGACCCCGAACTGCTCGACCAGCCGCGGATCGAGCTCGAACTCGGTGATCTCGCCCCTCGCATCCCGCTTGAGGCTCTGGTGGAAGGCGAGGTCCCACCGATTGCCGAGGCGGAGCACCTTCAGCGTTCCTCCCTCCGACAGGTCGCCGCAGATCTGCTGCGCGATGCGGATGCGGACATGCTCGGCCACCTGCTCGGACCGGCGGGCATGGGGCACGATCTCGGCGATGGCTTCGAGGATCAGGTTGAGGTTGCGGATCGACACCCGCTCGGTCAGGAGCAGCTTCAGGACGGCCTGCAGCCCCGAATGGGAGATCTGGGAGGGGCAGATGTCGTCGATCAGCTTCTTGTATTCGGGTTCCAGCCGGTCGAGCAGGGCCCGCATGTCCTTGTACGAGAGGAGCTGGGCGAGGTTGTTGCGGATGACCTCGCTGAGGTGGGTCAGCAGGACCGACAGCGTGTCGATGCTCTGGAAGTTCTGGCGCTTGAGCTCGCCCGCATAGGCGTCCGAGATCCACACCGCCTTCATGCCGAAGGCGGGGTCCCGCGTTTCCTCGTGCGGCACATCCGGCAGGCGGCCATCCCCGGTGATGACCATGACGTCGCCGAGCCGCAGCGTCTGGGTCGCCACCACGGTGCCGTGGATCTTGATCTGGTAGGCCTTGGGCGGCAGATCGAGGCTGTTGGTGACCTTGATCTCCGGCACCACGAAGCCGTACTGCAACGCGAACTTGCGCCGCATCTTGACCACGCGGTGGCCGAGTTCGCCCTGCGTGATCATGAGCTTGGTCGCCAGCTGCTTGCCCAGGCAAAGCTCGATTTCCGGCGTGCGCAGATACTCCT
>CAXTVD010000009.1:0-22568 GCA_964247575.1 uncultured Lichenihabitans sp.
GGGTCTGGGCCGCCCCGGCGGGAAGGGTGGCGGCGAACAGGAGAACGGCCAGCCCGCTCCAGCGAGCGACGAACCGGCGGAGAAGACGGAGGGTGGACAAGGATCTGGACCTTCTCGACAAAGTAACCCGGCTGCGACGGACCGGGTGGAGAGACGGCTGCGGCCAGCCACGCGGCAGGAGCCGGGGCCGGCGTTCTCAGCTGTTGACGGCCAGCGCCGGCGCGCGGGCTTCGCTCTGCTGCGCGCCGTCCCGGGCTCCTTCGGCCCATTCGGCGAGCAGCGTATCCACGGCAAGACGTATTTCGGCGGCGATCTCGCGGACGCCCGTGAGTTCGCCGAAGGCCGAACGGGCCAGCGTGCCGGCCAGCAGGAGGTCCGGCTGAGGCGTGCCGGCCGCGTCGACCGCACGACCGTATTCGTCGGCCTCGGGCCCCAGTCCCGTCGGGTCCGCGCGGACCAGGCCGTGGCGGGTCAGGGACGCCCAGAGCGGATCATCGGTGGTCAGGGCGGCATAGGCCGGCCCCGTACAGTTCACCACGGCGTCGAACCGCTCGCGGCGGAGCGCGGCGGGAGCGCCGCCGCGCGGCTGCACCAGCACCTCGATGGCGGACCCGGAGAGGCCGGCCTCCCGCAAGCGCCCCGCAACGATGTGCAGGCGCCCGAGGCGACGCTCGTCGGCGATCAGGTCGTGCACGGGACCCGCCATGACGTGCCTGTGGATCTCCCAGTAGAGCCGCAGGTGGCGCACGAAGCGGCGGCGCTCGGCCACCGGCAAGGCGGCCCACAACCGCCAGCCTTGGGCGCGGGCCGCGGCCAGCACGGCCTGCCAGGGCCGGCCATCCGCGGTGGCATCGCGAACGGCGGCGCGGAACAGTCTCAGGAGACCCAGCGCCGTTCGCGGGGGGGACCCGAAATCGCCGACCGGCTCGCCGGCATCGACCATCCCGCGCCGCGACAGCTGCCCGCGGCGCGAGAGCGCGACGATGTCGCCGCGGTGCCCGGCGGCCCGCAGCGAAGCCACCGTGTCGCCCATCGTCAGGCTCGTTCCGACGATCAGGACGCGGGCCTCTCCGGCAATGCCGGCGAGTGCATGCGGGGCCCAGGGGTTCGCGATGCAGCCCGGCGCATCGGCGACCGGCCGCAGGGCCTCGGGCAGCCGCGGCGTGGGATTGCCGGTCGCCAGAACCAGGACATCGCCGCGATGGCTGCTCTCGCCGGTCCGGACGACGAAGCCGGCTCCGTCCCGCGCCGCGTCGCAGGCGCGCTGCCGGATCTGCGCGACGGAGACGTCCGGGCGGGCGGCGGCGGCGGCCTCCAGCAGCTCCCGGACATAGTCGCCGAACAGCCAGCGCCGGGGATAGGCATCGTGCTCATTCCCCCGACGGCCGTCGCCATGGTCGTCGAGCCATCGGGCGAAGCCGGTGGGATCGTCGGGGTCGACGCTCATGCGGACCGCCGGCACGTTGGTGATGTGAACCGCGTCGGCGCTGGAATAGGCGACGCCGGCCCACAGACGCGGGCGGGGCTCGAGCACCGTGATGGCGAGCGGGCCCGCCGCATGGCGGAGGAGGTGCAGCACCGTGAGCGCGCCGGCGAGCCCCCCGCCGACGACGATGACGGACCGCGGCTGTCCGCCACGGACCGCGCCGCAGGGCGGCCTCATCGGCGATCCCCCGCGTCGAGCGAGGCGAAGGCCTCCGCCCTCGGCGCAGCTACCCGATCCGTCTCGGCGCGCCACCGGTGCCGCGCCCCCGGATGGTCGGCCGACAGGCGGGCATGGCCGAACAGCTTCTCGCGCAGCGTGCCTTCCCCATAGGCCCGCTTGTAGCGTCCACGCCGCTGCAGCTCCGGCACGAGGAGATCGACCACGTTGACGAACGTCTCGGGCCGGACCGCGAAGGCGAGGTTGAAGCCGTCGAGGCCGGTCGCGTCGATCCAGTCCTCGAAGGCGTCGGCCACCGTCGCCGGCGAGCCGACGACCAGCGGCCCGATGCCGCCGATGCAGACATGTTCGGCGACCTCGCGCACGGTCCAGCGGCGGGTGGGAGCCGAGCGGGTGATGTTCTCCATCGCGGTCCGGCCGGCATCGTTCTCGACATGCTGCACGATGGCGTCGGGATCGAGCCGGGAGAAATCCACGCCGGTCCAGCCCGACATCAGGGTCAGCGCCCCGATCGGATCGGCGTAGCGGCGATAGTCCGCGAGCAGAGCCTCGGCCTCGGCATCGGTGCGCGCGACGATGGCGGTCATCATGCCGAAGATCTTGACCGCTTCGGGGTCGCGCCCCGCCTCCCGCACGGCCGCCCGGACGGACGCCACCCGCGGGGCGATCACCTGCTTGGAGGGACCCGACATGAACACGCATTCGGCGTGCCGCCCGGCAAAGGCGCGTCCCGCCGGCGAGGTGCCGGCCTGGTAGAGGACGGGCGTGCGCTGGGGCGAGGGTTCGCTGAGGTGGAGGGCATCGAGGCTGTAGTGCGGACCCTCGTGCCGGACGCGGCGCACGCGGTCGGGCCGGGCGAAGATGCCGGTCTCCCGGTCGGCGACGACCGCGTCGTCCGCCCAGGAGCCCTCCCACAGCTTGTAGACCACCTCCATGTAGTCCTCCGCCACGGCATAGCGGTCGTCGTGCGCGCGCTGGCGCACCTGCCCGTTGCCGCGGGCCGCGCTGTCGAGATAGCCGGTCACGACGTTCCAGCCGATCCGGCCGTCCGTGAGATGATCGAGCGTCGACATGCGGCGCGCGAGCGGGAACGGCGGCTCGTAGGACAGGGTCACGGTCACCCCGAAGCCCAGATGCTCGGTGGCGGCGGCCATGGCCGGGACGAGGGCGAGCGGGTCGTGGCAGGGGACCTGCGTGGCATGGGCGAGCGCGGCCTCCGCAGTGCCGCCATAGACGTCATAGACGCCGAGCACGTCCGCCAGGAACAAGCCGTCGAACAGCCCGCGCTCCAGCGTCCGCGCCAGCGCGATCCAGGGCTTCAGGCTGCGATAGTCGCGCGACCGATCGCGCGGATGCCGCCATAGCCCGGGGCTCTGATGCACCACGGCGTTCATGTCGAAGGCGTTGAGGCGGATCTCCCTCGCCATGACGCTCAACCCGCCGCGGCTGCGGTCTTGGCGCGGCCGGGCGGCACCACGTTGGCGACCATCTCGCCGAACGGACCGGCATTCCTGGCCGGCCCGCGGTCGATCCCGGTGGTCTTCTTCAGCGGCAGCTTGGGGAAAACGAGCTCGGCGAAGCGGTAGCACTCCTCGAGGTGCGGGTAGCCCGACAGGATGAACTTGTCGATGCCGAGCGCCATGTACTCCTTCATACGCGCAGCGACCTCGTCGGGATCGCCGACCAGCGCGGTGCCCGCGCCGCCGCGGACGAGCCCGACGCCGGCCCAGAGATTGGGACTGACCTCGAGCTTGTCGCGGCGCCCGGCATGCAGGCGCGCCATGCGCTGCTGGCCGACGGAGTCGTAGCGGGCGAAGGTCTTCTGCGCGGCTGCGATCGTCTCGTCGTCGACGTGCCGGATCAGGTCCTCCGCCGCGGCCCAGGCCTCCTTGGAGGTCTCGCGCACGATCACATGCAGCCGGATGCCGTAGGAGAAGCCACGGCCGCGGGTGGCCGCGACCGCCTTGGCCGCCGCGATCTTCTCGGCGACGTCGGCAGGCGGCTCGCCCCAGGTGAGATAGGTGTCGACATGGTCGGCCGCGACCTGCATGCCGACGTCGGACGAACCGCCGAAATAGAGCGCCGGATAAGGCTTCTGCACCGGCGGATAGAGCAGCTGTCCCTTCTCGATGCTGAGATGCTTGCCGGCGAAGCTCGTCTCCTCCTCCCGCAGCAGCCCGCGGTAGATCGTCAGGAACTCGTCGGTGACGGCGTAGCGCGCACCGTGGTCGAGGAAGATGCCGTCGCCCTTGGCCTCGACCGGGTCGCCGCCGGTGACCACGTTGATGAGCAGCCGCCCCTCCGAGATGCGGTCGAGCGTCGCCGTCATGCGCGCGGCCACCGCCGGCTCCTGCAGGCCGGGCCGTACCGCCACGAGGAACCGGAGGCGCTGGGTGAGCGGCACCATCGCGGAGGCGATCACCCAGCTGTCCTCGCAGGACCGCCCCGTCGGCAGCAGCACGCCGAAATAGCCCAGATCGTCGGCCGCCCGCGCGATCTGGCCGAGATAGGGCAGCGACACGTGGCGGGCGCCGATCTCGCTGCCGAGATAGCGGCCATCGCCATGGGTCGGCAGGAACCACAACACGTCGGTCTCGGTCGCGGGCGGGGGAAGGTCCAGGTCGGGCATGGGTGAGAACTCACGGCTTGCAAAGAGGATGGGCGGATCCGGCCGAAGGGTCACAGCCCCGGCTTGACGACCGCGGCGGCGATGCTGACGGGCTTGGGAAGGAGATGCAGGGCCGCGAAGGCATCCGCGATCTTCTGCTGCTCGGCCACGACCCCGGCGTCGATGCGGGCGACCCCGTAGCTTTGCCGTTCCAGGGCCGTCGCGATGATCGGAGCCGGGATATGGACGGCCGAGCCGAGCTGACCGGCGACCTCGGCCGTGTTCTTCCCGGCCCAGCGGTCGGTGTCGTCCAGCGCTTCGACCAGGGCGTCGACGGCCTTGCCGTCCTGCGTCGCGAAGTCGCGCGTGGCGAGGTAGAACTGGACGTTCGGCACGAGATCGGCACCGGTGACGAGCGTCCGGGCGCCGGTCGCGGCCTGGGCCGCCGCGTAATAGGGGTCCCAGATGGCCCAGGCGTCGACCGAGCCGCGCTCGAAGGCCGCGCGGGCGTCGGCCGGGGCAAGGAAGACGGGCTTGATCTCGCTGTAGGCGACGCCTGCTTTTTCCAGCGCGCGGACCAGCAGGTAGTGCACGTTCGATCCCTTGTTCAGCGCCACCGTCTTGCCCCTGAGGTCGGCGACGCTGCGGATCGAACTGTCCTTGGGCACGAGAATGGCCTCGCCGAGCGGCGCCGGCGGCTCGTTGGCCACGTAGGACAGGGCCGCCCCGGCGGCCTGCGCGAAGATCGGCGGCGCCTCCCCGGTCGACCCGAAGTCGATCGCGCCCGCGTTCAGGGCCTCCAGGAGCTGCGGCCCGGCCGGAAACTCAGTCCACGTCACGTTGTAGCCGAGCGGCTTGAGCCGCTCCTCGAGCCCGCCCTTGGCCTTGAGGAGGATGAGGGTGCCGTATTTCTGGTAGCCGATCCGCACGACCTTGTCGGCGGCCCGGGCCGGCAGGCTGCCCAGCGCGGCGAAGGCGGCCACCAGGAGAACACAAGCGCGGCGGGACGGTTGGGTCATCGGGATCCTGCGGGTGACGGTCAGCGGATAACGCGGCGGAGGTTGCAAAAGTCCACTGATCTAGTCAACTATCCTCACCAGGGCCTGCGCGCCAGTCGCGGAAACGCAATCATGAGCAGCACGACCAGACTTTCGCCGGCTCATCGCCGTGCCTCGACCCGTTCGGGCCGCACCGGAGCCAGCCGGTGGACGGCCGGGCTCGCCCGCGCCTCGCGCGGCGCCCAGGCCTGGCTCGTGCCGGCTCTCGTCGTGGCGCTGTGGCAGGCGGCCTCGGCCGGGGGGCTCGTTCCCGACTCGGTGCTGCCCAGCCCGCTCGCCGTGCTCCGGACGGCGTGGCAGACGACGGTCACCGGCGAGCTGCCGGCCAACATGGAGGTGAGCTTCCTGCGCGCCCTCGCCGGCTTCGCCGTCGGCGGCGGCATCGGCTTCGCGCTCGGCCTGGCCAACGGCCTGTCGAGCCTGAGCGACCGGCTGACCGACACGACGCTGCAGATGCTGCGCAACGTGCCCCACCTCGCCCTGATCCCGCTGGTCATTCTCTGGTTCGGCATCGGCGAGGAGGCCAAACTGTTCCTCGTGGCGCTGGGGGTGTTCTTCCCGATCTACCTCAACACGCTGCACGGCATCCGCGCCGTCGATCCGCAGCTGATCGAGATGGGCCGCAGCTACGGCATGACGACGCCCGTCCTGTTCCGGCGGGTGATCTTTCCGAGCGCCCTGCCCTCGATCTTCGTCGGCATCCGTTTCGGCCTGGGCATCATGTGGCTGACGCTGATCGTGGCCGAGACGATCGCCGCCCAGTCGGGCATCGGCTACATGGCGATGCAGGCGCGCGAGTTCATGCAGACCGACATCATCGTGATGGCCATCGTCATCTATGCGCTGCTGGGCAAGCTCGCGGACTGGGTGGCCGGCATGGCCGAGCGCCTCTGCATGCCCTGGCAGCCGGCCCGGGGCGCGGGCCGGTGACCGGCGCGGTTGCCGGGGCGGCCCTTGCCCCGTTGGCGCGGGATGCGGGCGTGGCGATCACGCTCGATGGTCTGGGCAAGAGCTTCGGGCCGAACGCCGTGCTGCACAACATCAGGCTACAGGTCCCCGCGGGCCAGTTCCTGGCGATCGTGGGACGGAGCGGGTCGGGCAAGAGCAGCCTGCTGCGGATCATCTGCGGCCTGGATCAGCCGAGCTCGGGCCGCCTGCTGTTCGACGGCGCGCCGGCCGGGACGGGCGTGGCACGCATGATGTTCCAGGAGCCCCGGCTGCTGCCCTGGATGCATGTTCTCGACAACGTGGCGGTCGGCCTCCGGAGCGGGGGCGACAGAGCGGACGCCGCTGCGCGGGCGCGCGACGCCCTGCGGGCCGTGGGGCTGGAGAGGCGGGGGCAGGACTGGCCGACGGTCCTGTCCGGCGGCCAGAAGCAGCGGGTGGCGCTGGCGCGCGCGCTGGTGAGCCGGCCGCGCCTGCTGCTGCTCGACGAGCCGCTCGGCGCCCTCGACGCCCTGACGCGGCTCGACATGCAGGCGCTGGTCGAGACCGCCTGGCGCGAGCAGGGCTTCACCGCCGTCCTCGTCACCCACGACGTACCCGAAGCCGTCCGGCTGGCCGACCGCATCCTGGTGCTGGAGAACGGCGCCGTGACCCTCGATCTCGCCAACCCCGCCCCGCACCCGCGTACGCGGCGCGATGCCGCCTCGCTCGCGCTCGAGGAGCGGCTGCTGGAACGCCTCATGGGAGCATAAGCGCTGCGCCCCGCGGTGATGGAGAGCCGGGCTGGGGCTATCCCCGATTTGGCCGCTTCCTCAGGAACGCGGCGGGTGGCGGCCCGGATCGGCCGGCGCGACGGCGAGCCCGAAGCGGCGCTGGACGCCCCAGTCCCGCCCGCCGGTGAGGAACACGACCCAGCCCCAGGCCGCGCCGAGGTGGCGCAGGATCTGGAAGCTGAACGGCTCCAGCGTGGCGGCCAGGAGGGCCGGTCCGAAGCGCACGGCCGCGGCCGGCCCCGCCCAGCGCCGGTAGAGGTGGATGGACCACAGATGGAAGGCGTAGTCGATCAGGACCTTGATCCCGATCACGCCGGCCACCGGGTTCACCAGCGCGAACTGGCCGCGCAGGAGCGAGGCGACGAGCAGGGCGAAGGCGGTAAGGCCATAGATCGGCTGCAGGGTATCGGCGGCCTTGACCGGCAGCATGAGGAGCCCGAGCCAGCCGTAGTCGCGATTGCCGACCATGTCGCGATACCAGAACTGGGTCTGCAGAAATCCCCCGAACCAGCGGCGGCGCTGGCGCAGGAAGGCCGCCACCGATCCCGGAGCCTCGGTGATCGCCCGCGATCCGCCCACCACGCTCGTCGTCCAGCCGAGGCCGTGGACGACGCTGTGGCGGCGCAGGCGGTGGATCAGCTCGTAATCCTCCACGAGGCAGGCCGGGTCGAAGCCGCCGACGGCAATCACCGCCTCGCGACGGAAGCCGGCAAAGGCCCCCGAGATCAGGAGCAGGCTGTCCATCCGCATCCAGGCATAGCGGGACAGGAAGTTGCGGATGTACTCGTAGGTCTGGAACCACTGGAAGACGCGCCCGCTCACCGTCGGGCTGCAGACCGGCGTCAGGACGCCCGTGGCCGCGACGAGCCCGGGCTCTGCGGCGAAGGCCGCGCGCATCGCCCCGATCGCGTCTCGGTCCAGCAGCGTGTCGGCGTCGACCGTGAGCACCAAAGCGGTGTCGACCGTCTGCATCGCCGTGTTGAGCGCGGTCGGCTTGCCCGCATGGGGCAGGCGCAGCCAGCGCAGGCTGGGGCGCACGGGACTGGGCGCGCTCAGGCTGCCCTGCTCCGGCCGGAGGAGACCGAACTCCCGTTCGAGCAGCGCGGCGGTCGCGTCCGTCGACCCGTCATCCGCGATCACGACGAGGTCGGGCGGCTCGGACTGGCCGAACAGGGCGGCGAGCGTGGCGGGCAGCACCGCCGCCTCGTTATGGGCGGCGACGAGGACGCCCAAGGTGGCGGCGACGGGCGCCGCCCCCGGCGGCCCCGGTTCGGGTGGTCCGGCGAGACCCAGCGTCTGCCAGAACACGAAGCCCAGCAAGGCGGTGTCGTAACCCACATAGACGAGGCCGACCGACCAGGCGAACAGCCCGTCCTGCACGAAAGCCCGCCCGAGCAGCAGCAGCCACAGCGCCGCGATCCCCCCGTGGATGACGAGGCTGATCCACGGGGTCGGCGGCCCCGAAAGCCGCGGAGAGGCCCGCTTGAGGGCGTCGTGAAGCGAAGGGGAAGGATTGATGATCGTCTCCGCCGAAGGCCGTTCGTCCGGGACGAGAGCGACGCAATGGCGGCTATTTTCCGCCGGATGGCCCGCGCATAGTGCCGCGCCGTGAGCCTACCCGCCGGAGCGGAGGGGAGGCACGGGTGGAGGAGGACGCCGGTGGTCATCCAGCGATATACCCGAACGGCGATGGTGTTCCACTGGCTCGTCGCCCTGCTGATCTTCACCAACGTGGCGCTGGTCTGGATCGTCGATCGGCTGCCCGACGACTTCGTGCGGCCCACCATCGACACGCACAAGTCGATCGGCATCACGGTCCTCGGGCTCGCGGTCATGCGGGTGCTGTGGCGAGCCACCCACCCGGCCCCGGCGCTTCCCGCGGGCTATCCCGGCTGGGAGCGCTGGAGCGCCCACGCGGTGCACGGCCTGCTCTACGTGCTGATCTTCTGCCTGCCGCTGTCCGGCTGGATGCACGATTCGGCGTGGAAGGACGCGGCGGCCCATCCGATGTCCCTGTATGGCCTGGTGCCCTGGCCCCGCATCGGCTGGCTGACCCGCATCGATCCCGCGGACAAGGACTACTGGCACGATCTGCTCGGCGCCGTGCACCGGTCGTTCGCCTATGTGCTCTACGCCATGGTGATCGCGCATGTGGCAGGCGCGCTGAAGCACCAGTGGATCGACAGGGAGCCCGAGCTCCAGCGCATGCTGCCGTGAGCGTCGGGCCTGCATCTTCCGAGACCCCCCGATACGGAAGCGGCTCGCCGTCGGTCAGACGACCGACAGGCCCGGCGGGCCTTCGACGAAATGCCCGATGACGGCGGTCCCGGCGAAGCCGCGCGCCGCCGCCCGCTCCATCACCGCCGGGACGGCGTCGGGGTGGCCCGCGATCAGCAGGCCGCCGCTCGTCTGCCGGTCGCACAGGAGGTCGGCGGCCCAGGGCGGCAGGTCGCCCCCGAGCGTGCATTCCCCGCGGAAGCTCGCCCAGTTGCGGCCCGAGGCGCCGGTCCGCGTTCCGGCCGCGGCGAGCTCGGCCACACCGGGCAGGATCGGGAGGTCCGCAAAGCGGATGCGGCAGCCAAGGCCGGCCGGCCGCGTCATCTCGAGCCCGTGCCCGGCCAGACCGAAGCCCGTCAGGTCCGTCATCGCATGGACGCCTGCGATCCCCGGCATGTCGGCGCCGAGGACGTTGAGCCGCGTCGTCGAGGCGATCATCTCGCGGTAGAGCGGCGCGGGCAGTTCGCCCCGCTTGAGGGCCGCCCCGTACATGCCCACGCCCAGGCCCTTGGTCAGGATCAGCACGTCGCCCCCCTGCGCCCCGACATTGCGCAGCACCCGAGCGGGGTGGACCAGACCGATCGCGACGAGACCGTAGATCGGCTCGGGACTGTCGATCGAATGCCCGCCCGCGACCGCAATGCCGGCCTCGGCGCAGACGGCCGCGCCTCCGGCAAGGATCGCCTGCACCGTCTCGACCGGGATCTTGTCCACCGGCATGCCGACGACGGCGAGCGCGAACAGGGGCGTGCCGCCCATGGCGTAGACGTCGGACAGCGCGTTGGTGGCCGCGATCCGGCCGAAATCGCCGGGATCGTCGACGATGGGCGTGAAGAAGTCGGTCGTGGCGATGATCGCCTGGGCGTCGTTGAGCCGGTAGACCGCGGCATCGTCGCCGGTCTCGAGGCCCACCATCATGTCGGCCTGGGGCAGTGCAGCCGGCATCGTAGCGAGGATCTGGCGCAGCACGGAGGGCGCGAGCTTGCAGCCGCAGCCCCCGCCATGGGCGAGCGCCGTCAGGCGGAAGGTGGCATCCATGGAAACTCCAGACGCATCGAACGACATCTCTTCCGCGGCGGACCCAGGGAGATCCGGAGGCGCGGGCAGCCTGCGACGTTCCCGGCTGCCGCGCAACTGCCCGTGGCGCTCGTTCCGGTCCGACGCGCAGTCCCCATCGCGGGCTGGCCGCATGAACCGAGCGCCCCCGTCGGGCATTAACCTGGGTCAGCCGGCCCAAGCGCCGAACACGGTAGGAGCGTACAATGCCAACCGATCTTCCTCCCGACTACAAGCCGCAACCCGCGAACGACCCGAACAATCCCGTCGATCCGAGCGTCCCCGGTTCGGGACCCGCCTACCCGCCCGAGCAGGGCGACGATGCGCGCGATCCGGCCGCGGGAAAGCCGGCGGGCGGGGACCTCGTCGACCCGCCCGGCTGGAGCGTGCCGCCCATCGTGCCCGGCGGCGACCCGGCCGAGGTTCCGCTTCCGGCGGGAATGCCGACTTTCTGAGAGCCGTGTGCATGCCCCTCACCAGTGCTCACAGGAAGGACGGCTCGGCGGGATGAGACCGTTCGTGCGGGGGAAGGCGCGCGGCATGATGCGACGGCACTGTCTGGCGATCGGCCTTCTTCTGACCAGGCTCCCTGCCGCCACGGCCCAGTCGCTTCCAGCCGGAGGCGACGCACCGGATCTGGTCACGCCGCCGGAGCTTCGAGGCGGCCGTGTCGGGCGGCCCCCTTTGGCACCGGATGCGCGCGGGCGGGTTGCAGAACGACGGAGAACCGGACGCGGGCCTAGCGCGGATCGCACAACGGTCCTCCCCTCGGCTGGCGAGGCCGCGTCCCGGAGCGCCGCGCCGGCCGCGCCGGTTGGATTCGGCGTGCATGTCCAGGGCGGCTCCAGCGATCCGCATTTCTACAGTCCGACCGCCGCCGCAGCAGACAGCCAGGGTGCCGGCAGCGGCGTCACCGCCGGGATCAAGTTCGGCTTCTGAGGCCGTCGCTAAAGCGAGCCGTCCGGTCGCACCCGTCGGCTTAGTCGGCAGGCTGCAGCGCGGCGCCGATCTTCCCCGCCAATAAGGAGCGCCACCTCGTGCGGCGCCGAACTGCTTTGACGGCCAGCGGCCTCGCTTCGCGCGAGACAGTCGTCCCGATCCTGAGCCGGGCGCGTGCTGTGGAGACGGTCGGCTGAAGGCGCATCCGGGCTTGTTCGCGGGCCCGGCGTCGGTCATCTGAGGGCTCCGCCCTCACGGGAACGCCTCGGGACCGACGCGACCATGGCCGACGACTATCTGATCGGGCTCGATTTCGGCAGCGAGTCCGCCCGCGGCGTTCTGATCGACTGTCGCAGCGGGGCGCTGGCGGCGAGCCACACGCACCCCTACCGGCACGGCATCATGGCGGAGCACCTGCCGGATGGCAGCGCTCTGGCGCCGTTCTGGTTCCTGCAGAACGCGCCGGACTACACCGAGGCCGCGGAGGCGATCCTCGCGACCCTCGGTCGCGGACGGGTCATCTGCGCGATCGGCCTCGGCTTCACCGCGAGTTCCCCCCTGCCCGCCCGCGCCGACGGCACGCCGCTTTCGGTCCTCCATCCCGGACAGCCGCACGCCTACGTCAAGCTCTGGAAGCATGCCGCCGCCCAGCCCTGGGCCGATCGGATCAGCGCGGCGGGCGGCGCGTTCCTCGACGAGGTGGGCGGCACGCTGTCCGCCAACAGCCTCCTGGCCAAGGCGGCGGAGATGGCGGAGGAGGCCCCGCAGCTCTGGGCGGAGGCCGACCGCTTCATCGAGGCCGGCGACTGGCTGGTCTGGCAGCTCACCGGTCGGGAGGTGCGCAGCACCGCTTTTGCGACCTACAAGGCGGGGTATCGGCCCGGCCTCGGTTATCCCGATGGCCTGGTGCCGGGATTGGGCGGCAAGCTCGCCGGCCCGGAGCCGGTTGGGACGCCGGCCGGCCCCTTGTCGGCGGCGTGGCGCGAGCGCACGGGGGTCCTTGGGGATGCCGTCGTCGCGGTCGCGGTGATCGATTCGCACGTGGTGATGCCCGCCGTCGGGGCGGTGTCGCCCGGAACGCTGGTCGGCGCGCTCGGCACCTCTGCCGTGTTCCTGCTCCTCGACGACGTGGTCCGCCCCTTGCCGCGGGGCATCGAGGGCGTGGCCGGCGACGCCACGCTGCCCGGCCTGCGCTGCTTCGAGGCGGGACAGGCAGGCTTCGGGGACGCCCTGGCCTGGTTCGTGCGCGCTTTTCCCCGGGCCGCCACGCTGGAGGAGAACTTCGCCCTTTACAACGAGGCGGCCGGCCGCCTGCGGCCCGGCGAGACGGGCCTGGTGGCGCTCGACTGGTTCAACGGCTGCCGGGTGCCGTACGCCGACGCCCTGCTCGCCGGGGCATTTGTCGGGCTGACGCTGCACAGCACAGGCGCCCATCTCTACCGCGCCCTGCTCGAAGCGCTGTGCTTCGGCGCCCGGACGATCGCGGACCTTCTGCTCGAGGGTGGCGCCCCGCTCGAGCGCGTGGTGCTGACCTCCGGCCTGTCCCTGAACAACCCGCTCCTGATGCAGCTCATGGCGGACATCCTGGGACGGCCGGTCCATGTCCCCTCCAGGGCGCACCTGACGGCGGTCGGGGCGGCCATCCACGGGGCGGTCGCCGCGGGGGTCGCGGCGGACTTCGCCGAGGCCGCCGCGCGGTTCGGCGCGGCCGAGGCGCTGCTCTACGAGCCCGACCCGGCCGCGCGATCCGCCTATGACGGGCTCTACGCCGTGTACCGCAGGCTCGGCGCGGAGCCCGGCAACCGCGCGGCCATGCACGCTCTGGCCGCCCTGAAGGGCGCCCAGCTCCGGTGACCGGTCAGCCCGCGAGCCGCAGATCGAGGGCCATCTGGCGGCCCGGCGCGTCCCGCGGCTCCGCCAGCGCGGCGGCAAGATGGGGGTCGACGCTCAGATCGGCGCGGATCAGCCCGTGCGACCAGCGCTGCCGCGCCCGCGGCCGGTCCCAGGGTGGCGAGTCGATGACGGGATACCAGCACAGACCGACGGTGTCGGCGCCGCGCAGGGCGGCGACCCGGATCTCGGCCAGGGTGTGGCGCAGCCAGTCGCCCTTGGTCCAGCCGGGATGGCGACGGCGGTGGGCGGGATGGCCGTCGTGCCAGCTGGTCTCGGCGACCATCAGCGGCAAGCCGTAGCGCCGACCGGTCTTGGCGAGGACCTTGGCCAGCGCGGTCCGGGCGTTGTGCGGGTAGTAGTTGACCCCGACCACGTCGACGAGGCCGGACGCCACCAGCGCGTCGGTGGCGGCGAACTGTCGCTCGCCGACCCCCGTCAGCGGATCGGTCGTCAGGACGCGGACCTCGGGGTGATGGTCCTTGGCGACCCGGATCATGGTCAAGGCGAGCCCGACCGCCTCCTCGCGCCTCATGCCGCACAGCATGGGATAGACGGACGGCTCGTTGACCGGACAGATCCAGAACGGCGCCGCGGGATCGGCGGTGAGCGCCGCGCGGCGGGCATGGCCGACCGGATCGGGCGGCGGATCGAAATGATTGAGGTCCCAGATCACCTCCATCCCGCTGACGCGCGCGGTCCGCAGGCGGGCCGCCGGGTCGTGCCGCCAGGGCAGTCCGTCGCGGACCCGCGACAGGCCATGCTGCCGGGCGATCCGGTAGTGCAACGCCATCCGATCGTCCGGCATGTGGCGTGTCGTCAGGAGGAGGTCGTGCCCGTTCCAGCCGAGGCGCCCGCATTCGAAGCCGGCAAGCAGGTCGGTCATCGGGCCGAGGGGTCGTGGATCATGCCATGCGGCTTAGAACGGCGCCGCCCAGGCTTCAACCCGGCCGGTCCAGACCGCAGGTCGTGCGACGCTCGGCGCCGGAACTACCGGACAACCCGATCATTTTGCAGACAGATGGCCGAAAGACGTTCGATCGAAGGGTGTGCCGACATGGCTCGAAAGACAATGGTCCTCACGGTGGCCGGCTTGCTGCTCGGTTCCGTGGCCGCATCCGGCCTCGCCGCCGCTCAGGTGCTTGACGCACCCTACCCCGGCCAGGACGTCCACGGGCCTCGGCGCGCAGGACAGTCCTACAACCCCAACGAGGGACTCCAGCCGAACGGGTGCGTCAAGTTGTGTCCCCTTGACACGAACCCCTGCGATCCTCCGGAGTTCAAGAAGGCGGACGGCCGCTGCACGCTCAAGGACTAGGCTCCCTCACGTTCGGGTGTGCCAACTGCCGGCGATGAGGGAGGCCGCCATGCGCGGGCGGCCGGTGTCGGTGTCGTTGCGGACGACACGGGACTTGAAGCGCAGGCCGATATGCGAGCCCCGCCGCCACACGATCCGGCTGGGCACCGCCTCCCGGAACAGGCTTGAGGCGAGCGTGCAGTCGCTGCCCAGGAACGTTCCGGCTTCGAGACGAACCTTGGCCCCGGTCGTCGAGACGTCGACGACCGTGCAGCCGATCCGGGCAAGACCGCTCTGGATCACGGCCGGGTAAGACACATTCCGGCGATTGTTACTTCGCTTGTCTGACATCGAAGCCCTCCAGGAGAGGGTAGGATAGCGCAAAGGCCTGACTTAAGCCTTTGCCTGCAAGCCCTCATTTGACGCCATGCCGGATGGGACCCGCCGATCGACCGCCGCTGCCGCCTCGCCGTTCCGCTGAACGACCCGGTCGACAGGACAGTGGGACACCAGGAGGACTTCGCTCAAAACCGAGGTTTGCAGTTAAGACCTCATGCACCGCTCGCTTCAAAAGACGAGGCCGCCGGCTCCCTTTAACTTGCTGTCCACTTGGCTCGACGTATCTGACTTCATTGGATTGTATATTGCAAGGTCAAGCGATGGACAGCGAAGAACTCAGGCGTCTCGACGCCCTCCGCCGCTATGCTATTCTGGATACCCCGCCGGAGCCGAACTTCGATCGGATCACGCGTCTCGCTTCCAGCATCTTCAACCACCCTGTCTGCACCCTGGCGCTCGCCGACCGGGACCGCTTCTGGTTCAAGTCGCGTTACGGCGTGGATGCGACGGAGATGCCGCGCCATATGGCCTTTTGCGACCAGACCATCCAGGGGTCCGACGTGTTCGTCGTCCGCGACGCGTCGAAGGACCACCGCTTCGCCGAAGCGCCGGTCGTCGCCGGGCCGCCACACTTCCGCTTCTACGCGGGGGCGCCGCTGGTCACGCCCTCGGGTTCGCGGATCGGCTCGCTCTGCGTGCTCGACACGGAGCCGCAGGCGGGTTTCTCGGTGACCAACCAGGAAATCCTGTCCGACCTCGCCGTCACCGTGGTCGAACTTCTCGAAGCCCGGACCCGGGAGATCGAACTGTCCCGCTGCACGGGCGAGATCGCCCATCTCGCCCGGCACGATCCCCTCACCGGACTGCCCAACCGGCGCCGTCTGGGCGAAGTCTCGGGCGAGGTCTGCCGCCGGGCCGGGACCGGCGAGGCGACAGCGCTCCTCTATCTCGATCTCGACGGGTTCAAGGCCGTCAACGATCGGCACGGCCATGCCTGCGGGGATGAACTCCTCCGGCAAGTGGCGGACCGGCTTCGGGCGGCGCTGCCGGTCGGTGCCCACGTGGCGCGCCTGGGCGGGGATGAGTTCGCCGTTCTGATCCAGGAGGAGGGCGGCGTTGAGCGCGCGGCCTTGGCGCTGGCCCAGACGCTCGTCTGGGCTCTGGGCCGACCCTACCAGATCAGCGGTCACAGGCTCGAGATCGGGGTCAGCATCGGGATCGCCTGCGGCGAGCACGGCACCGATCTCGATGAGGCGCTGCGTGAAGCCGATGCCGCTCTCTACATCGCCAAGGCGCAGGGCCGAGGGCGGTACGCCTTCGCCACGCGGGCAGCCGCCTGACGTCTGTTGCAGGTGCGGTCCCCGGCACCAAAGATTCACAGGTGTTGGCGTAAACGGATGGCAGGGCGAAAGCGGTAGGGGCATTCCGTTGCACGCTGCAAGCCGCGATCCTCGCCGAGCCCGATGACTGGCCCGAGGCCATTTCGGTTTCGAACCCGGTCAGGGAGGCCTGTGGCTCCTCTGATCCTCTACGCTGCCACCCGCGCGAGGCGCAGGGGGGAACACGCGACCGCATGCGACGTCGGCTCCCTTGGCCGGCGCTCCATCCGATGGCGAACCAAGCTTGCGCTCTACCATGAAGGCGGAGGCCCGGGAGGACCGAACATGTCAGTGATACCCCCGATCTCCGCCGCCTTGCCCAGGACGATCGCCCCCGTCGTGCGGACCCGGGTTGTGGGACCCGGGCGTCCGGCCGATGGAGCCGAGGAACCGTCCAGCCCGACCGCGCCGGCAAAGGCCCGCGCCGGGAAGGCCCGGACGCGCTCCGCCCTCAAGACGTCGGCGCCCGGTCTTTCGCCTGGTTTTCTCACGGCCCTGACGGCGCTCAAGCGCGGCGGTTGACCGCCTGCGCCGGACTGGGATCGAGACGGATCAGGGCGTGACGGCCGGTTGCCGGTTGTGATGGGAGAAGCAACCCAGCTTGTAGCAGCCGAACAGTGCCGCAGCCCCGACGCCGATAGCGACCTTGGTGCCCGTGGACAGGCCGGTCGACGGCGCCGGCGCGCTCTGGGAAGCGACGGCCGGCGCGTTCGCGCCACCCAGGGCCACATCGACGCGCTGCGCCTGCTGCGGCCCGCCGCCGGCCGGCATGTAATCGATCGACAGGTGCTGGCCCGGACGGCCCGATCCGACATAGGAGGCAAAGGCCGCGACACTGGGGAAGACGTGCCCGTCGACGGCGATGATCTGATCGCCTGTCCTCAACCCCGCCTGGGAGCCGGCAGAGTTCTGCCGCACGCCGTTCACGCGCAGCAGTTCGAAGGTCATGCTGCTGTCGGTGATCTGCTGCGCCCGCCCGACCTCGAGGCCGAGCACGCCGCCGCCGCGGCTCAAGGCGGCGGCCTGGCTGGCGGGCAGAAGCTGGTAGCCCATCTGGTTCTCGGCCTGCGCCGTGCCGGCGAGGCCCTGCGCCTGGAGGAGCATGAGCGCGAGGAGCGCAGCCGTCATTCGTTTGTTCATGGGACCACCCCTGAAGCGTTGCGCGGGCGAACGGGGAGCGGTTGCTCCCCGTATGAGCGGATCTGGCCTCAGACGGAGACCGAGCCTTCGTCCGGCAACCGGCCGTTCGGCGTCATGCCGTTGACGGCGGCGGGAAGATGCTGGCTCAGCTGGGACAGGAAGTCGCCGGGCTGCATGCCCGCCTGGTTCGCCATGCCCTGAACCTGGCTCTGCCCCAGCACATCTTGCAGCTGCTGGGACGAGACCGGCTGGTTCGGCCCGTTCCCCACCCAGGACTGCGCGATATGGCCGAGCCCGGCATTCTCGAACTGCGAGATCAGGCCCCCGAGTCCCCCGCCTCCCAGGCCGCCCATTCCACCGCCACCGAGGCCGCCCATGCCGGGATTGGCCGTGCCGCCCATCTGCCCGCCCAGGAGGCCGGACAGGATATTGCCCATTGGAGACGAAGCGCCGCCGGCCGAACCACCGAGCAAGCCGCCGAGAACGGAATCGAGAAGACCCATGATGCACTCCTGTTTTTTGTGTGGTGCGCGCCGGGCCCCGGCCCGACGGCTTGCTGCAAGGGATCAGGCGGCGATCGCCTGACCCCTTCCGTTGCGCGCCGAAAGTTCTAGCCGGCGGCGGTCCAGCGGCTCTTCACGTCGGCGGCCGACGTTTTCAGGACGACCTTGGCCGCCACCGACTGGATCCAGGCCATGGGCACCAGGTGATGCTGGCCGCCGGAGGACGGATCCATCTTCTTGAGCTTGATCATCGGCCCGTCGACATGGTCGACGATGCCGACATGCTGGCCGTCGGACCCGACGACCTCCATGTCCTTGACCACAGACCCGGCAAAACCGCCGGCCTGCACGCCGCCGGTCAGGCGCTCGTCCTCGACATCCACCTTGGTGCTGCGGACGGTGTCGTTGACCGTCTCCACCCGGTCGGTCACCGCCTTGCGGATGCCGATCTCCTCGACGACCCGCACGCTCTTGGCCACCACGGCCTCCTCGTCGATCTCCTCCACCTCGACGGTTCGGTTGGCGAAGGCGTCCGCGCCGAGGTCGGCGGCGCTCACCGCCCGATCGACCGGGCGCCGGTCGATGCTGACCGTCTCGTCCCGTAAAGTGACCGCCTCCGACACCGGCGTCTCGACCATGTAGCTGTGCAGACGGACCTTGCCGCGGCTGACGGCCCGCTTGCCGACGGCAAGCATCTCTTCCACCACCTGCAGCACGTCGTCCTGTCCGCTTCGTGCCGGAGCCACGGCGGCTTGCCGGCCGGCTTCGACCGTTCCTGTAGCCCGGACAGGCGTGACGACCGGGGCGGGGGCAGTAACGGAAGCTGCGGCGGCCGGGGCGGGGGCGGCAATGGAAGCTGCGGCGGCCGGGGCGGTCATGCCGCGGATCGGTCCGGCTCCATCCGACAGCGGGCCGCCGCCGGTCTCGACGGTTGGGCCGCCCGACCATCCCTCGCTCCTCCATGCGCTCTGGCGCTCGTCGAGGTCGACCGACCCGTGCTGCTCGAGAATGGCAACGGCGTCATCGACCTTGGGATCGTCCACATGGGCCGTCACCATGATGCCGCCGCGGCGCAGGCCCTCGGCATAGGTCTCGTGATCGTCCGAGCCGCCGAACATGTTTTCGAGGGACGCCCAGAACCCGGTGGCGACCGGCGTTGTGTCGCCCGATGCAAGCGCTTCGGGCGACACGGTGACATCGTTGTCCGGCACGCCAGCCTGCCGAAGCATCAGGGCGGCGTTGTTGGCGTATTCCCGGCTGTCGAAGAAGGCTGTGATGGTCTGCTTGGTCATGATGAGGCGAATCCTGGTCAGGAGCGGCCGTTCACGCGCAGGTCATGGCGTGGTGGGGCCGTGGTGCAAAAGGCCTGATGCCGTCCGGGCCGGTCGGTGTCAGGGGCGTCACAAAGGGATGTCATCGAGGGCCGGCCAGTCGGTGCAAACCTCGCGACGCCGCCGGCCGGGCGGACGAGAGGCCAACAACACCACATTCACCCCGCAAGCGGGGCCGGACTGCTTCCTGGGTCCGTCGGCAAGCCGATCGGATCAAGGTCCTCCCTGAGAGGTCGATGCCTCTGCCGAACGAGTGGAAGCGGCGTTTGTTCCTCGGCGGTTTGGAAATACAGGCTGGTCAGACTAGCCGTTGCAGAAGCCATGCTGGCGCGAAGGTGCTGGGAAAGCACACCTCGTAAAGCTTCGTCGCGGGTGGAAACCGTCCGGTGCCCGCCGTCGTACATTGGATGTTCCGGGCGGCGCAACGCCAGGCCTGGGGCGACTCGAACGGGAGAACGACGGTGACGAAAGCAAAAACCCTGATGATTATTGGCCTGGCGCTGGCGGGCTCCTGGGCCGCGACCGTGGCGCCGGCTGCCGCACGGCCCATGATGATGCACCATAAGCACATGATGATGCATAAGAAGATGATGATGCACCACCACATGAAGATGATGCATCATCACCGCATGATGCACCGCATGTGATGCCCCGGGCACCGTTGGTCGGTGCTCCCCAGACAGGAGGGTCGATCCGCAATGCGGCTCGGCCTTCGTGAGGACCAAGCAGTGTCGCCTCGGCCCGCGCCGCTCACGCCTTCAATGCGGTCTGATCGTCACCGATGCTTGGCTCTCGGCCTCAGGTTTCTCGTCGCGCCCAACAAAATGTGAAATGTTTGTGCATTGCCGTTGCAAATAAGTCGAAATGGCCGACCATGGCACCTTGTCAATTTCAGCCTGCAAATTCTATAAGCGTGCGATACAGGAGCCGACATTGTCCGACGAAGATCAATCAAGCCTTCTCAGCCTGACAGCCGAGGTCGTTGCGGCTTTCGTGAGCAACAATGCCATCCGGGCTGCGGAAATTCCTGACCTGATCAAAACCGTGCACGCGTCGATGGCTGACATCGTCGAGCCCAAGCCGGCCGAATCTCAAGCCGCCGCTCCAACCCCTGCCGTGCCGATCAAGAAGTCGATTACCGACGATTACCTGATCTGCCTGGAGGACGGAAAGAAGTTCAAGTCGCTGCGTCGCCATCTTCAGACGGCCTTCGGCATGACGCCCGACGAATACCGGGCCAAGTGGGGCCTGCCGCGCGATTACCCGATGGTGGCCCCGGGCTATGCGGCCAAACGGTCCGAACTCGCCAAGGCCACCGGCCTGGGGAACAGCCGTCGCAAGGTCGAGGAGGCGGTCGAGCCCCCTGCGCCGGTCGAGGCAGCGGCTGTCGAATTCGAAGAGGCTCCCCCGCCGGCCAAAAAGCGGGGACGGCCGCGCAAGGCGGGCTGACGGCACAAGCTCTCACCAGGCGAGCGGCTCGTTGGCCGCTTCGTTGCGGACGACATCAGCCGCGCTTGGACCGGCTCATCGCCTCGCTCAGTGCCTGGGCGATGTTCTGGGCCTTTCGCATGTGCTCTGCGAGATCGCCGACCTGATCCTCGAACGCCGCGCGGTGGATGCCCTGCGCTGCGGCCAGGGCCACGCACTGGTCGGCAAGGCGCGTCGCCGTCGTCAGATTGCCGGGCTCCTTGCGCCCCTCGGCGTGAACGTTGGTCACCACCCAGTCGCCAAGGAAGCTGCCGACTAGTTTCTGTTTCTTGTCCAAGGCAGGCTCCTCGTCTCGGCTGGTCAACGTCCCTGCGCAGGCTTGGTTCAGGCATGTACGCCGTCGGCACGGATCAGCGGCAAACCTCACGATCGACCACGATATCGTGCCGCTCCTGTCCGGACTTCGGCCGTCAGGCCCGCACTTCCAGCGCGGTCGTTCCGCTGACGCGATCGCCGTATTCGGTGACCGCAACCACGGTGAGCCGATGCGTGCCGGGGGGGAGCGTCGGGGGCAGCCGCGCCACCCAGACATGCGAGGACACTTCGGCCTTGATCCAGGGCTTCTTCACCGCCTCGTTGCGATCGAACACCTCCTCGACGAAGGGATCGGGCCGGGCCTTGCGCGTCATCGCGATCGCCTCGCCCGCGCCGATGCGCAGCGACACCGTCGTGTGCGGGCCGCCGTCGAAGACGTTGGCGACCACCGTCGTGCCCGGCACGGCTGCGAGTTCGACCGGCGACTGGATCAACTGGCCGGGGCGGAAATCGCGCATGACCTCCTTGCTGCCCCCGTGGACGTGGCTCTCCAGCGAAATCCTGATCTGCCGGTTGTTCGGCTCCTTGGCGGGCACGAAGCGCGTCTTGTAGCTGTTGCCGTCGATCGACAGAATATGGAAGCCGTTGGGCGTGCCGTCGCGGCTGTCGGCGACCGCGACGCCGCGATGGTCGTAGGGGCCGCTCCACCACGAGCCGGATACGGCGGTGAGCACATGGTGGTGATGGGGCACCGGGGACGGCCAACCCTCGGCTTCGGTGAAGTAGTGATGCTCGGTCGTATGCGTGTGGCCGGAAAAGCTGACGGTGAAGCGACGACCGGCGAACAGCTTGAACAGCTCCGCCCGGTTGGTGAGGTTCACGTCGGGCCCCTTGTCGTCGAGGTAGTTCTGCAGGGGAATGTGCAGAACGATGACGATCAGCGTGTCGTCCGGGACGTGGGCGAGGAGGTTGGCCACGAAAGCCAGCTGATCGGCATCCAGGGCACCCCTGTAGGGAGCGGTTCCGCGAGGGCGGCTGGGGTCCGGCCCGAGATACTCGACGTCGTCCAGCATGAGAAAGACGGCACCAGCGTAGAAGAAGGCATGGTGCGGCGGCCCGAAGACGCGTTTGAAGGTTTCGCGCGAATAGCGACGCCCCGGCGCTTCGAAGTTGAAGTCGTGATTACCCCCGACATTGTACCAGGGGATGCCGATCGTCCCGATGATCCGGTTGAGCCGATCGTACATCGACAGGTCGTCGAACATGATGTCGCCGGCCGTCAGGCCGAACCTGGCGTTCGTGCCGGCCAGGGCCTCGACCACATCCTCGCGGATGAAGACGACTTCGGCGTCGGACTCGGGCTGCGGGTCGGTGAACAGGACGACCTCGAACGCGGCCGGCTCGTCCTGCCGGGTCAGCTCGAAATCGATCGAGGCCGGGTGGGGGCCTGTCGGCGCCACGCCGGGAAAGGCGAGCCCGAGCGAGGCGGGCGACCCCGCCGGCTGGTGGATGACGGAGAAGCGCGGCAGCATGGTCCCCGGCTCGACCGGGGTCATGTAGCCGGCTGGCTTGATCACGAAGATGATCGTCTCGTCCGTGACAGGCAGGCTGTAGCGCCCGTCAGGAC
>CAXTVD010000009.1:22578-29097 GCA_964247575.1 uncultured Lichenihabitans sp.
CGGCAACACCGTTTCGCTGCCCGCCGGCGGTCTCGAAGACCAGGCCGGAGGCAAGGGAGCCCCCATCGTCGGCCAGCGCCGGCCCGGGCCCGAAAGCCGCCGCCACCCCGCCGGCGGCCGCGGCGATCAGGACGTCACGACGCGACAGATCAAGCCGGACTTCCTCGTTCATCTCGTCTCTCCAGCCATGCGGTTGCGACAAAGAACGAGGCTAGCCCGGTCGGATGACGGCTCGGTGAAGCGCCCGCTTGGGGGCGCCTACCAGTCCTTGACCCTGTTGATCAGAACGAAGCCGCCCGCTTCGTTCTGATTGAAAGAGAGCCACTCCTGGACCGCCTCTTTCAGACGGTGGACCTTGTCCTTCTTGAAGCGCGGCTTCTGAGAATCGAGCTCGAGTGTGGTGACGACGACGAGCACGTTCTGCGTCTGGCCTGCATAGGCGACGGAGGGCCAGACCTTCGCGGCTCGCGCAAGGGGGTGAGAAAACATCGGTGTCGTACGCTCCTTAAGAACCAAGCGCCGCACCAGCCTTCATCGGACTGTCACAATCAATCCGGAGCCCCCGACTGTGACATATCTTTATGATATGCGCCTATGCGAGCCTGGGGCAGCGTGACCGGAGGCGCAGTCGAGCGATGGACGGCGTACGACGGGCCCGCCAGTCGAAGGCGCTTCGGTTCCAGCCGCTGCCATTTGGCGCAGCAGCGGAGCCGCCGTGCACCGAACAAGGTTGGCGGACGTTGTTCGGTCAACAGAGAAAGTTGGCATCATGGATTCGAAAGCTGTTCGCCTGACGCTGGTCGCAGTCGCCTGCGGAGCGTTGTTCGCGAGCGGAGCCGTCGCTCGGCCCCGCCTGCGTCACCACCATGCGCAGCAGGAGGGCTTCCCGATCATCGCGGGGTCCAACAGCGTGCGGATCAACCGGGTCGGCCAGGTCCTCGCCCCTGATCTGGGCATTCAGCAGGGCGTCGACGGCTCGGTCAAGGTGACGCCGCCTCCTCCCGCCGCCCAGCGCGGCAAGACACAGGCCCCGGGCTCTCCTCTCGGCGGCACCAGCCCGGTGCCGGCAGTGCAACCGTGAGCGGCCCGGCCCGGATCCCCTGAGCGGCGAGGTCGACGCCAGGGCCGACACCCCTGCAACCGTCGCCCGGAGAACAGGGGCGAGGCACCCTCCCGACCGCCCCATCACTCGATTTGGGGATGTGTCGACTTATCGAGGGCGGTATCAAGGGTTCTTGAGACCTTGCAACGATGGGAACAGCATGGGGCGGCGCTGGGGCTTTTTATCGATTGTGCTGCTCCTGACGACGCCGTGTGCCGCCCAGCCGGTGGACTGCCTTGTTGCGCCGCATCGCGTCGCGGACCTCGCCTTCGGAACAGCGGGGGTCGTGCGCTTCGTGGGTGTCGAACGGGGCGATCACGTCAAGAAGGGGCAGCTTCTTGCAAGTCTCGACACCTCGATCGAGGAGTCGAGCCTGGCGATCGCGCGGAGCGAGTTCGAGGCCACCGCGGCGATCGCGTCCGCCCAGGCGCAGCTCGATCTTGCGACCAAGCGGCTCGAGCGCACCCGGGTGCTTCTGGAACGTGAAAACGTGGCGACCAGCCGGTTCGAAGAGGTGCAGAATGACTTCGACACGGCCCGCCTGAAGCTGGCCGAACTGCAGGAGACGCGGCGCCTGCGGGAACTCGACGTCGCGCGCGCGACCGCGGTGCTCACGGGGCGGCAGATCCTGAGCCCGTTCGACGCCGTCGTGGTGGAGCGACATGTCGCTCCCGGGGAGTCCGTCGACAGCAAGCGAGCGCTCACGATCTCGGAGATCGACCCGCTCTTCATCGACCTGATCGCGCCGGCGGCTGCGTTCGATGCCGTCAAGCTCGGCCAGCCGATCGACGTCACCCTCTCGCATCCGGCCGGCCGCAAGGTCGTCGCCATGGCCAGCGTGATCGACCCTTACGTGGACGCCTCGTCCGAAACCTTCCGGATCAGAGCATCGCTGCCCAATCCCGACTTCTCGATCGTCCCGGGCTTTCGCTGTCGGGCGGATCTGCCGTTCGTCGCCGAGGACAGGTAATCGGCCCCGCGCCGTCTCGCCGAGTTCATGCCGATCAGTTCCCTCCCAGGTTCGATAACGGCTTACCGCCGACGCAAAAGTTTGTTAAACAGTGGTTCGGCCGAAGCAAGCCGAGCGTTTTTTACTAAATCATTTCAGATACTAACCTGATTTCTCCAGGAGCATGACGGTACGTCACCCTCGGTGGGGGCGGTCCGTCCGACTTGGAGCGGTTCGTCGGAGGACGGGCGCATGCCAATTCAGAACCTGTTCGGACGTGTTCGGGGATCTCGCCGCAGCAAGCGGCGCGGTTCGGAGCGCCAGGAGACGCCGTCGCGACAGGACGGACGACTGCGACTCGAGATGCTCGAGCCGCGCATTCTCATGTCGGCCAATCCCTTCACCTACACAGCCGACCCGAACGTCGCGCAGAATCTCTCGATCGGCATCGTCGACAAGCTGGGCGTCCCGACGATCCAGCTGACCCAGACGGCGACGTCGCAGGTGGTGCTGCAGCAAGCGGTCGCGCAGACGAGCTCCGTCGCGCTCACCCTGTCCGCCCAGGCGGACCGGATCACGGTGCTCTCCGATTTCACCGGCGTGGTTCCCGTTTCCGTGGTCGGCAATGGCGGCAGTGACACGCTGATCGGACAGACCGGCCAGGGCCAGGCCTATGCGATCAGCCGGGCCAACGGCGGAGGCGTGGCCGGGGTGACCTTCGATGGCATCGCGAGCCTCACGGCCACCAAGAACGCCGCCAACACCTTCCTCCTCAGCCCTGGCGGCTCCCTGACCGGAGGCCTGGACGGCGGAAGCGCCGGCAACGGCCTCAGTCTCGCAGGCGGCGGAGCGGTCGGGACCGTCTCCTACACGGCGGCCGGGACCGATCGCGGCATCGTCAAGCTCGACGGTGTCGGCCTGACCTTCAAAGGAATGGGACCGGTCACCGATACCCTGAACGCGACCAACCACACCATCACCGGGACGACGGGCGACGACGCCATGTCGCTGACGCAGGACACGACCGGCTCCATCACGGTCTCCGGCGCGACGTTCGACAAGATCACCTTTGCGGCCCCCAAGGTGACCATCGGTACCATCGGCGCCCCCTCGGTCACGATCATGGGCGGTCTCGGCACCGACGCGCTCTCCATCGATTCCGACTATGTCACACCCGGCGCCGCCCTCACCCTCAACGGGGAAACGATCACCGTCGCGGGTCACAGCGTCAATCTCGGCCTGGACAGCCTCGATTTCAGCAGCGCGGGCGCCGCCAAGGTCACCTCCCAGAGCATCGACGGCATCACGGGCACGCTCTCGACCACGTCGTCGGCCGTGTCGCTCACCAATGCCACGCTGCAGGCCGGCTCGGTTCACCTCTCCGCCCTCGCCAAGGACGCCCAGAGCGCGACGGCGACCACCGCCGCCGCAATCGGGCTGACCGATTCGGCGCAGGTCAACGTCGTCGGCTCGCAGATCACGACCGTCGGCGCGATCGACATCGAATCGGCGACCAACGCCACGATCACGACCAGCGCCACGCCGGTCGCCGGCGCCTCGAACGGCGCGGCGGATGCGGCCGTGGCGGTCTCGGTGCTGAACGCCACGTCGGCCCTCAACCTGACCAACTCCACGCTCAGCAGCCAATCCCTCGTCACGCTCGGCTCGACCAATACCGGCACGATCACCACGACCGCCGACGCCCGGGGAGCGCCCGCCAATGCCGGCGCGGCAGTGGCCAACAGCATCATCACGGGCGGCGCCAGCCTGACGACCGGCGGCACGAACACGATCCAGTCGGGGTCGGTCGGCCTCAACGCCTCGTCCGTGATGGTGGACAACACGAAGGCCTTTGCCGCCCCGGGCGGCGTGACCGGGAGCACGCCCCGGGCGGGCGCCCTGCTGGCCCGCGCGGGTGCCAAGACGCCCGACGGCCCCGTCACGGTCGGGGCGGCGGTCGCCCTGAACGCCGTCGACAACACCGACACCGTGACCCTCGGCGGGACCCTGGGCGTGACGGTCGGGGGCACCGGCGTCACGGTCGGCAGCACCGGCACCCATACGGTGACCGCCCTCGCGGACGCCAGCGGCACGAATACGACGACGGGCGTGGCGCCCGCCGTGGCGCTCAACATCGTGAACGAGACGAGCAAGACGGGTGTGAGCGGCGCCGTGACGGTGACGCCGTCCTTCGGCGCGACGCCCCAGACGTTCGCGCTCGCCGCGACGGAGAACTCGACGGTCTCCGCCTCGGCCGTGTCGGGCATCGGATCGCCGAGCGCCACGGGCGTCGTCGGCGCCCTGTCGGACAACGACGTGTCCGCGAATGCGACGGCGAGCGTGCTGGCGGGCGGGACCCTGTCGCTCGGTGGCCTGGCGCTCGCCATCGGGGCGACGATCACCAGTGCCGCGACGACCTCGTCCACGGCCGCCGTCCAGGCCGGCGTCGCCGCGGGGGTGGGCGCCTCCGTCGCGCTGAACTTCACGGGGGACAATCTCGCGGCGACGATCGCCGGCACCGTGACCGGTGCGGGAGCGGTGGGCCTGACCGGGCTCGGGACGGACATGGTGACGACGACCGCGTCGGCGGGCGCCGCGGGCGGCAGTGCGCTCACGCCGGTCCTGGCGCTCTCGTCCTCGGGCAACAGCAGCCTGGTGTCCGTCGAGCAGGGGACCGGCCTCAAGGCCCAGGGCCTGACCCTCGACAACCAGCGCGGGCGGACGGTCAAGACGATCGCCAACGGCGCGACGACCGGTGCCACGGCGGCCGGTGCCGCCATCGCCCTTTCGCTCGGGGCGCCCAGCCTCGTCTCGCGTCTCAACCGGTCGATCGCCGTGACCGGAGCGGGGAAGGTCTCGAGCCGCGTCCTCTCCGACGACACCACGAAGGCCACCGCTGCAGCGGCGGGCGACACGGGCAAGGGCGGCCAGGCCGACCAGCAGATTGCCACGGTGCTCGGCTTCGACCAAGGCGAGACGGGCCGGACCTCGCCCGTCCCCTCCGCCCAGACCTCGTCAGGCAAGTTCGGCTCCGCAGCCGCGATCGCGGTCGACAGCCTCGGGGGCGGGTCGACCGCGACCCTGGACACGGGAGGCGCGCTGACGAGCACGACCTCCTTCACCTTGCAGGCGCTGCACGACGTCGACGCCACCACCTCGGCCGATGCGAGCACGGTGACCTCTGCGGCAGGAGCGGCGGCCGCGGCCGCACTCAACGCGCTGTCGCTGGCGACCACGGCGCAGGTGCTGGGCACGGTCTCCACGGTGACCGGGATCACGGTCCAGGCCGCGGGGATCGCGACGGACGTGTCGAGCCCGGGCAAGGACACGATTGCGGCGACGGCGGTGGCGGGCGCGGGGGCGACGAGCTTCGGGCTGGCGGGGGCGCTGGGGCTGAACGCGGTGAACCTCGATGCGGTGGCGCAGGCGGGGGCGGCGTCGAGCCTGAACGGCGGGACGGGGCTGATCGGGCTGACGGCGGGGGTGGCGACCGACACCACCACGGTGGCGACGGCGGCGGCGACGACGGGATCGGGCGTGGGGATCGGGCTCGGGGTGGCGCTGGCGCTGCTGGGCAGCGACGCCACGGCGCAGGTGGTGGGCACGGCGGCGGTGGCGGGCACGGGCGGGCTGGCGCTGGCGGCGACCGGCAGCCACGCGGCGCATGGCAAGGCGCAGGCGGGCTCGACAGGCGGGTCGGTGGGCGTGGCGCCCTCGACCTATCTGGTGGTGTCGAGCGGCGACGCGCAGGCGCTGCTGCCGGCCGGCACGGCGCTGACGCTGAAGGGGCCGGTGTCGCTGCAGGCGAGCGAAGCGGTGGCGATCGACGGGACGGCGGGCTCGGCCGGCACGGGCAGCACGGCGGGGGCCGGGCTGAGCCTGACCCTGGCGGTGGTGGGCGACACCAGCCAGGCGACGCTGGCGCGCTCGCTCAGCACCACGGGCGCGGTGACGGTCGGGGCGACGAGCACGGTGGACGTGACGCTGGCGGCCACGGCCTCGGCGGGCGGCGGCAAGGCGAGCGGCAGCCAGGCCACCAGCGACGACCAGAGCAAGACCGAACTCGGCTTCGCCAACAGCGAGGGCGGCACCAGCGCGGCGGCGCCCTCGGCGACGACCTCGTCGGGGCAGATGGGGCTGGCGGGGGCGCTGGCGCTGTCGATCGTGGGCGGCCAGGCGCTGGCGCAGGAGAGCGCCGGCACGCTGGTGAGCACGACCGGGTCGGTGGCGGTCACGGCGCTGTCGGATGTGGATTCGGCGGTGAGCGCGGACGCCAGCACGGTGAAGTCCGCCACCGGGGCGGCGGCGGGGGTGGCGCTGAACGCGCTGTCGCTGGCGACCACGGCGCAGGTGCTGGGCACGGTGACGGCCGGCACGGGGATCGCGGTGACGGCGACGGGCGGGCTGCCGGGCGACGTGTCGAGCCCGGGCAAGGACACGATTGCGGCGACGGCGGTGGCGGGCGCGG